>NZ_CP046908.1:2335000-2666250 GCF_009789575.1 Stappia indica | reverse complement strand
GATCCGCTGACGGTAGGGGCAGTCATGCCTTCCGGCCCGGCTCTGGCCGGGTTGATGGCAAACGCCGTCGGTTACACCAATGGAAAGGTTCTTGAACTTGGACCGGGCACAGGCGTTTTCACCGAGGCGCTATTGGCACGGGGACTTGTTCGGGAGCAACTCACCCTGGTCGAACTGGATGAATGTTTCGCAGATTTGCTCTCTGAACGTTTCCCCGGCATCAGGATTGTTCGAGGCAACGCCGCACGCCTGTCGGCGGCAGGGGTCGATAAGGCTGCAAAATACGATGCCATCGTAAGCGGTCTGCCACTTCTGTCGATGCCTGCCCGGACCATCTACAGGATCGTCCGGAGCGCGGCGCTCAGGCTTGAGCCGAGCGGCCACATGTTTCAGTTCACCTATGGCATACGGTGTCCTGTTCCCGCGGGCATCCTACTTAAATGCGGATTGAAAGCTCAATTGTTGGGAAGCATCATCCGAAACATTCCGCCAGCATCGATCTATCGCATCTCGCATTCGCTAACGCCGAGAGAGCAGGACGTTCCTCGCCTATTAACTGACGCAAAAATCTCAAACAACCTGACCGAAATGAGTCAGGCAAGGGGAACGAGTTAACCGCTAACAACATCAAGGAGTTTGATATGCTGACAAGACGCGAGATACTCGCAGGCGCAACTGCGCTTACGGTTGTGTCTGGGTTGTCTGCACGCGCACAGTCTGGAACTAACCACAAGGTCCAGATGCTAAACAAGGGAAAGAAGGGCCCCATGGTGTATGAACCGGACTTTGTTCGGGCAGCTCCCGGCGACACAGTGACATTCGTTCCTACCGATAAGTCTCACAATGCGGTTAGCATCAAGGAGATGCTTCCCGAAGGAGCTCAGGGGTTTGCAGGAAAACTCAATGAGGAAATCACCATCACTATCGAAAAGGAAGGAGTTTATGGTGTGAAATGTGCACCGCATTACGGAATGGGAATGGTGATGCTCATTTCTGTTGGAGCTCCTGTCAATCTGGGAGGTGCCAGAGCAGCCAAACACCCTCCTAAAGCAAAGAAGCTCTTTGACGAACTTCTGGATGCCGTTCCGGCTGCGTGATTCTGTCTGACAAATCGATACTGGATGGCAGCACAAAGCCTGAACCAAAGGAAGGTGCTGCCGTCCCGGTGCAGGGAACCTCTATAATCCTTTAGAGCTCTTGTTACATGGGATGCTCATTATGTCGTTTCATTCCGAGTTGCAGCCGATTGAGCGTTGCGACATGTCACATCGACGGTATTGACGGGGCCAGTTAAGCTTTTAGCCATGCAACTTGCACGCGGAATAAGAAGTGGATGCTGGATAACCGGTCTCGCCGTCGGCTTGCTTGCTTATGTCATCTTGCTTCAGGGCCTGGCGTCGGCTTACGCCAAGACGGTTATGTTTATCAGCCCGTCCGCACCAGGGTTCGTCATCTGTGCGCCGTCCGGCAACAAATATAGCAGCCCGGATAACCCGCTCGGGTTTCTCGGAAAGGACTGTTGCGCGGCACTTTGCAAGTCTGCCGCTTCATCAGGGCCGACGGTGCCTCCGGTATGGTTAGATCTGGTTGCGCTGATACCGCCTGGATCGCCCGGCGAGCTCATGAAGCCGCTCGAAAAGGGTGATCCGCCGGACATACTCGTCGTCCCGTCCCTCGGAGCGCGGGCGCCACCCTCATTCTTCATCTGACAGAAAATCGATCCGGCGCGCCCCTGCGCTCATTCTGTTGCATGGAGAAATCAATGCTCAAATATATCCGTATCCTCTCGGTAACTGCTGCCTTCGTCTCTGCATCCACAGCGTTCGCGCATGATTTTCGTGTTGGCGACATCGTAATTAATCATCCCTGGACACGTGCTACGTCCCCGGCAGCAAAGGTTGGCGGCGGATATTTCGACGCGGCCAACAACGGGGCCGTGACTGACAGGCTCGTGGGGGCCAGCTCTACCGCAGCATCGCGCGTCGAAATCCACAAAATGGAAATGAGCGACGGCATTATGAAAATGCGCCCGGTGCCTGACGGGATGGTCATTTCCGCCGGTGGCAAGATTGAGCTCGCTCCAGGCGGATACCATCTCATGCTGATCGACCTCGTCAAACCGATCAAAGAAGGGGACATGGTGCCAGTCACTCTTCAGTTTGAGTTGGCCGGTTCGGTGGAGGTTGAGTTCGCCGCCGGGGCCCTCGGACAGGCGCAATCGGATCATCAGGGTGGCTCCGCGTCATCGCATGATGGAGAAAACTGATGCGAGGGAGAACGACCGGACTACTTACGGCTGCGGTGCTTGCAGTCGGCATGGGCCTCGCAGCCGTTACTATCATCTCAAAGGAGCGACAACCGAATATTCAGTTCCGCAGCACTGGTGTCGCGACGGTGGGCGGGCCGTTCCAATTGGTTGGAACCGAAGGTCAGACAGTGACGGAGAAAGATCTGCTAGGCAAGCCGAGCGCAGTCTTCTTCGGCTTCACATATTGCCCGGATGTGTGCCCGACTACGCTGTTCGAACTGACAACATTAGCAAAGCAACTCGGTCCTGATGCGGACAAGCTTAATTTCGTGTTCGTCTCTGTTGATTCAGAGCGCGATGGGCCTGAGCAAATGAAGCAGTATCTCGAGGCGTTCGATGACCGCATAATCGGGCTTACCGGCACCGCCGAACAGATCGATTCCGTCGCAAAGGCATACAAGATCTACCATGCGAAAGTCCCGCTTGAGGGTGGTGATTATACGATGGATCACACGGCCAGCGTTATCCTCATGGATGCGGAAGGAAGGTTTTTCGGCACCATGGACTACGAGGAAGAAGCGAGCGTCATGCTTTCGAAGTTGAAGCGCCTGATCCGTCAACGGGATGGATAAATACTGATCAGCGCTCGTGGCGTAATGGCGAATCAATGACCGGGAGGTTGCTACAGATGGCAAAAGACAACGCCGGGCCGTCTACCGGTGTCTGGATAGTTTTAGCTATGGTTGCTGGAATGTTGGCCGGACTGGGTGGCATTTTTGTATCAGGCGGTTTTTCCGATGAGAGGCAAAAGAGCGTCGCTGAAGCGGCGGTATCGGATAGTTGCTCAGTTTCGCCAGATCAGTTGACGGCGATAAGGAGTGCTTCAAAGGGCGCGGTCGCGGCAATGCTTACGACAGAAAAGCCGCGATCTATGCGTGGAATGACATTCAGTGGGCCGGACGGATCACCAGTAAGCGTCGGCGACTTCGAGGGAAAAACGCTGCTGATTAATCTCTGGGCGACATGGTGCGCTCCCTGTCGTGAGGAGATGCCGGCGCTCGACGCACTTCAAAATGAAGTGGGAGGCGAAAAATTCGAGGTTATTGCCGTAAACCTCGATACCGGCGGAAATGACAAACCGCTAGCTTTTCTCAAGGAAATCGGGATCGACAATCTTAGATACTATAGCGAACAGACACTGTCCCTCTTCAACGGCCTTAAGAAACAGGGCTTGGCGCTGGGCCTGCCGGTTACGTTGTTGGTCAATGGAGACGGGTGTCTACTCGCCCATATGAACGGTCCGGCCGAATGGGCGAGCGAGGATGCTGTCTCATTTATAAGGACTGCGATGGGAGCGGCCAACGAGGAAACCTAGCGCGAACGAAGGGAGAGGGACACGAGGGAGGATGCCCGGCGATGGAGAAATCGAACGCGCCACGTTGGGAGCGGCCTGTACGTTGGCCTTCGGACGGACTTCCATTTGATATGAGGGCGTTGCGCTATGTCCTCGCCGCTGCCGAGCAGATGAGTTTTTCCGGTGCCGCCGGCGCCCTTGGAATGAAAGTGTCCAGCGTCAGCCGTCAGGTACGCAATTTCGAGGATGCTATCGGCATCTCCCTGTTTGAGCGCTCCACCTCCGGGGTGCGCCTCACCGATGCCGGCAGCCAACTGCTCGATGACATCATTCCTGTTCTTCAGATGGCGGAGGCCGTCCTGCAACGCGCCGGCGCCGCAGGCAGGGTCGAAGAGGGCACGGTCAAAGTCGGGATTATCACCACACTTGGTGGCGGATTCCTTCGCGAACTGATCGCGACCTATCGTCAAAGCTATCCGGGTGTCAGGCTCGTTATATTCGATGGCGGGCGACAGGATCATCTGCGCGCGATCCGTGCGCGGCAGCTGGATGTCGCGTTCTTTACCGGCAACGCGCCGCTTGCCGGTTGTGATGTCGAGGAGTTCTGGCGCGAGCGGGTCCATGTGGCCATGAGCGCCGAGCATCCGCTCGCGGACAGCAATGCCGTGGACTGGCCGCAACTGCGGCAGGAGCAGTTCATCGTCTCGAGTATGGAGCCCGGTCCGGAGGTCCATGACTATATCGTGCGCCGCATCGCCGATTACAGCACCTATCCTGATGTGAGCTATCGTCAGGTCACGGTCGAGACGCTGATGCACATGGTCGCCATTGGCGAGGGCATCACGCTGGTTTCCCAGGGCTGGACCAGCATGTCCCATGCTGATCTGACCCTGCGTCCGTTGACCGCGAACGAGGACATCGTGCCGTTCAGCGCCGTCTGGTCACCCTCAAGCGACAATCCGGCCCTGCGGCGCTTCCTGAGCTTCGCGCGGGAACTGGCCGTCAAGCAGCAAGGCCGGCGTGCTCAATGATCGGTGTCGGCCGGATTCGTCCGGCCGACCGCGCCAGGCTGGCCTCCGGTCGTGGGTCGTGATTTACCAACAGCCCTGGCCTTGCGGCTCCGCCAGCCGCGATCCGACCGCAGGAAGGATTCGAGCATGTGGGGGATCAGGGTTGCGGTATCGACCTCGCCATAGAGCCGGCCATATTCGGCGGCGTAGAGGTCGAGTTCCTCCTTCAGTGGCTCCGGCAGCGAGACGGTGATGCGCACCACGCCGAGTCTGGGCAATGGACCGAGTTTGAGATTGCTCATCAATGCGCTCCATAGGGTTCGAGGACCAGATCGCGGGCGATAATCACCCGCAGCGGGTATCCGGGCCGGATGGTCAGTGTCGGCTCGACCTGTAACTGGCGCTGGACGATCTGCTGACCGGCCTGGTTGATGGTGTCCTGCGCGCCGTCGCGGATAGCGCGGATCAGGCGATCCTCTTCGCTGGTTGCAAGCTCCGCGCCGACCGCGAGGAGCGTTGAGAGGCCGGCGGCCTTCATCAGATCCCACCACTGATAGTCTATCCCATCTTCGAGGCCAGCATAGCCGGAGACGTCAGCGCCCGGCTGGCGTTCCAGCACGATCGAGCGGCCGTTCGGGAAGATCAGCCGGTTCCACACCAGCAACACCCTGCGCTGGCCGAAGGTCACGCCGGCGTCGTACTCACCGATGATGCGGGTGCCCTGCGGAATGAGGAGCAGCGCGCCAGTCGGGGAGTCATAGACATTCTGCGTCACCTGGGCCGTGATTTGTCCTGGCAGGTCGGAACGGATGCCGGTGATCAGCGCGGCAGGGACTACCGCGCCGGCCTGAAGGATGTAGGGCGACGCTGGCGCCATGACACGATTCGTCGCCACGGTGCGCCGATCCACTTCGGCATTGAGGAAGGCAAGGTGCCTGTCCTGCGTTCCGGCACCCGTCAGGCCGGACATGCCCGGAACGGCCGGGATCGAGGGCGAAACAGTGTTCTGGCCGGCCCTGATCTGGAAGAATATTTCGCTGGTGCGGGCCGCTTCCAGATATGCAAGGCGGCGCTGCTCCTCGGGATCGGCCGCGGGAACCGGCATCGGGGTCGCGGGAATAGGCTGGCCTTCCTCGCGCGCCCGCAACACTGGCCCACCGAGGTCACCCGGCAGCGGCGGGCCGAGGGCCGGCACGTCGCCATAGCTGCCGGGAAGCCCCTGCAAGCCATCTGCGGTCTGGCGGCGATCGGTCGAGATCAGCTCCTCGGGCTGGCCACCGCGATCGACGCCCTGAAGCGCATAGATCAGTGCGCCGCCGATGCCGATACCGGCGACCAGGCCGGCGCCGAGCAGAACCTTGCGCGAGATGCGGGTGACGCGCGGCGCTTCGGCGCGCAGGCGCATGGAGCCCGCCTTGTCGTCGACCGCTCCGGCCAGCTCCATCCCGTCCTCCTTCCGGCCTTCGGTCTCACTCATGACGGCGCTCCTCCCGTTGCCGTGGTTTGTCCGCTGGTCGCGGCCGCGGTCTGGCCGGGCTGCACCCGCACGATTCTGACGGTCTGTTGCCGGTTGCCGGAGCCCAGCCGCAGCTCGGCCGCGCCGAAGAGGCGATCGACAATGAGAACGTTCTGATAGATGCGGCTATTGACGATCTCGGGCTCGCCGTCCGAGCCGATGACGAACAGGGGCGGCATCTCGCCCTGGATGATGCCGCGGGGGAACACGACATAGACACGGCGGCCATCGTCGAAGACAGTGATCGGCCGCCATGGTGGGTTGTCGCCGGAGAGGCCGTAGCGGTAGTTTCGCGCAGCCTCGGCCGGAATGATCGGAGCGGCCGGCGCGGTCACGCGCTGGGTCGCAGGCGGCGTGGGATAGGCCCATGCGACCGCAGGCATCCACGTCTCGTCGCTGGCCCGCAATTCGATCAGATAGGTGCGGCGGTCGGTGGTGATGACGAGATTGGTCGAGATGTCGGCACGGGTCGGCTTGACCAACACATGGACGCGCCGCGTCGTTCCCGAACCGCTCTCGGTATCGCCGATAATCCAGCGGGTCGTGTCCCCCGCCGCGATCGGCCCCGCGCCGGTCAGGCTTTCGCCGGGTTCGAGCGCGATCGTCGTGATTTGTCCGACAGCGGCATAGACCTGAAACAGCGCGCCTTCGCTCCAGGGGTAGATCTGGATGGCATTGTAATAGCCCTCCCGGCGCGGCTCGACGCGCGCGGCCGCATTGGCGTTGCCGACCTGTCCTGTTGGTGTGCTCGCTGCTGCTCCGCCGCGCGCGACCGTCCAGGCCGGAGGCGTGTGGAGCGGCCTTGGGGTGTCGTTGGTCGCCGAGGTTCGCACCACGGGCAATGGGGGCACGTTATCGTCGTAGCTGAACTGCGGGGTCCGATTGGTCGCGCATCCGGCGAGCGCTGTTGCTGCAAGCAGGCAAGCCGCCATTGCGGGTTTACGGAAAGCCGGATGTCCGGCCCTTGCTGAATTTCTGGTCATTGAGTCATCTCCCGCGACCATGAGACCGCGTTGACGTAGATTCCGAGGGGATTGGCGCGCAGGCGCTCAGCGGTGCGGGGCTGCTGGAGGACGATGGTGAGGATCGCTGTCCAGCGCTCCGTGCGGGAGAGCTGGCCGTTCTCGTAGCGCTGTTCGGTCCAGGCGACCCGGAAGCTGTCCGGCGAGGCGCGAATGACGCTGGAGACCTCGACCGAAACCTGTTCGCGGCCGACGCGGGTGAACGGATCGTTCGACCTGGCATATTCGTTCAGTGCGACGGCGCCTCGGTCGGTGGTGAACTCGTAGGCCCGCAGCCATGCCTGGCGCAGAACGATGGGGTCCGATGGCAGGCCACGCACCTGTTCGATGAAGCGGGCGAGGTGCCAGGCGACCTGCGGGTCGGTGGGCCGGTAGTCCGCGACGGCGGACTCGACGGTTCGGGCTTCCCCGTGGCGGTCGATTTCGACCACCCATGGAACGACGGTGCCTCGGGCCGATTGCCAGACAAGCGCCGAGGCGAAGCCGGCCGACAATATCAGGCAGCCAAAGGCCATGAAGCGCCAGTTGCGGGCCTGCACGCGCGCCGAGCCAATGCGCTCATCCCAGATTTGGGCTGCCTTCTGATAGGGCGTGACGGGTTCCGGCGTCTTGCCGAAATGGGTGGTGGGGCGTTTGAAGATGTTCATGTGCGGTCGCTTTCGGAAAGGCTGATGGAGGCGCCGCCGCCGTGACTGTCACCGGATCGGACGGCATGGGCGGCGGCCGAGGCGCCGTGACTCAGAGCCTGGCTGCGGCGCATGCGTTGCGCCCAGGCTGGCGCTCCATCGGAAGACGGAGTGCTCGCCGGGCTCGACGAGATGCCACCACCGATGGTTCCCATGGAAGAACTGCCACCGGTGTGCTCGAACCCCGCCTTAACACCGGCGTCATGGCTGGATTTGAGGCTGTCAGCGGCTCGGGAAGCCGCGCGTTTCAGGGGAGAGACGGCGGCGGTTACACCGGCACGCGCAACACCGCCGATACCGGCCGCAACGCTGGCCGCGCCGGTATCGCCCATCGAGGAGAGTGTATAGGCAGAGGATGCTGCGCCGGCGGCCGTTGCGCCGCCACGCGCCAGTGCCGCACCACCGGAAAGAGCGGCGGCTCCACCGCGCGCGGCCAACATGGTGGCGCCACCCGCCGCGACGGCAGCGCCGCCGACAGCGAGGCCGGTTCCGACCGCAGCACCGGCACTGAGCTGCGGGCCGCCGGAAACGAGGCCGGTTGCGATGCCCGGCCCGAAGATGCCGAGGCCGAGAAGGGAAAGGGCCGCCAGGACGATTGCCATGGCATCGTCGATTGTTGGCGTCGCGCCGCCGAAGCCGGCGGTGAATTGTCCAAAGAGGGTGGAGCCGATGCCGATGATGACCGCCAGGACCAGCACCTTGATGCCGGAGGAGATCACGTTGCCCAGCACGCGCTCGGCCATGAACGCGGTTTTGCCGAACAGGCCGAAAGGAATGAGGACGAATCCCGCCAAGGTCGTGAGCTTGAACTCGATCAGGGTGACGAAGAGTTGGATCGCCAGGATGAAGAAGGCGAGGATCACCAGCGCCCAGGCGAAGAACAGGCAAAGGATCTGCACGAGGTTCTCGAAGACCGCGATCCAGCCCATAAGGTCCGAGATGGATTCGAGCAGCGGCCGGCCGGCATCGAGGCCGGTCTGGGCGACGCGGCCCGGCCGCAGGAGATCGGCGGTCGAAAATCCAGTGCCGGAGGCCATGAGGCCGAGGCCGGCGAAGCTCTCGAACACGATTCTGGCGAGATTATTCCAGTTGGAGATGATGTAGGCGAAAACGCCAACGAAGAGGGTCTTCTTTACCAGCCGGGCGATGATGTCATCATCTGCGCCCCAGGCCCAGAAGAGAGCAGCCAAGGTGACGTCGATCACGATCAATGTCGTGGCGATGAATGCGACCTCGCCACCGAGCAGGCCGAAGCCGGAGTCGATGTAGCTCGTGAAGATGCCCAGGAAATTGTCGATAACGCCGGTTCCGCCCATCGCTCAGGGCCTTTCGTTGGGAGCGGGTGTCGCCGGCGCAGGTGTGCGGCCGAGGAAGCGGTCGCGGGTCTGCGACCAGACGCGCAGACACTCGGCATCATTGGCGGCGGCTTCGCCAAGCCCCTGGCAGCGGCGTTGCTCTGTGCGCAACGGATCGACTGGCGATTGAATAGCGGGGGCGGCCGGCACTGGCGCGGCGGTCTCCTCGCGCGTCATTTCGATGATTGTCGCGGTGATGGCGACGGCGACGAATATGATGGCCGCGATCCGGGCCAGCACCTTGCCGTCCATGATGTCCCCCTTCCGGCCTGTCAGTTGTTGAACATGCTTGCATTGCCCGGCTGGTAGCCGGAGCCGGGCGTCAGGAAGCGTTCGCGCTGGATGCGGCCCTGCTCGGCGGCCGTGGCGCGTTCAGCCTCGGACAAGGCGTCGGCCCGGCCATTGGCCGAGATCACGGCAATGAGGTCGGAGAGCTGCTGGCTTTGCAGCGCGAGGAGCTGGTTGCCGGCCTGGGTCGCCTGAAGCGCGCCGGTCGCACCCTGGCTCTCGCCGACGAGGGCCGACATCTGCGAGCGGTTGGTGTCGATGTTGCCGACCACCCCGGCCTGGACACGCATCGCGTCCTGCAAGCCGCCGACGGTGGTTTCCCAGCGGCTGCGCGCATCGGCGATCAACTGGCTGTCGGTGGCCGAGAGGGAGAGCTTGCCGTAGTCTTGCTGGAACATGCTGTCGATCGACTGAACGTCGAAGGCGATGTTCTGCGCCTCTCCGAGAAGCTGCTGGGTGCGCTGCACATTCTGCTGGAGCGCCTGAAGCGAGCTGAAGGGGAGGCTCGCCAGGTTCCTCGCCTGGTTGATGAGCATCTGCGCTTCGTTCTGGAGCGACGTGATCTGGTTGTTGATCTGCTCCAGCGTCCGCGCGGCAGTCAGAAGGTTCTCGGCATGGTTGGTCGGGTCGTAAACGATCCGGCCGAAGCCGAAGAGGGCGTGGGCCGGCGTGGTGAAGACCGGCGAAAGCGCCATCGGCGCGGCAAGGGACAGCGCGAGCAATGAAGCGCCGGCGAGACGGGGAAAGCGGTGTCGGGTCATGGCATGATCTCCTCTGGGTCGAGTTCAAGGGCATCGGTGAGGTCGAGCGCCGCCGCGAGCACCGCGCCGGGCGCGAGGGGCTCCGCAGCGGCGGTGATGTTGGTGAGGTTGGGAATGAGATCGGCCGCCCATTCGACGCCGCGCGCCGTGAGCCATGCAGCGAGGAAACCGTCGCGGCCATGCTCGGCGAGGATATCGGCGATCAATGCCTGGTCGGACTTGGAGGACGCCGCGCAGAGCGCGAGGCCGACTTCGGACAGGCCCAGCTCGAACAGCCGGTTTCCCCTGCGGCTTTGGCAGTAATAGTCCCGTTTCGGGATAGCGCGGGCCAGGATCTCGATTTGCCGATCGTTCAGCCCGAAGCGCCTGTAGATGGCCGTGATCTGCGGTTCAACGGCACGGTCGTTGGGCAGAAGCAGCCGCGTCGGGCAGCTTTCGATGATCGCCGGCGCGATGCTGCTCTTTTCGAGCTGTGCGAGCGATTGGGTCGCAAAGACAACGCTTGCGTTCTTCTTGCGCAGCGTGACCAGCCACTCGCCCAATTGTTTGGCGAAGGCCGGATCGCCGAGCGCAAGCCAGCCTTCATCGATGACGATCATGGTCGGGCGGCCGTCGAGGCGATCGGCGATCCGGTGGAAGAGATAGGCGAGGACGGCTGGAGCCGCGCCGGTCTCCAGCAGCCCTTCGGTTTCGAAAGCGACGACAGAGGCTTCGCCCAGGGTTTCCGACTCGGCGTCGAGCAGCCGGCCGTAGGGACCGCCGATGCAATAGGGTTGGAGTGCGAGCTTGAGATCGTTGGACTGGAGCAACACCGAGAGGCCGGTGATCGTTCGTTCCTCGACGGGAGCCGACGCCAGCGACGTGAGGGCGGTCCAGATATGCTCTTTCGCCTCGGGCGTAGCGGATACGCCTTCGCGCGCTAGGATCGCTATGATCCAGTCTGCGGCCCATGCGCGATCCTGCGTCTGCTCGATGCGGGCAAGCGGCTGGAGCGAGACGGAAATCTCGGCGTTTTCGGTGAGCCGTCCACCGAGATCGTGCCAGTCACCGCCCATGGCAAGGGCGGTTGCCCTGATGGACCCGCCATAGTCAAAGGCGAAGACCTGCGCGCCCTCATAACGACGGAATTGCAGGGCCATGAGCGCCAAAAGCACGGACTTCCCAGCGCCGGTGGGGCCGATGACTAGGGTGTGGCCGACATCACCGACATGAAGGGAGAACCGGAACGGGGTGGAGCCTTCGGTCCTGCCATACAGCAGCGGGGGTGCGCCGAAGTGCTCGTCCCGTTCCGGCCCCGCCCACACGGCGGACGAAGGAACCATGTGGGCAAGGTTGAGCGTCGAGACCGGAGGCTGACGCACATTTGCGTAGGCGTGGCCCGGCAGGGAGCCGAGCCAGGCGTCGACGGCGTTGACCGTCTCGACCATCACGCTGAAATCGCGGGACTGGATGACCTTCTCGACCAGCCGCAGCTTCTCTTCGGCGCGGGCGGCATCGGCGTCCCAGACCGTGACGGTCGCGGTGACATAGGCGATGCCGGCGATGTCCGCGCCGAGTTCCTGTAGCGCCAGGTCGGCATCGGCAGCCTTGTTGGCGGCATCGGTGTCGACGAGCGCCGATTGCTCGTTCGTCATCACCTCTTTCAGAATGGCGGCGATGCTCTTGCGCTTCGCAAACCACTGGCGGCGGATTTTCGTGAGCAGCCTGGTCGCGTCCGTCTTGTCCATCAGAATGGCGCGGGTCGACCAGCGATAGGGGAAAGCCAGCCGGTTGAGGTCGTCGAGCAGGCCGGGCGTGGTGACGCTCGGGAACCCGGTGATTGTGAGGATGCGCAGATGCGCGGCGCCGAGGCGCGGTTCGAGCCCGCCGGTCAGCGCCTCGTCGGCGAGCAGCGCGTCCAGATAGATCGGGGTCTCTGGCACACGGACGCGGTGCCGTTTGGTCGAGACGGTCGAATGAAGATAGGTCAACGTCTCGGCGTCGGTAAGCCAGCGGCACTCGGGCATGAAGCCGTCGAGGAGCGCCAGCACGCGATCGGTGCGATCGACGAAGCCGCGCACCAGCTCCCAGGGATCGACGCCGGAGGTCTCCCGGCCTTCATAGAGCCAGCTTTCGGCGCGGGCGGCGTCCTCCGCGGGTGGAAGCCAGAGGAAGGTCAGATAGTAGTCGGAGACGAAGTGGCTGCCTTCCTCCTCGAAATCGGCCTTGCGCTCGGCATCGACCAGCGCGGATGCCGGATCGGGAAAGACGTCGTTCGGATAGGTGCCAGCCTCGGACCGCTGCGCCTCGACGAAAATGCACCAGCCGGAGCCGAGGCGGCGGAAGGAATTGTTGAGGCGCGCGGCGACGCCGACCAGCTCGGCTGCGACTGCCGAGTCGAGATCCGGCCCGCGGAACTTTGCGCTACGCTGGAAAGAGCCATCCTTGTTCAAGACGACGCCCTGACCGACCAGGGCCACCCAGGGCAGGTAGTCGGCGAGGCGCGCGGCGGTACGGCGGTATTCTGCGAGGTTCATCATCGCCTGCGCCTCACACCGAAAAAAAAGCCGGAACGCGCAGGTGCCGGCGCGTTACTTCCATGAAGAGGGGATCGCGCCGCGTCGCCCATACGGCTGCGAGATGGCCTGCTGCCCAGATCAGGATGCCGGCGAGCCAGAGCTGAAGGCCGAGACCCACGGCCCCGGCAAGCGTGCCGTTGAGGATCGCTACCGAACGCGGCGCACCGCCGAGTAGGATGGGTTCGCTGAGCGCGCGATGAACCGGGGCGGTGAACCCCGGCACGGCGTCGAGCTGTTCGAGAACAGTCGCCATCAGATCAGCGCCCCGCCGCCAAACGAGAAGAAGCTGAGAAAGAAGGAGCTGGCGGCGAACGCGATCGAAATGCCGAAGACGATCTGGATCAGCCGCCGGAAGCCGCCGCCGGTATCGCCGAAGGCGAGCGTGAGGCCGGTCACGATGATGATGATGACGGCGACGATTTTCGCCACCGGGCCTTCGATGGATTCAAGGATCGACTGCAAAGGCGCTTCCCAGGGCATGGATGAGCCTGAGGCGAGTGCCGGAGAGGTCATCAACGCGACCCAGGTGAACGTAGCGGCGGTTGCGATGTGGCTGCGGGTGCGGAAGGCGCGGCGGATCATGCGGGTTCTCCTGAAGGGTCGTTTGGGGTGGGGTCTGGAAGAGCGGGCGAAAGCTGGTAATCGCCATCCGGGCCGAGCCCTTCGACGCGGGCGAGTTCGGCCAGCCGGCGCGCGGAACCGCGCCCGGCAAGGACTGCTACTATGTCGATCGTCTCCGCGATGAGCGCGCGCGGGACAGAGACAACGGCTTCCTGAATGAGTTGTTCGAGACGGCGCAGCGCGCCAATTCCAGATCCAGCATGGATGGTCCCGATTCCGCCGGGATGTCCGGTCCCCCATGCTTTGAGCAGATCCAGGGCTTCAGAGCCGCGCACCTCGCCGATGGGGATGCGGTCGGGGCGCAGGCGCAGGGAGGAGCGGACAAGATCCGACAGGCTCGCAACACCATCCTTCGTTCGCATCGCCACCAGATTAGGGGCGGCGCATTGCAGCTCGCGGGTGTCCTCGATGATGACGACGCGATCGGCCGTCTTGGCGACTTCGGCGAGCAACGCATTGGTGAGCGTGGTTTTGCCGGTGGACGTACCGCCCGCCACGAGAATATTGGCGCGGGCCGAGACGGCCTGGCGCAGCGCGGCGGCCTGCGCCTCGGCCATGATCCCGGCGGCGACATAATCGTCGAGCGTGAACACGGCGACGGCCGGCTTGCGAATGGCGAAGGTCGGCGCGGCTACGACAGGCGGAAGCAGGCCCTCGAATCTTTCGCCCGTTTCCGGCAGCTCGGCCGAGACGCGCGGGGAACGGGCATGGACCTCGGCGCCGACGTGATGGGCAACGAGGCGAACGATGCGCTCGCCATCTTCCGGGGTCAGCCGCTCGCCGGTGTCGGCGAGGCCTTCGGACAGCCGATCTACCCAGATGCGTCCATCGGGGTTCAGCATCACCTCGACGATGGACTTGTCTTGCAGGAGAGTTGAGATGGCAGGCCCAAGCGCGGTTCGCAGCATGCGCACGCCGCGTTCGGTCGTTGCCCGTTTCTGGTTGTTTCCGGCCATCTCATCCCCGTTCCGCCGGGGAGGAGGTGATTGGCGATCCCCGGATGGGGATGACTAAAAGAGCCACAAAGCGCGGCAGTTCAAGAAGTTTCGGCAGGCGTCGTAGCGTAGCGTGTAAATACAGGAAAACGGCGGAATTGGCTCGATAGGTCTGCGTGAGATTTAGGGGCCGCCGACGAATTAAAAGCGAGAGGGAGTTCACTGACGCCCGGGGATAAATGATGGCCTAATCTTCAAGGCGCAGGTCTGGAACGTAGGAGAATTCCCTGTGTTGTTCCTTACTATCGTCATCTCGCGCGACAGCGGCGTGCAGCGAAGCCCAACGGTGTCATTTATCGGCCTCGGGACGCAGGATGACGGCGTCATCTTCGCGCGAGACCTCGACTTCATTTACATGGAGGCGGAATTCCTTAGGGTGCGGCACAGCCTGCGAACTGCCTGATTGGAACACTTTTGCGAAATGGGGCGTGGACACCTTCCGAATATACATCAAAGCATTTACGATGTGCCGGCACCCGAAACAGGTGAATCTAGTTGTCTACGCGATCCGCTGAACTTGCAGCAGCATCCTCCGGTATCTCCTTCAAGAAGCTTCGGCCGGACTGCAGATGCTTGCCGAGCGTGTCGACGAATCCTTCGAACCGCACTCGACCCTTGGCTTGTGCTGCAGAATAGGCATCGGGCGCTATGGGCGGTGTGACTGTGAGCCAGAAGCGCACGAACAGCGCAAGCGTTTCGGCCGAGATGCCAAGATCCCGCTCAATCCGGGCGACCTGTCGGGAAAGCCGGTCGAGGCGTCTGGCAAGTGCTGCCTCCTGCATCTGGGCATTGTCGGGCGAGAAAAAGGATTCGAGCGCCGCCTCGACAATTGAAGAGCGCGTTATTTTCTTGCGCGCGGCAAGTTCGGCGACCTGATCGATCAGGGCAACTGGCAGGGAGGCGTTGAGACGATCGCGCATGGCCATATTCCTTACAGTTCGATACCGTCATCGGGATTGAGTGAAGTCTGCCGGGCGATACGGCCCATCTGGCGGCGGATCGCCTGTCGCTGGCGGGCGTTGTCCTCCTGATCATCGTCGAGCATGATTCTGAACTCGTTTTCGGGAGCGGGTTCCTTCTTCTCGTGGACGATCTCGACATGGTCGGGGAGTTCGGGCTCACGGCGCAGGCTGGAATTGGCCTTGTCTTCCTTCTTCTTCCTGGCCTCTTCGGCGGCAGCGATCAGTGTTTCGTCCGGTTTGACCGGCTTGAGCACCGACCAGCCATCCGGCCGCGCGGTGACGACGAGTTTTGCGGGATCTGGCGGTGGCAGAATGCGTTCACTGAGACGCTGATCTTCAAAATACCGCGCCTTCTTCGCGCGGATCGGCGGCGTGCCGGCGACCATGACGATCTCGTCATCGGGCGGAAGCTGCATGATCTCGCCGGGCGTAAGGAGCTGGCGGGCGGTCTCGGAGCGCGAGACCATGATGTGCCCCAGCCAGGGCGCAAGCCGGCTGCCGGCATAGTTTTGCATCGCCTTCATCTCGGTTGCTGTGCCGAGCGCGTCGGAAACGCGCTTTGCCGTGCGCTCGTCATTGGTGGCAAAGCTGACACGCACATGGCAGTTGTCGAGGATGGCGTTGTTCTGGCCGTAGGCCTTTTCGATCTGGTTGAGCGACTGGGCGATCAGAAAGCTCTTGATACCGTAGCCGGCCATGAAAGCCAGCGCGCTCTCGAAGAAGTCGAGCCGGCCGAGCGCCGGAAACTCGTCGAGCAGCATCAGGACGCGATGTTTGCGCTTTTTCGTATGGAGATCCTCGGTTAGGCGGCGGCCGATCTGGTTGAGCACCAGGCGGATGAGCGGCTTGGTGCGAGAGATGTCGGATGGCGGCACCACGAGATAGAGTGTGGAAGGCTTTGCGTCGGCAATCAGGTCCTCGATGCGCCAGTCGCAGCGCGCGGTGACGGCCGCAACGACAGGATCGCGATAGAGGCCGAGAAAGCTCATGGCGGTCGAGAGCACACCGGAACGCTCATTGTCGGATTTATTCAGGAGCTCGCGGGCGGTCGAGGCGACCACGGGATGCGGGCCAGCTTCGCCCAGATGCCTGGTGGCCATCATACCATCGAGCGTGGCTTCGATCGTGCGACGGGGATCGGAGAGAAAAGCCGCGACACCGGCAAGCGTCTTGTCCTTCTCCGCATAGAGGACGTGGAGGATGGCGCCGACCAGGAGCGAATGGCTGGTCTTTTCCCAGTGGTTGCGCCTTTCGAGTGACCCTTCGGGATCGACCAACACATCGGCGATGTTCTGGACGTCGCGAACCTCCCATTCGCCGCGCCGCACCTCGAGCAGCGGATTATAGGCGGCAGATGCCGCATTGGTCGGATCAAACAGGAGCACGCGACCGTGCTTTCCTCGGAAGCCCGCCGTGAGCTCCCAGTTCTCACCCTTGATGTCGTGGACGATGGCCGAGCCGGGCCAGGTCAGCAACGAGGGCACTACGAGGCCGACGCCCTTGCCCGATCGTGTCGGCGCAAAGCACAGCACATGCTCCGGCCCGTCATGGCGCAGATAATCCCGATCGAGCTTTCCGAGCACAACGCCGTCGGGGCCGAGCAGCCCGGCCTTCTCGATCTCGGGCCGCTCTGCCCATCGCGCCGAACCATAGGTATCGATATCGGCCGCCTCGCGGGCGCGCATCACCGACATGGTGATGGCGATGCCGATTGCAAGGAACCCGCCCGACGCCGCGATGATGCCGCCCTCGGCGAAGATGCGCGGGGCATAGGCGTCGTAAAAATACCACCACCAGAAGATCGCCGGTGGATAATAGACCGGCCAGCCCATCACCTCGAACCAGGCCGGGCCGAGCTGAGGCTGGAAGCCGAGCCGCCAGGCGACCCATTGCGTGCCTGACCAGACCGAGATGAGCACGATCAGGAAGACGATGGAAATCTGGCCCCAGAGGATTTTCGTGCCGGACATGAGAGATTCCTTTCGTCAAAGGCCGAGATCGCGTTTGCGTCCCAGCGACCATTCGATGCCGCTGCCGGATTTCGCGACCCCGGAGATGTGCTGGCCGAGTTTGTCGTCGATCTCGCGTGACCAGGGCACGAGTTGGAAGCCGCGCCCGCCATCAGGACCGCGTCCCTCGATCATGGCGAAGCGCCCTGAGGTGAGCGTGATCTGGCGGCTGTAGGTGCCGGATACGTATTCGCCGGCCTGCGCCGTCACATGCGGCATTCCGGTCTCGGCCGAAAGTTCAGCACCGACGGCATCGAGTTCGCGGCGGCGGAGGGTGCTCAGCAGATTTCGCTGCAGGACAATCCGCTGCCCGTCACGCCTGGCAAGGCCTTCGTCAGCGAGGTGCTCGGCACGGGCGTCCATGGCCTCGCGAACCTCCTTTCCGAAACCGCCGGTGGCGAGCGGCATGGGTTCACGCTCGACCAACCGGTAATCGAGCCACGTCGCGCCGGGTGCGGTGATCTGCTCGTTCAGATCGAGATGCGAACGGTTGGCGAGGATCAGGGTTGGACGCGGATCGTCCGGCCCGCCGAAGCGCCGGACTTCGACGATGCCGCCAACGTCGGGCGCATGTGCGAACGCCTCCATGCCGCGCAGGCGAACATGATGGGCACGGCCGTCGGTGCCGTCGATCACGGCATAGGCTTCGCCGGTCAACTCGTCATGGAGCCCCTTGTCGATGAGCCGTCCGATAATCGGCGGGCCCTCGCGCGCTGCATCGATCACGAAGTCCGCGGCGCCGCGCTCGGAGCCACGTTCGGCAAAAGCGCGATGCATGGTCTTGATGATGTCGCCGCGGATGCCCAGATCGCGCAATGTGCGTTCGGCTCCCGGCTCGACAAACCATTCGTTGATGCCCGCGTCGGTCGCGAGGCCGGCCTGTTCGAGATGGCGCAGCCGCGCGATCATCAGCCTGCGGATTTCGGGATCGTCGGGGCCTTTCACCTCGGGCCGCAGATCGATGTAGCCCAGTTCGTTGGCTTGCCGGGTGATCTCACGATCAAGTCGGGTCCAGCGCTCGGCGGTCACCTCGCGCTCAAGTGCGTTGCGGATCTCGTGTTCGGGCTTGGGGCCGAGCTCGAGATCGACCAGATCGCGGGCGCGGGAGGCAAGGCCTCGGCTGATGTAGTCGCGGGAGATAACCAGGTCGGCTCCCGTTTCGTCGACCCCGCGCACCAGGAGGTGAACATGGGGATTGTCGGTGTTCCAGTGATCAACGGCCACCCAGTCGAGCTTTGTGGCGAGATCGGCCTCCATCTGCTTGACCAAATCGCGGGTGAAGCCCTTGAGGTCGTCCATGTCGGCGGCGTCTTCGGGCGAGACAATGAAGCGGAAGTGATGCCGGTCCTCTTCGCAGCGCCGGGCAAAACCGAGATCGTCGGCGCGATCGGTCTCGGCGTCGAACATGATCCCGCGCTCGCCGTCCCGGCTGACGCCCTCGCGCTTGAGATAGGCGAGATGCGCCGCCATCGGCGCTGCACGGAAGGCGCGGCCTTTGTGGCGGGCGATGCGGGCCTTGGCGATGACGCGGCGATTGGATGCGAAGAGGCGTGAACGGCCGAACTTGCTATGACCGCGGCCGAAGGTGGATGGCGCTGAACCGGATAATCGGCCTGAAGAGCGCGATGCGCCTGGAGAACGGGTGTGGCCTGCCTTCTGGGCGGCGCGCAGCACCTGGTTGACGAAGCTTTTGGCCTGCGGCGCGCGGGTAGATCGCGGCTTGCCCGGGCGGATGCGGAATTCGTGCTCGCTGTCGGTCATCGCCGGACACCTCGCGCAGCCCAGCTGGCTCCTGCCACGCCGAGCCCTTGAATTCCTTGCCCAAATTCGTGCCCTTTGCACGCGACCGACCCGCCTGCCACGTAAAAGCCAAGCTTAGTCAGAGGCTTAGGGCGTTCGTGGCAGGCGCTTTTAACTTGCCCTACCATTCGCACTATCACTAACGTCGCCCTTCCTGCCGCACCTCCTTTCCGGCATTGCGCCACGATGCGAGGTTGCACGCTGCGTCTCATGGCCGGGCTCCCTGGGAAGTACGAACCGGAAACAGGGCGTCCGGTTGTGCTGGCACGAGCGGATTGTGGTGCGATGTCGGTGCCGCCAGTGTGCCGCTCGCGTGACGCTCGCCGTGCAAGCCGGGCGCAGTTTCCGGGCTGCTGGCGGACACCGCGAAGAGGCCGGCTTCGCGCCAGTCGGTGACCGATGGCGAAGCATTTGCGAGGTTATGAGGAAGCGGTTCCCCGCCGAGAAGAGTGACGAGTGCCGCGATATAGGCACGGGTTTCTGCTGGCAAGTCGCGGCCGGTCGAAACATATTCATCGTAGCGCGCCGGCCCGGCATTATAGGCAGCGAGCATCGCGCCGATATTGCCGTATCGGTCGAGCATCTCGCGCAGATAGGCGGTGCCCGCGAGGATGTTGTCGCGCGGCGCAAACGGGTCGCTGCCGAAGCCGTAACGCAAGCGCAGTTCCGTCCATGTGTCGGGCATGACCTGCATCAGGCCCATGGCGCCGGCCGAGGATATGGCGGAGCGATCACCGGCGCTTTCCGTCTGCATGACGGCGCGAATCCAGTGCTCGGGAATGGAGAAGCGCTCAGCGGCTTCCGCCACATGGGCCGCAAGCGGATCGCATGTCGTTTGCAGGACGGATGGTGGGTTCTGTGCTCTCGCGGCCGCCGCCGATGTGGCGGCGAGGAAAAGGCCGGAAAGGAGAAGGAACGCAATTCGCCGGGCGGCGTGATGCCGCCCGAACGCCCGCGTCTGACGATGCCCGATGCAAGGCAGTGGCATCGCTCAGTCCTTTCCGTCACCTTTGGGGGGCCGGTTCCAGTGCAGCGACCAGGAGACGGCGTCGCTGCCATTCTGGAACAGGTTGGCGCGGATCGGATGCTGAAGGGACGGATCGTCGAGCAGCACGGAGAGATACTCGCCGGCTTTCTCGCCGGTGCGGGTCCATGCCGCGCCGATCTCCGGCCCGTCACCGTCGCCGCCGAGATAGACGCGGTGGTTGGGCGCGTTCTCGACCTCCGATGGCTCGGCTGGAAGAATTGCGATCGTCCGGTCGAGGAAGAGCGTTTGGATGCGGCCGGAAAAGCCGAAACTCTCGCGGGTGAATTCGCCGATCTGTGGCATGGGTCTGGTCCTTTCTGCTGCGGTGATGGGTGACGGCCGGCAAGCGGAGCGCCGGCCGACGGACGGGGCGCTCACCGCGTTGACGCCCGCCATCGGAAGCGCCCGTCGCCGTTCTCGTCGGTCCAGACCGGCGTGACGCGGGCGGTGATGGAAGAAAGCGGCAATGGCCCGAAATATCGGCCGTCGAGGCTGTCGGGAGCGTCCCAATTCATCAGGAACACTTCGCCTTCGGCGAGTGTGCGGCAGCCTTGCCAGGAAGGCAGGTCGCGATCGAAGCGGTCACGCGCCTGCGCTTCGCCATAGGCGTGATCGTAGGCAATGATCGTTGCCGCGTGGCGGCAGACCTTTGTGCCGGAAAGTGCGAGCACGCGTTTGATGAGCGGCACACCGCGCGGCAGGTAGCCGCGCGTGTCGAGGAAGATGGCGAGGTCGCCGGGCGGCAGCACCGCGACCAGATCGCCGACCTCGATCTCTTTCGCCGGGGTGACTGTGTAGAGCCCGATCGGCACGCTGGCCGATGCGTTCCAGATGAGCCATGGCGCATGCCTGGTCCATGCCGGCAGCGCGATGAGCGCTGCACCGGCGAGCATCGCGCCCAGTGTGGCCTTGCGCGCGGTCATGGCTTGCCCCCGGCTGGCTCGCGGCGCGCGGGGCCTCCGCCGTGCAGTGGCAGGACGGCAGCGATGCGCGCACGCGCAAGCGCAGCCATGTCGGCATCGAGCTCGCAGCCGATATAGTGCCGGCCGGACAGCCGGCACGCTTCTCCCGCGGCGCCCGATCCGGCAAACCAGTCGCCAACAAGGCCGCCTTCAGGGCAGCTTGTCCGGATCAGGATTTCGAGGAGCGATGTCGGTTTCTCGGTCGGATGAATGGCGCGGCCGTGCGCATTGCGGATGTAGATGACCGACCGCATGATGCGCGGACCGCCGTCATGGCTGATGTAATAGCCAGCGTCTATATGGCCGGTATGGGGAGGACGGCGCTTGCGGCGAACGGTGCGGGCGACCGCATCAGGGGTGGTCTGCACATCGTTGTAAATGTCGCGCCATGGCGTCTCGGCGCGATAGAACTGGACGGCCAACTCATGCACGCGCTTGAAGCGGTCGGCGTGGAAACCGGAGCCATTCTGCTTCTCCCAGACGATTTCCTGTGCGTAGCGAAGACCTGCATCGGCAAAGCGGTCGGCCGTGGCCATGAAGCAGCGCAGCGAGCCGAAAACCCAGAGCGATCCGGTGCGGCCGAGGGCTGCCCGCGCAAGCGGCAGCCATCCTTCGACGCGCCGATCCCATGCAAGCGATGTGTCGCCATAAGGCGGATCGGCGATGATCATGTCGAAGGGACCGTACGCGGGCATAAGTTCCCGGCAATCGCCGGCGAGGATCGTCACGACTGAATCCTCCGCCGTTTGAGCCAGGCGTTGTGCTGCGCAAGCGTATAGCCGTGCGGCTCCAGACCGACGGTCAGGCGATTGTGGACATGGCGCCAGTGATCGGGCGTAACATCAGCCGGATCGAGGCCGAGCGCTTCGATGGCGTCGATCGCCTGGAGAACCTTTTCCACCTGCGGCCAGCCGTCGAGGCGAAGCAGGATGTCGCCGCCGCGCCGGACGAAAGGCAGCGTCTGAAAGGCTTCCCCGGGTTCGACGACGCGCACGATGTCGACGCGCGAAAGCACCGTGCCATAGGCGTTCGAGGCCCAACGGACGAAGGCGAAGACGTAGCCGGGAGCGAAGCTGGCGATACGGCGGGCATAATCGATCCGTTGCTCGGCGACTGGATGACCGAAGCGCAGCCAGTGTTCGATTCGGCCTTGGCGCCAGGTGAGCTCCACATGGGTGAGATGGGGCGCGGCCTTGTAGGCGGCGCGCACGTCGGCGGGCGGCCTCATGGCTTTAATCCTGTCGATTTGATGATTAGCGCGTGCCGTGTCGACGGCGTTTGGCAGGCCAATCGTGGGCCGTTGCCGGTGCTTCGCGACGGTAAGGCGTCGATGAGCGAGTCCACGATTAACGGGGAATTCCGTTCAACGATTAAAGGAACGCGAGACGACGAGTTGCGGGACCGTTCAGTCATCTTCCGGCCCCCGTTCACGCTTTGCGAAAAGCCGAATGTTTTGCGCGGTCAGCCGACCGTCGGAGGCGTCGCCAGCGGTGTCGAGAAGCCGGTTTTCCCCAGGGCGCGCGCCTCTACAAAAGTTAGATTCAAGAGGGTTAGATAAGTTAAGGGCCGGAATTTGTTTTTCAGGCCAAAGGCTTAACTGCTGTCCCTGCGTGCGAAGTACAGTGCCTGCTGCGTGCGAAGTACAGATAGTGGATGCGTTCGAAGTACAGATGCCGTCCACACTTCGTCCACTGGCTTTCCACAGGCGCACAGGCTGGATGCGGAGCAGCTCGCGGCCGTCCTCGATCTCGCGTGCCAGGCGATAGCCAGGCAGCGGCTGGCGCATGATCAGCCGGCGCATGTGCAGCGCGAAATCCGAAGGTCGTGCGAGCGAACCGGACTTCCTGTGAAGATGGAAAAACTCGAAGCGCCAGCCTTCCGGCTGGCGACCGGCATGCTTGCGGGCAACGCGGTAGAGCCAGCGTTCCAGTCCGCCGCTCAGCCGGAAATAGGCCGGGTCGATCGCCAGTACGAGCGTGCGGTCGATGACGCCGCGATAGAACCAGTCTGGCAGGACGAATTCCATGCCCTCGACGCGGCCGTCGTGCCGGGTGAGCATTTCCCATTCATTGATCCAGGAGAACTGATGCCGCCGCCATTGCTTGTCGTGACGGATGGTGGTGCGGATCGAGGTCGATTGCAGCCGGTCGAGCGCTCCCTTGAGCAGTTCGTAGGCGCGAATGCCTGTGCCGCGGCCGGTTGCGGTGAGAAGCTGGTAGGGTGTGAAACGCAGGAAGCGGGACGTGACGAGCCCGTGGTTCTGGGCTTCGACGATCTGGCTCGCGGCCCAGATGAGAACATCGGCGTCCCAGATGGTCGCCATGCCGTGTTCGGGAACTGCGAACACCTCGACTCGGACATCGCCCGATGCGTAGCGGATCGGAACGATCCTCTTGGCCTTGGCCAGCGAGAAGAACGGCCGTTCCATGAGATCCCGTTGATCGCGCGGGCTTGCATCGCCCGTTGCGATCACGAACGCATCGAGCTGGGCCCGTTCGGAGGCTGGTGGTCGATAACGCGACATATGGCCCGACCTCAGCGTGCGTAGCGACCGGAATGACCAGAAGATGTCAGCTCCTGCCGCTTGGCGGGCAGCACGCTGCCGCGCGGGTCCGAGGTCGAGGTGACCGTGCCCTTTTCAGCCCAGGCTTCCAGCTCATGGATGGTGTAGACCACGCGGCCGCCGAGCTTGCGGTAGGATGGGCCGGTGCCATAGGTTCGATGCTTTTCCAGCGTGCGTGCGGACAGGCCGAGAAAGGCTGCCGCTTCTTTCGTGCGCAGGAAGCGGGGCGGTAAAAGAGCAGGATCGGGTCGCATGGGTGCCTCCGTGGTTTGCTGTGGAGCCGCTGGTTCGAAGCGGCGGACACAGGTCACGGTGGCGAAGAACGATCGCGCAGAGGGAGGGGGAATTCAGGGGAGGCTAAATTCCCCCACCCTTGATCGGACAGGCGGCTATAATCGGCGGCGGAAGCGCAGGAGCTTGAGATAGCCGCCGCCGATCATTGCATCGCCATATTTGAGCAGTTCGCTCACGGCGTCGCGCAAGGATGAGGTTTTCCAGTGTTCGGAAGCAACCCGCTCGACGCCATAGAGGACACCGGCGATCTCGCGCTGGCTGGCATTATGCTGGCGTGCGTCGACCGCGCGGAACATGGATTTCAGGCGCCGGCGTTGCTGGTCGGTCATCCGCCTGTCGGCTGGAACCTTGTAGCCGAGGAATTGGCGCAGCAGCCGCTCGAGCGCGGCCAGGCGATCAAGCCCATCGCGGCTGATGGAAATGCGCGCTTCCAGAGGATCGTCCGGCCTGCAATTCGGATCGATCATGAGGTGCTGGTCGGGATTAATCCTCCTGCGCAGAATATGCAGAGCCTCGGTGGCCGCTTTGATTTCGTCGCCGAGAAATGTTCGGAGGGTTGCCTGGTCCTCCTCACCACTCCCGCCAGCGGCAGCCAGGCGAAGGACGCCCGTATTGGCGTGTTCGCTCCAGAAGATCGGCTGGTCAGCGGCTGCGAGGCGAGGACGGGCGGCGAAATCGCAACCCCCAGCGGCGCTCCAGTTCCGCAGGCACAGGGCGATCGAGCGCACTACGCGCTTTTAGACCGGCATAGTCCTTCTGATAGTCCCGGTTTCGCCTCAGACATTCCCAGGCGATATCGTCGACCCCTGCGTGATCCACGAAGTCGTAAGTCGACGCAACGCGCCAGAGTGATGTGTTGGGTTTCATGACACTCCTCCCGCTCAACAAGATACGCCAATTAGGGCAGAGGATCGCGGCGAGTCATCCACAGAGCAATTACCGCGAGCCGCAAGCCGCCTTGCACTGGCGGCAATACGGTCATCGGCGGCAGAGAGGGAAATTAGTTCGGCCGGCCTCGCCGTAAGATCTTGTAGCCATGTTCGGTCATCCAGTGTGCGCGCGCCAGATGGCTGTCATGGATTTTGCGCGCACGTTCCGGCTCGGCATCCGGATCAATGCCGAAGAGCACTTCGACAGCCTCCTCCCAGCATGCCCCGTCTTCCTCCGCATCAAGCAGACGGACATAGAGCTTTACGTTCTGCCGGTCGTATTCGGTCAGCAGATCCCCGGTCGGCGCCTCGTCGAGAAAGGATAACATGGTCATTCTACCTCCCACTATGTGTGACGCAGCACCTAAAGCGATCCGACGCATAGCGCAACGAAGTGACCGGGAAACGGCGGAGAGCGACGATAGTTATCGGGGAAGACGGGGAGCAAAAGCGGCGTCCCATCCTATTTGTATGTATGCAACTGCGAAACATCGACCATCACTCCAATATGCGGGCCCGAATTGATAAAGACGATGCCTTGCGCTTCGAGCGCGCGACGCACCTGATCGGCGGTGCTTTCATAGACGCGCAGGCCATTGATCGACTCCATGCGCTTGAGCGCGGTGAGCGATACCCTGGCCCTGTCGGCAAGCATCTCCTGTGTCCAACCAAGCAATGCGCGCGCGGCTCGTGTTTGATGTGCGGTGATCATGCATGATCACCTCCCACCGGCACATAAAAGCGCGCCACAACTACGGCTATAATAGTCGGAGTTTGGACGAAATCCACCTGAATCGGACGCCCTACACGCCTATTTGAGCAACGCAACTGCGACTGATTCGGTCGTCCTTTCGAGCCGGACAGACGGGAGGTTAGTGTTCAGGGACATATTTTCGACGTAGTAATTTGACGTCTTGTCATCGTGTTTCGATGGCAGGAATGATGAGGAAGCCTGTTGCTGAAATCTGTCAGGTATTTTGCGGCAGCCGTGGCGATGATAAGCACGACGGTGGGATATGCGTCCGCACAAAACGACCCAATACCATCCGAGGTGCTGGGTGAGCCTGATGTGATCATTGACGCTGATCCTGAGCCGCCTTTCATCTATTGGGCTCCCGAGGGGTCCACGATTCGTAATCATCCGCACGATCCCATGATTTGGATCGCTGAAAGCGCGGATGGCTCACGCAAGTATTATTTCGGGGATCAATGTCGTGCGTCCCAGTTTCAGGGCTTTGTCGGCGAACCGCTGGACTCTCTTCCCAAGAAGCCAGCCGACGTAACCTGGCGGATGGCATGTTCTACCTGTGCGGTGACCTCGGATCTCGGCCGCGAGAGGATGAACGTCTTCTTTGATGAGAACTCACGGATTATCTCAAGTATATCTTGCGGCTAAGGCTAACGAACATGGTTCTGTGGGCACGAAAGGAACCCGGCGGCTTCTGCCGCCGGGCTCTGGCCCTTGTCAGAAGGGGATATCGTCGTCTAGGTCGCGCTGGGCCTGACCGTTTTCGGTCTGCCTGGCCCGGCTGAGGAAATCGACTGTCTCGGCGATTATCTCGCAACCGTAGCGATCGTTGCCCTGCTGGTCGGTCCACTTCGTGTAGTGGATGCGGCCGCGAACCAGAACCTTCATACCCTTCTCGCAATATTGCTGGATCGTCTTGCCGAGGCCGTTGAAGGCGGTGATGCGGTGCCATTCGGTATCCTGCACCCGATAGCCGTTCTCGTCCCGGACAACCTTGCCTTCCGAGTAGCGGGGACGCGAGGTGGCCAGGGTGAAGTGGGTGATGCCGGTGCCGCCCTGGGTGATGCGGGCTTCGGGGTCCTGACCGATGTTGCCGGCGAGGATGACGATGTTCTGCATTGTAAGTCTCCGTTGCTTCTTCGGAGGGACCATCCCTCCGACGAGACCCGGCCAAGGCTGTCGGGAGACTCCCGCAACTGCCGTCCTCACGGCAGCTCGCCCCTAAGGCCCCAGGTGGAGCGGGCAGCCGCGCTCGCGCGGCAACACGGCTGGGAGCCGCGGGGGTTGCTGGTGGAAACCGAACGGACTTAGGGGATCAGTCAGTCGGAGGGATTGGCGCCTCGGAACGCACACGGACTGAGACGCACAGCACAAACATCGTCCTTGCTGCCAACAGTGCTCTCATGGCCCTGTCCGCACCACCCCGCGCGGGCGCCGGCCTTATTCACCGACCATCCGCGTCCCCGCCCGAAAGGCAGGCCGGGACGAGAAGAATGTGCTGTCGGGTTTTCAGTAGAATGGCATCGCCAGAACCATCCGGGGCCGCTGGCGCGATCCGGCGGATATTGGGAAGGGCGACGATGAAGGTGATCGCGGTCGTAACCGCCCGGCGAAACGACGGGCTGACCAGCGGGCTGCGATGCTGTCGCACGGTTTGCGAGAACCGAGCCGATGACCGATTCTCAGGGCTGACCGGGCGAAGGGACCGGGGCGATAACGGTAGGTCATCTCCATGCCGATCTGTCCACCCTGATCGGGCAGCGTGGGAGATCCGGCGACGCAGGCCCTCGGGTTTCATCACTATGGGGAGCGCCGGGACGCCGCCACGCATCGCCTGTCCGGTTCAGCGTGAGAGGACGGCGGTTCCCAGAGCATTGAGATTGAGCATGGCCGCGACGCCGATGAACAGGCCGCCCACGCTGCCGAGGATGTTGAGCGCGAAAGTGGAATCTACCGCGTTTTTGGTAACGCCATAGACGAGCGCATAGCCCGCGATGGCAGCGGGTATCGTGAAGACGGCGAGCGCGCCGAGACGCAGAAACGGGTTTTTCGCAAACCCCAGCACCGCGATCACGACGGCGATGGACAAGAGCGCCGCGCCGATGGCGGCAAGGCCGGACATCAAGAATCCGGCGTCCGTGGCATAGACATATTTGAAGGCCGTCAGGCCGACCATGAAGGGCAAGGCATAGATCGCCAGATGATAGGCCACGATGCAGGCCATGACGGAAAGGAAGATGGCGAGCAGAATAAGATACATGGAAACCTCCACATGAACGGACAAACGATCACGACAGGCCGCCACGAGATGCGCGCCGCCTGCGACTATGTTGCTTCGCCGGTTCTGCAAGGATGGCCTATGTGACCAAAAAGACGGCTCGCCGTCAAGAATTGGCGGCTTCGACAGCCGCCCGAAGGCGGCGCTTTACGCGCCGCCGTCGATCTTCATGACCGGGATGCCGAGCTTGCGGGCCTTGTCGGCGAGGTTCTCCTGGATGCCGGTGCCGGGGAAGACGAGGACGCCGACCGGGAGCGTTTCGAGCATCGCGTCGTTGCGCTTGAAGGGTGCGGCCTTGGCATGTCTGGTCCAGTCGGGCTTGAAGGCGACTTGGCGGACCTTGCGATTGTCGGCCCATTTTGCCGCGATCAGCTCGGCCCCCTTCGGCGATCCGCCGTGCAGCAGCACCATGTCCGGGTGCTTGGCGTGGACCTGATCGAGCTTGGCCCAGATCAGGCGGTGATCGTTGAAGTCGAGACCGCCGGTGAAGGCGACCCTAGGACCGGCGGGAAGCATCACCTCGGCCTCTGCCCGGCGCTTGGCGGCGAGGAAATCGCGGCTGTCGATCATTGCCGAGGTCAGGTTGCGATGGTTGACCATCGACCCGGAGCGCGGCCGCCAGGCCGATCCGGTATGGCGCTCGAACTGCTCGGCGGCGACGTCGCGGAAGAGTTCCATGCTGTTGCGCCGCTCGATGAAGGTCTGCCCCTCGGCCGTGAGCCGCTCCAGTTCGACCGACTTCACCTCGCTGCCGTCCTGTTCGCGCTGAAGGCGGCGCTGCGCCAGCTCGTTGTCGTCCAGATCGCGCTCGATGCGGCCGGTGGCGCGGTGGAAGAGATTGACGGTCGACCAGAGGAGCTCGTCGAGGTCGGGTTCGAGACGGGTGTCGCCCAAGGTGGCGATCAGGGCGTCGAAGATGTCGGCGACGGCCCCGGCCACGGAATTGCCTTCGGGAAGCGGCCTCGGGTCGGGTTCATCCTCGAACGGACGGTAGCCGTAGAGCTGGAGTTCGGTGAGGACGTGATCGGTGGGGGATGAGGTGTGCGGCGGCTCTAGCCTCAAGTCATCGTAGTCGGTCATCATGGTGTTCGCCTTGTCGGATCGACCGCGCCCATCGCGGCCTTCGCAGGCGTCGAAGCCCATGGGCGGGACGGGCTGGCAGTCCTCGCGCTCGCGCGAGGGCCTTGATGGCCGGGCACGGCTATTTTGTTTCGCGCTGCAAAGGCGGCTGATCCGGGGTCCCCACGCGGCTTGCCGCGTGGGGTGGTCTGGCGCCGGCGGAAAATAGCCAAGTCGCGCGGCCATTGCCTGACCGGCCCGTTTATGGGCCGATCGCCCTCTCAGAAGGCTGTGGGCGGCGGTCCCTCCGACGCATCAGGGGAACCACCACGACCGGATACGGCAGGTTTCGAGGTGCCGTGGCTCATCCCCCTGCCTGACCGATCCCGCACTCACGCAGCGAGAAACCGGCTGACGTCCTCGGGGATCATCTGAACCTGCAAGGCCGCCCGAAGCGCCTCGATGCCGCGGCGTCTGAGATCCTCGTTGAAGTCCCCGAACACCGGCGACAGGATAACCGCCTCGATCCCCGCGCTGCTCGCCCGTTCGACCAGCAGGTCTCGCGCGCGTGTCCCGGCCGGATCGCGATCCTTGACGAAATAGAGACGGCGCAGCGATGCCGGGAACAGGATGGTGGCGAGGTGTGCCGCAGAGAGCGCGGCGATCATCGGCATGCGGGGCAGACCAGAGCGTGCCGACAGCACGGTCTCGATGCCTTCGCCCGCCGCCAGGACATCCTGTGCCCTGCCGAAGCGGACGCCGTGTCCGAGGAGATGACCCATCGCCCGCCTCGGCGTTTCGACCGGCGCCTTCCCGCTGCCATCGGGTCGAAGCCAGGTGCGATGCGCGCCGGTCTGGACGCCGGCAAGGTCGGTGACGGAAGCGATCATCGCAGGCCAGGTCTCGGTCGGGCCATCGCCTTCCGGGCGATAGTAGCAGCGTGGGTGGAACCGAAGGCTCGCTGTGTCGTGCAAAGCCGTAATCGCACGGTTCCGCAGATGCACCTCTACGACTGTGCCAGCCATCGGTCGCGCCATGGCGAACAGACGCCGTGCCGCTTCGGGCGATCCCGGCGTCGCTTTGCCCGGCAAGGGTGGAGCAGACGGTTCAGGCTCCGGCCTCGGCAGGCTGAGGAACGACCGGGCTTCGTCGGCGACATCTCGGAAGTCGATCAGGCCGCAGCTTTCGCGGATCACGTCGAGCAGATCGCCATGCTCGGCCGTTGCGGCGTCGGTCCAGCGCCCGACAGCCCCCTTGCCGGATTCCGGGCCTTTGAGCCGGACGAACATGGAGCGTCCGGGGGTGTTGCGAACGTCGCCCACCACCCAGTAGCGCCCCTCGCGCCGCCCGTTGGACAGATAGTGGCGGCACACCGCCTCGGCCTCCCGGCCAAGACGATGGGCAAGTTCGGAAGCGGTCTGGCGGACCATTTACGCTGCCTCCCGTTCACCGATGCGCTCGACCGGATAGCGTTCGAGCACCTTGGCGAGAATGGCCGGGCCGCTGGCATCGGTCGGCACGAACATCCTGAGCTTCCACGAGATGATTTCGTGGAACAGGCCATAGGCGCGCAGCCGATCCCGCATCGTATCGGTGAAGCCGGTGAGTTCGATGCGGTTCGCGCCCATGACGCGGCTGCGGCGAAGCTGAAGCCTCTCGCTGAGATCAAGGATGGTCCGGCCATCCATCAGCGCGGTGAAGGCGTCATCGGGCGTCAGCGTCGAGGCGCTGGTTGCAACCGCGCCCGCGACCCAGGCTGGCGAGACGCGGCGGCCGACGATGCGCTCCCCGTCATCGGTCTGGAGCCGGTAAACGCGCGTCGACTCGGCCGGGAGGCGTTTCCAGATCGGCAGCAGGAGACCGCTGACGACATGGATGGTGCTGTCGGCGAACTCGGGCACCTCGGCGACTTCGGCCGCCCATGCTGAGGCGAAGGCGGCCTCGTCGGCTTCGACCCAATGGGTCTCGTCCATCATCTTCACCGGAATGTTGTGCGCCTCCATCGGCCGGATCAGGCGAATGCGCCGCTCGATCTCCCCGTCGTCCTGCATGACGCTGGTGGTCGGGGTCTGGACGGCGGCGCGGCCCGAGCGCTCATTGATGAGCAGCTTCGTCCGGCGATCCGCGAGGAGATCGAGCGCCTCGGCCAGCGTGACGGGGTGGTTGCGCTGGCGCTGCGTGATGGTCAGGAGCCGCGCCTCGGCGCCGGTGCCGGGATGGACGTGGATCGTCTGCTGGTCGGTGACGGTGAAGCTCTCCGCTCGCAGCGTTTCCAGCCCGACATCATAGCTGCCGGATGCGATGGCGCCCTCGATGCGGGCGTTCAGCAATTGCTCGAACGCCGTGAACAGCACGCCCTGCAAGTCGATGGTCAGGGCAAGCAGGCGATTGAGGAAGGTGGTGATCGGCGGCAACTCGTCCTTGATGCCCGTCGAGTCCATCAGCTTGAGGCCGGTCGACGCCTCGAACATCTGGAGCGAGCAGCCTTCGACCTTGCCGCGGACGAGCAGCATGTAGAGTTGGCGCAGCGCATCGCGGGCATAGTGCGATTCCAGATTATCCTCGGGCCGGAACAGGCCCTGACCGCCGGTCTGGCGCTGGCCGCGCGTGATCGCGCCCAGCGTGTCGAGACGACGCGCGATGGTCGAAAGGAACCGCTTTTCGGCTTTCACATCGGTCGAGATCGGCCGGAACAGCGGCGGCTGCGCCTGGTTGGTGCGGTTGGTGCGGCCGAGGCCCTGAATGGCGGCGTCGGCCTTCCAGCCCGGTTCCAGCAGATAGTGGACGCGCAGGCGCTGGTTCTTCGCATTGAGGTCGGCGTGATACGACCTGCCGGTGCCGCCCGCGTCTGAGAAGATCAGGATGCGTTTCTGATCGTCCATGAAGGCGGCGGTCTCGGCGAGGTTGGCCGATCCGGCGCGGTTCTGGACGGCCAGACGGTCGATGCCACCGGGGCCGGATTTGCGGACGATGCGGCGCGAGCGGCCCGTCACCTCGGCCACGAGGTCGGTGCCGAAACGCTGGACGATCTGGTCGAGCGCGCCCGGAACGGGCGGCAGCGAGGCGAGCTTCTCGATTAGACGGTCGCGGCGAGCGACGGCCTCACGGCTCTCCACCGGCTGACCTTCGCGATAGACGGGGCGTGAGGAAAGATTGCCATCGGCGTCGGTGAACGGCTCGTAGAGCTGCACCGGGAAGCTATGCGCGAGGTAGTTCAGGACATATTCCCTGGGCGTGATGTCCATCCGGACGTCGTTCCATTCCTCGGCCGACAGTTCGGCAAGCCGGCGTTCCATGAGGGCCTCGCCGGTGGAGACGATCTGGATCACGGCGGCATGGCCGTCCTCCAGATCGCGCTCGATCGAGCGGATCAGGGTCGGCGTCTTCATGCTGGTGAGGAGATGGCCGAAGAAACGCTGCTTGGCGGACTCGAAGGCCGAGCGCGCGGCGGACTTGGCCTGTTTGTTCAGCGTGCCGGAGCCGCTGTCGCCGCCGGTGATGTTGGCGGCTTCCATCGCCGCGTCGAGATTGTTGTGAATGATGGCGAAAGCGCCGGCATAGGCGTCGTAGATGCGCGTCTGCTCGGGCGTGAGCTGGTGTTCGACCAGCTCGTATTCGACGCCATCATAGGAGAGCGACCGGGCGGTGTAGAGACCGAGCGCGCGAAGATCGCGGGCCAGAACTTCCATGGCGGCGACACCCCCGGCCTCGACGGCTTCCACGAACTCGGCGCGGGTGGCGAACGGAAAATCCTCGCCGCCCCACAGGCCAAGCCGCTGGGCATAAGCCAGGTTGTGAACCGTGGTCGCGCCGGTCGCCGAGACATAGACGATGCGCGCGTTCGGCAGCACGTGCTGGAGGCGAAGCCCGGCGCGGCCCTGCTGGCTGGCGGCGACGTCACCGCGTTCGCCCTTGGCGCCCGCCGCGTTCTGCATGGCGTGGCTCTCGTCGAAGATGACGACACCATCGAAATCCGCGCCGAGCCACTCGACGATCTGGCGGACGCGGGACGCCTTTTCGCCGCGCTCGTCGGAACGCAAGGTGGCGTAGGTGGTGAAGAGGATGCCTTCGGGCAGCCGGATGTCCTTGCCCTGCGGGAACCGCGACAGGGGCGTGACCAGCAGGCGTTCCATGCCGAGCGCGGACCAGTCGCGCTGGGCGTCTTCCAGCAGCTTGTCGGACTTGCTGATCCAGACGGCCTTGCGGCGGCCTCTCATCCAATTGTCGAGGATGATGCCCGCCGACTGGCGGCCCTTGCCGGCGCCGGTGCCGTCGCCGAGCATGAAGCCGCGACGGAAGCGGACAGCGTTCGGCGCATCGTCGGGCGCGGCCGAGACGACATCGAAAGTCTCGTCGAGCGTCCACGATCCGGCGAGGAAGTCCGAATGGGCCTCGCCGGCATAGATGACGGTTTCGAGCTGGGCGTCGGACAGCAGGCCCTCGGTGACGAGGCTGGCGGGCAGACGCGGGCGGTAGCTCGGTCTGGGCGGTGCGACCGAAGCCATGGCCGCCGACTGCACGAGTTTGGTGGGATGGGCTTGTGCGCCGGGAATACGGATCGCCTGCAATCCGTATTCTTCGTAGATGGCATCGGTGATGCGGCCGTCCTCGCCGGGCGTCCAGTCCACGGTCTCATAGTCGAGTTCGACGCCTTCGGGTTCGGCGGCGGGGCGCGCGGGAGCAGCGGCGGCGGCGCGGGCGAGAAAGCCGCGAACGGTGCACGGCGCGGGCGTGGTGGCTGTCTGCCCCAGGATCGACGCATCGACCGGCAGGCGCGCGGGCACATGCTCGCCGACCCAGCCGATCAGGGTGGAGGCGTCGGGCGCGACGCCGGGCGACGCCGGAAATGCGGCCCGATCGTCGGCGGGCAATTTGTCGATAACGATCAGCCGGGTGGGAAAAGTCGTGCCGTGCTTGGCATAGACAGAGCCGTCGATGGCAGCGGTGAACACCACGCGTCCATGCTCCTGAAGCCGGATGAAGGCATCCCGCCAGGCCGGCGTGTCGGGGGCGAAGTTCGCGCCGGTGATCGTCACCAGCCGCCCGCCCTCGGCCAGACGCGCCAGCGCCGAGGCGACATGGCGATAGGCGGCCTCGGCCATCCGGCCCGAGACGTTCGCCATCACCGAGAACGGCGGATTCATCAGCACGACGCTCGGCACCATGGCGGGATCGAGATGATCGTGGATCTGCGCCGCGTCGAAGCGGGTGACGGGATTGGCCGGGAAAAGATGCGCAAGAAGATCGGCTCGGGTGTCAGCCAACTCGTTCAGGGCGAGCGATCCGCCGGCGATCTCGGCGAGGATGGCGAGCAGCCCGGTGCCTGCGGAGGGTTCGAGAACCCGGTCGGCTGGCGTGATGGCGGCGGCAGAAGCGGCGATCAGGCCGAGCGGGATCGGCGTCGAGAACTGCTGAAAGGTCTGGCTCTCTTCGGAGCGGCGCGTATGGGTGGGGAGAAGCCCGGCGATGCGGGTCAGCAGCGGCAGGCTGGCGGCCTGAGACCCGGCTTTACGGAAAAGCGCCTTTCCGTATTTGCGCAGAAACAGGACGGTCGCGGCCTCGCAGGCTTCGTAGGCATCCTTCCAGCTCCAGGCGCCGGTCGTGTCGGAGCCGCCGAAGGCGCTTTCCATCGCACCGCGCAGCGTGGCCGCGTCGATGCGCTGGCCGCGTTCGAGATGGGGAAGAAGGAGAAGCCCGGCCTGGTGGATGGCGACGGCGGTGTCGACGGTGGCAAGGGTTGGCCCGATCGGAAGGGCCGCGGCGGCAGAGGTGTAGGTCATGGGATGAGCCTCGGAGAGCGGGACAGGATCGAGCCGGGCAGCGCTCTCTCTCGACCGCACCGGCTCAAACCCGTCCCGGCCTTCCTCTCCCTCTCATGCGGGAACGGGCGGCCCGTGCTTTGCGCAGCTTGACATGGACTATCGAACGGTCCATTTCTTGGATAGAAATGGACTATTGAGCGGTCCAGAAGGAGGTGTCATGCGAATTTCCGTAACCGAAGCCAAAGGCCAGTTGACGGAACTGGTGCGCCGCGCAGAGGCCGGCGATGAAGTGGTGTTGACCCGCCATGGCCATGCCGCCGTCCGGCTTGTCCCGGTCCGCAATGTGCCGGGCCGGAAGGATCGCCGGGCGCTTCTTGAGGCGCTTCGGAAATCCGGTGCGGCGAAGGCGTTGGCGGGAGCACCCGCCGCGCGGAGTCAGGACTTCCTTTATGATGACGACGGCCTGCCGCAATGATGGTCGTCGATACCTCGGCGCTGATGGCCATTCTGCTCGATGAGCCGGAGGCGGACGCCTGCATCGCGGCGCTTGAGGCGGAAGAGGAATTGCTGATCTCGGCTGGCACCGTGGCCGAGGCGCTGATCGTGGCGAACCGCCGGAATGTCGGTGAGGAGATGATGCGTCTGCTTGATGACCTCGGATTCGAGATCATCAATGTGACCGCTGCGTCGGCGCAACGTGTCGCGGCGGCCTATGAAGCGTGGGGGAAAGGTGTTCACCGCGCATCGCTCAATTTCGGCGATTGCTTTGCCTATGAGGCCGCGAAGGAGCGGAAAGCGCCGCTGCTCTATGTCGGGGACGATTTCGCACGGACCGACATCGAGGGTGTCCTGTAGATCAGGGTCAGCACGCTTCCCGCCGCCCGGCAACCATGTCGCCTATCCGAACCGGGCGCCCCGCTTCGGTGAAGGTGTATTCGTTGGCGACGATCGTGTCGTCGACCACCTCGTCGGACGAGAGATACTCATATTCGCGTTCGAGCTGCCGGTAGAGCCAGCGGGCCAGATCGCGCAGCGCTTCGGCGACGCTCTCCTCGGCATCCTCGGTCATGTCCTGATATGTCGGACTGTCGCGTTCGACCGAAATCGCCATGCAATACTCGTGATAGTAATGCCCGCGATGGCTGACCTCGGCGCGGAGTTGGTAGAAATTGCGGCGCTGGACCGCCTGCAAGGCGTCGGCGATCCGATGAAGCTCCTGATCCTGCGGCGCATAGGCCCGGATTTTGGCCGTGGCGTTTCTGGCGTAGGAATACGACCCCTCCCAGCAGGCGCCATCGCCCTGCGACCAGAAGCCCCGGAACCAGATGCAGGGTTCGCGGCGCGTGCCGCCGCCCATCAGGCGGACGGCACGGGTCCTGAAGTCGATGCCGAGGATTTCCGCGATGCGCCGGAAATCCTCATAGACGGCATCATACCAGTCGTAATCGAAGCCGCCCTCGCGATACCAGGCGCGCGCCTTGTCCTTCGTCGCATCGGATAGTTCGTCCAGGCGATAGACCGTGGTTTCAATGATCTCAGGCATAGGGATCACCTGCCTCCAGCACGGTGGAAAGCCAGCCATCGGTATAGATCCAGTCCACCGTCTCGCCGGTGGCGAGATCGAGGACATGCGCGCCGCCGCCGAAACCGTCGATACGGGGCTTCGAGCAGCTATTGGCGTATTGCATCCCCCATAAACCGGTCAGGCCGAACGCTTTCGCACAGCGTTTGACGAACTGGATGACATGCTCGGGATCGCCGGTGACATCATCGCGTATCCAAAGCCGGGTGCCGCCATGTTCGGGCTGGATCGAGAGCAGGAAACCGTCCGAGGGCGGATCCTCGGCGGCATTGTCCTCCGCCATGGCGTTGTAGAGATCGAGCGCGCGGGCGGCGTTTTCGGGGGTGCCCACGTCGAGCAGGCAGGAAAAGTGGGTAAAATAGTCGGCCATGTGAGCCTCCTGAAACAAGAAAGCCCGGCTCAGGACCGGGCGGATGACGGGGAATGGGTGAGTCTCACGCCGCTTGCGGCATGCGGAGGAGATCGGCAGAGATTTCGCGCCAGAAGGGGTCGACCAGACGGGCTTCCAGTGCCGCCGCGCGGTAGCGCAAAGCCCCAGCCTCCGTTGAGTCCACGGCCCGGAATGCCATCCCGCGCAGGCGGCTGGCCTCCGTCACAATCCTGCGTGCCTGGGCATCGGATGAGACTGGCTGTTGCCAGAGGATGATACCGGCACGGATTTCGCCGGCAAGGACCAGGCGATGATCGTGATCCTGAATGAGCATGATACGAGGCTGGAAACAGGGGAAGCTGTCCGGCCCCGTGCAAATATCACCGCGTGACAGGCGCAAAGCGGCTGCCTGTATTGCCTCCTCCGGTGACGGGCATTCGCCAAGCGCGATCATGCGGTCGAAGCTGTTTTCATCGTCACTGACGCCATAACTGGCTACGCCCAGGCAGGAGATGCGCAGCGGCAGCTTTTGCGCCCGATAGAGCGCTGGCAGAACATCGGCTGCGAGAATCTGACCGATAGAGCGGAAGGTTTCGGAACGGGCAAAGATCATCGGGATCACTCCATGACGGGCGCCGGGAAGCCTCTCTCTCCAGCCCTCAACCCGTCACGGCCGAACGGCCCGCACTCTTCCTCTCTGACAGGGCTTGTTCCCGGGTCCGCTGCCGACGATGGGGATCATCGTGAGGCGCTGAAGGCCCGATCGCGGGGTGCCGCGCTCGGGCCGTCGGGGATGAGGCGCTTTCGCACCTTATTCCCACGGGTCCAGTTCCAGCTTCACCATGTCGTCGTCGCCATCGAATTCGGCGGCGGGGCAAGCGGCATGGGTGCCGTCTCCGGCCTGGAACACAACGATCGAAACCAACAGCGTGGCGGCAAGGCTGGCGGCAAAGGCGGTGGCATCTGCATAGGACATGGGGTCCGGCTCCTGTCTTTGGAGGCGGGGGACCATCCCCCGCGCGACAGGCGCTCGAAGTGTCTGACCGGATCTGCAATCACCCGAGGGCGTTCGGACTCTTTCCGAATCCCCGAGGGCGGCACGCGCGCGTAAGCCGACCCCTTTGGGGTTGAATGTCAAAGAGACGGATCGGACCAAGGTTTGCGAATGGAAGCGGGGGTGGTTTTTCGCATCTGACCGGATGCCGGATACCGTCGCAGATGCTCTGCCGCGCCAGCCTTGCCACCATGCTGGCATCAGGATCGTGTTCCCTTCCGGCTAGAGACGGCACCCATGCCGCTCGCCCATGTGCAGGGATGACGGCTGTTATGGTGAAGGTGGAGTTGGAGCAGTGGATGTATTCAATGCCAAGAGCCCTTAGCCGCCGGTCGGATATCGGGCCAAGTCGAGTTGTCTTGCCACCTGATCGGCCAGCAGTTCACTGTCATGCTCGCCATCCAACCTCAGCACCGGCGCTGATTGCTTACTCAGCCATTTCTGATGCTGCGTAAAATTCCTCCCGGTGAACTCCGGGTCGTCGTAACGTGATGCCCAATCCCGAAAGGCCAAGTGAGCGTCATGCATGTCTCCTCCTGGCAAAATGCGAGAGCCATGACGTTCTGCCTCTCGCTCGTCGAGACGCTGAAGGCGAACGGGCGTTGGCGTGTACAAGAAAACAATCAAATCGACGTCCCGAATAAGTGAATCACCCCATCCGATGAACGATCCTGTGAGTATCCATCCAACGATAGAACTCTGGCGATCTTTAATCAGTTGGACGCGCTCCTCGGGAGCACGCTTGGTGCTGTAAGGGGGATCGGTGGGCATCCAATAGTAATCGTCTACATCAATTTGCGGGACACGGAAACGCTTCGACAGGATCGAACCAAGTGTTGAAACACCGGAGCAAGACGCCCCTGTCAGGTATACACAAGGTTTGTCTGACATACTTTTTCCTATTTAGGTCGGGCGGGTTCCAACCTGGCGTTGACCAACGGCTTCGCCCGCATAGTTCCGAAAGGAAAAGCCGGGTCAAGAGAACTGGGCGTGTTGCACAAACGGGGTGGCTGAAACGGGGCGACCGAAGCCGCCCCGTATGAATGCTATTCAGCAGCGACCATATGCTGTTCCTCCTCGTCATCAGCCGGATCGTCCTCGCCATCACCGGAGAGGAAATCGGGCAGCTCGTCGGCTTCCCTGTCGGTTCCCGTCGTCGGGTCCGCGTCAATGCCATCATCCACCATGCGCAGCGGCTCGGGCAACCAGCCGGTGTCCGCCAGCAGGCGCTCGGCTTCCTTGGCCATGTCACCCTTCTTCAGGTGCCCGATCAGTTCGGCGGCCCGGTCTCCGGCCCCTTCACGCACAGCCTCAAGGATACGCGGCTTGGTCACGCGGCCAAGATAGTTCTCAACCGTCGGCCGCCAGCCCACGGCAACCATATCGAGACCGGTCGAGCGCGCCAGCCGATCAGCCTGCGATAGGCGGATGTCCAGCCCGTGCTGGCTGACGCCCGAGCCGCTATAGGGGTTCGGCTTTTCATAGAGCGCGTTCACACCATAGCTGACGCAATGGGCGAGCAGGTCCATGCGCGAACCATCGTCCAGATCGGTCAGCCAATCCCAGAGGGCGGCATCGTCTGCCGGGACATGATCGCCCCAGCGTTCGTGGCGGTCAGCGATGGCCTTGGCCGACGCGCTATCGCGCAGATCCTCGGCCTGTGCGGGCAGATGAACCTCCCGGACCTGTGCTTCCAGGCATCCGCAGCTGGCATGCGGCATGAAGCAATCAATGACCAGCCGGTGCAGCAGTGCCGTCATGGCGACATGCGGGTTCACCGCCACGGCATCACGCAACGCCAGCGTACGGTGCGCGGTCAATTCGCTGACCAGACGATCTGGCAGCGGCTTGATGGTCTCGGTCTCGTCGTCTTCCTCCTGTTCGACCGGCTGCCCCCCAAGCGTGATGACGGCGCGCTGATGGGTGACGGCCGGTTCGGTCCGCTGGATCACCTCGCCGGTGTCGGGGTCAACGATCTCAACGTCGGGTTCGGCCGGTGTTTCATCCTCGGCGCGAACATAGCCGCGTTCGATCAGCAAGGAGCCATCGGCGTCGATGCTGATGAAGGCACCCGCCTTGTCCGTCTGGTCCGACTCAAAGACCATCGGGCGGCGCTCGAAGGTTTCCAGCGCCTGTTCGATCTCACCCAGGCGGGCGTCGATCTCGTCAGGCAGCTCGTCAGCCTCACCATATTCGGCTTCAAGCCGGTCATATTCATCGCGCAGAGCCTCGCGGGTGGCGCGTTCCTCTTCGCTCAGGTCGACCGTGGTGCCGACGATCTGGCGAAGGCCATGATCGTGACCATAGGGAAAGGTGATGGCGACCTCGATCCATTTCCAGCCCTCAACGGCAATGACTTCGGCTTCCGCCTTCAGCTTTTCGCCCACCAGCCGGTCGAGCAGCACCGGATCTTGCAGCCAGCCGCCATCGTCCTGCTGGAAGAGATCGCGCAGCACGCAGCCGCCTGCTGCCTCATAGGTGTCGATACCGACGAAGACCGCCCGCTTGTCAGCGGCGCGCACCGTGGTTTCGGTCAGCAGACGGCGGATGGTATAGGGCTCCTTCTGCCAGCCATCCTTGATCGCGTCCCACACCTGCTCCTGACGGGCATGGTCGGAACTGACGGTGAAGGCCATGAGCTGTTCCAGCGTCATGCCATCCTCGGCATAGATGTCGAGCAATGCGGGCGAGACCGAGACCAGGCGCAGGCGCTGTTTCACCACCTTGGCGTCCACAAAGAAGGCGGCGGCGATGGCTTCCTCGGTCATGCCCTTTTCGCGCAAGGCCTGGAAGGCGCGGAACTGGTCGAGCGGATGCAAGGGGGCGCGCTCGATGTTCTCGGCGAGCGATACCTCGTCGATCAGCACATCGGCGCTGGCCTCCGACACGACGCAGGGGACCGGCGCGATCTTGGCGAGGCGCTTTTGCTTGACCAGCAGTTCCAGTGCGCGGAAGCGGCGACCGCCGGCAGGAACCTCGAACATGCCGGTTTCCTTGCCCTCGCCGTCAACGACAGGGCGGACATGCAGGGACTGGATCAGGCCGCGCCGGGCGATGGACTCGGCCAATTCCTCGACCGAGACACCGGCCTTGACACGCCGGACGTTGGACTGGCTGAGCACCAGCTTGGTGAAGGGAATGTCGCGCGAGGACGACAGCGTGATCTTCTGAACGGCAGTGGCCATGTCAGGTACTCCATGACGGACGCCGGTGAGCCTCTCTCTCCGGCTATCAGCCCGTCACGAAGCGAAGCGCCGCCCTCTTCCTCTGAAGAGAGCGACGCCAGCCGCAGAACCTGAAGCCCGGAAATCAGGCACTCCGGTTTTCTGTATCGGCGGATGTACGGGAATAGCTCGCGCCAACACGGTAGAGCAGACGCTCGGCGGCGCGGATGCTGCCGGTCTCGCGAGCGGCCTCGGCCCAGACCGAGATCGGGAAATCCCCGGTGAACAGCAGATCACGCTCGATGCCCATGCCAAGGGGCAGCCGGACTGACTGCATCTCGCTCAGGCTCCACGACCCCAGTTCGGGATAGCCGAGATCGGCCAAACCGAACATGATGTCGCCATCCTCATCCAGTTCGGTGGCGAGCCAGACGCCTTCGCCGAGGGGGTTGAAGAACTTCACGACCGGAATGTGATCCTGATCGCGCTGGCGGCCATTGGCCAGCAGCCGGTCGCGCTGCATATCGGTGAGGAGGATCATGCCGCAGCCCTCCGTTCGGCTACGCCCGCATCCGTTTCGCCGGCATCCTGATCAGGCAGATGCGACAGCAGCCAATCGGCCGCTTTGCTGCCCTGCGAGGCGGCGCGGACAATGGCGCGATTATCCTCGCGAAGGCACTCCAGCCACGACCCGATATAATCGGCGTGGCGCACGGTAGGTACGATACCCAGAGTGGCGCAGCAGAAGGCCGCGTTCATTTCGGCGACAAGTTCTTCGAAGGCGTATTTCTTCGTGCCGAAGCTGCCCGAGAAATCCCGCCCAAGCCGCGAGGCATGGCCAGTCGCGTGCCCCATCTCGTGCAGGGCCGTTCGATGCCAGTTGATCGGCTCGAAATAGGCTTGCGGAGGCGGCACCTGAACATAGTCCGACGACGGCATATAGAAGGCGCGATCTCCGCCGATGCGGAAGTCGATGCCGGTCTCCTTGATGAGTGCCTCGACCTTCGGCTCGATCAGGCCGGGTGGTGGTGGCGGGGCATCGACTGAGATATCCTCCGGCAGGCCCTCACATTGCGCGGCGTTGAAGACCGTGAATCGCTTTAGGAAGGGAATACGGCCTGGTTCCTCGCCGGTCTCTCGGGCACGACGCTTTTCGTCCTCGGGTGTGAAGCGGTCGGCATAGACGACGGTGGTGCCTCGCTCGCCCTTCCTGACATTGCCTCCACGCGACAGCGCCTGCCGGAAGGTCAGCCAATTCTGGGTTGGAAAGCCATGTTGGATCACAGCCCCCCAGAGGATCAGCACATTGATCCCGGAATAGTGCCGGGAGGTCGTCGCATTCCGCGGCATGGCAAGGGGAGCCTTCGCCGCCGCCGTCCCCCAGGGCTGAACCCAGGGCAGCCGCCCTTGCTCCAACTCGGCGATGATCTTGTTGGTGATGTCGTCGTAAAGGTTGCTGCGCGCGCCACTGTCAGGGACGGCGCGATCTTGTCTGGCCATCGGGATAATCTCCGCGACGGGCGCCGGAGACCTTTTCTCCAGCCCTCAACCCGTCACGGAAAACCCGTCCGCACTCTCACTCTGAAGGGGGCGTTGCGGGGTCTCCCCGCTGATGGGGGTGCGTCGGCAATGCCAGTGCCGACCAGGGGGAAGGCCTTCCCCCACGACATCAAATGGCAAGTTAGGGGTGGATTCCTGCCCGACCGCATCTGGTCGGCGGAGTGGAAAAGCGGCCATTCAGGTGACGGCTGCATTTCGACCGCAACGCGCCGCCATTTCGGTCATTCGGCGCCGCACTGCCGCGTCCCTAAAGCAGACGGCCGCCACTAGCTCACCGGGCCCAACACGGCAGATATCGGCTTTCGGGGTTCGACCCGCTTCTGGAGAGGATACTGCTTGCAATTCAGGACTACGCGACGGCGGTAGCGTCGGGAACGTCATAATGCTGTTCCGAGAAAAACGACGACAGGCGGTGATCGAGCAGCGCGCGGATAATATCGGCACAAGTCTCAGGGGTCGCGACCAACCTCCCATCAGCTGCGAACACCAAGTTGAGGCCGCACCTTGCAAAATTGTCTCGGAGACGCTGCATGAACTGCGCATCCATGTAGTGCCCCTTTTGGCGAATGACACAGGCGCGGCGCAGATGGATTTTGTTCTGACCCACGAAGGTCACCAACGGCGCCACGTCTGAGAAGACCGCGGCAAAGGCGGGCTCAGCTTGCAAGGCGACGAAGTCCTCGGCATGAGCCTGCTTGTAGCTGAGCACCTTCTCAAACGATGGCTTACTCAGCATGACGATGTCGTCGCCCGCGATGAAAAAATCCACATGGCGAGAAATACTGAAGGCTGGCTCCTCGTTCAGGCCAAGCTGCTCGTCCTTGAAAATGACGGATATAGCACTGCGCGTTTTCCTGGATTGCCAGGAGTTATCCGTGCTCCTAACGGCGTGGATCGCGTTGTCGGCATGCGTGAGCTTCACGACGTAGAACTTGGTGTTTTGAACGTCCTTAAGTGACCGGACCTTCTTTTCGGCAAGAGGGTCCGCCATCTGCGCGGTGATCGCATCCGCGTGGGTTTCCAGCGCGTCAATGCCGAGCGCGATTCCATCTTGGGCGGCCGCTAGCAATGTATATGGAGTCACATCCTGAATGGAGGCCCTCGCCTCGGTGAGAGCTTCCTTCAAGGCGCCGTCGAGCTCTTCGTCCGTATTGACATGGCGGCCGCTGAACCGCGGCAAACCATCCGCAGTCACGGATTTCTTGAAAAGCCAGACGGACACCGTGGACTCTTCAATATTGAAGTCGGCTAGGCTTTGCGGCAACGGCATAATCAGTCTCCCCCGGCGCTCGGTTTAATAATCAAGATGTCCTGAACCGGAGCCTGGCGATATCGGGCACCGGGCGTGATTGCCCCCTGAGCGAGGACGTTGGCGCTATGCACCTGCTTGGACGCGGCGTGGTTGTAGGAGATATCGTAAAGCTTCCAACCGAACACAATCAGGACGGGATTCAGTATGATCTGGCCGGACTTGTAGCTGATCCAGAACATCCACCCCAGAAAGATGATCACGCCGATGTATTTTCCAAAATCCTGATAGTCGATGCTCATGAACGAGACAACGTAGGGCAACGTGTAGTTCATTAGGTCAGCAGGCACATGCCTCGCCTCTTGGACGATGATCTCATTCTTGGGCTTGACCGCGGCAAGCGCCCACAAGGTCAAGGCGAAGCAGATGAGACACGCCAAGAAAATTCCTATGGCGAAGGCAGGATTCTTCAGTGGGATCGAGCAGCCATCCTCCCAAATCCGCCAACAAGGCGGACGGCCCACGAAGGCGTAGTCGAAGTTCTGGGCGAGAAGTATGAGGCTCAAAGGCAAGTAGGAGCCAAGGAACACCACGAAGGCCGGTATAACCCTGAACTGCATCTACCGTCCTCCATGCGCGCAGGCGTCAATCCTGACAGAGCAGAAAAATCCGTCTATCCAGGCCCGCTGCAACGTGGTCGCCGGCAATGTACCATCGGCCTGACGAGAAAAGATGCATGCACCGTCACCAGACCTGAACCGCACCATGCGGCTGAGATTGGTCAACCCTACCAGTATTGGCCTGAAACCCATTCCCCGACCCTGTTCGGCTTTGGCCGAGATGCCCTCGCGAAGTGCCAGTTCAAGCGCCGTACATGAATCAGGAATGGCGGCGTAGTGGGGATTCTTGCGAAGGCTGCGTTGCACGCCGATACCGGCGTCACAGACAACATACTCAAAGCTGTTCGGTCGAGCGACGTAGGCGACCAAGCCACTATCCGCGCGCTCACTATGCTCGATAGTGTTCGTATAGATTTCCTCGAGGCTCGCGATCAGTTGCCAGGCCTCCGGCTGCGGCACGCCAATAGTAATGGCGGCATTCTTGGCCTTGATCGAGAAATTCTGCCAGTTCGTGGCATCGCCCATGATGCTTCGAACCGCGATGACTCCCTGACTTCCGTCGGAGCTGAACCAGTCCGTCATCGTCGTGACCTTCGAGAGCTGCTTGGCATAGTCTGGCGCCACGAGCCATTGGCTGAGGGCGGCTGGTAAGTGTCCGAGGCGCCAAAGTTCCAGCATCGGTCCAAGCTCTTCTCCGAGTTGCCGCGGCATGCGCGCAGCCCAACCAGAGTAGCCTGGGGCAGCTAGGGCGATATCATCGACAAGTTCGAAGGTCAGGCTGTCGATGGCACACCTCAAGCGGCTTTCGCCGCAGGCAGCGGCTGACCATAGTAGGCAGCGCGAAGATAAGCCACCTGTTCCTCAAGATTGGTCCTCAGCAGCGGATCGAGTGGAGCTCCCGGTGACGTTTTCGATGAAACCCACTCAAGCGCGTTATTCGCGACCCGCTCGGCCATTTGGCGCTTCTGCGTTTTCATGAAGGCCGTCGTGTCGATGTATAGCACCTCTCGAAAATGGCGGCGCAGGAATGGAATAACCTGCGGATTGCCCCGGACAATGATGTCCAGTGGACGGTCGGCTGCTGCGGCCAGTTCGGCCAATCGATCCAAATGAAATTGCCGCCGTCCAGATCGATCTGGCCCGGTGATGAACTCATAGGCCATGACCTGCACTTCTGGGCGCTCGGCGACGAAAGTCCGCCAGCGCTCGAAATCCTGAAAGGTCCTGCCATTCGGATGCAATGCGCAGGCGAGGCCATTTTCCTGGAATTCAGAGAAGACAAGGGCGATCCGTTTCATTGCGTGCAGGTCGTCCCAACGAGGATGGTCGAGCACCAGGCTGAAATTTGGCGTGGTGACCATCTGGACGCCATTGGCTACTAGGTCTCGTATAATCGCCGGGCGCGCGGGGCCCAGGGACCACCACGGTTCAATCTTGTTGTCGTGATCGACGCCCGTCAGGATTACCTTGCAATCGGGCGAGAGACGGAAGGCCTCGCGAAGCACCTCGGCGCTCACATGCTTGGTACGCTTGCGGCGGAAGTCCACGACATCAGCCAGTCTCAACGCAACCACGTCCGCTTCGAGCGCCTGAACGCGACGGCTGCCATGGTAGATCAACTCCACCACATCTCCCTTTAGGACAACCGGGAGAGCTGGCGCACGGGGCGTGGCGTGGAGATCGAAGCCACCGATTTCCCGAACCTGCTGGGGAAAGACGATAGCGTTGCCCGGACAAACCTTGGTGCAGGTGTCAGACGCACCGCAGCAATGGTGGAGACAATCCATGATCTGAGCCTCGATGCTCAGGCCGCCACAAATGTCGCGGTCTGGGCAATTGCCACAACCCAGGCACATCGTGTTGATGTGCGGGTTGTCCGTGAGCATGCGGGTTTGGAGCTCGGTACTCTTGGTCGTGTCGATTAGCACAGCGTGACGTCCACCTTGCCTGACACAAGATGAACCCGCTGTACGATCGCGCGGGCCACACCGCCCGACTGCTGAATGGAGGAAACCACTTGCGTCGATGGGTTATCCATGGTGCCCACGGTGTCATTCCCGCGCCGGAGTGTGACAGAGCCCGATTTTCTTGCTTCCGCGATGAAAGATTCCCCTGCGGCCACGGCCACACCGGAACTGATCGTCCCCAGGTAAATACGGGGCTTTTCGCCCGGAATCGTCGAGAACAGGTTAGCGGTCGCCAAGGCCACGCGATGATTGTCGATGGTCTTGCGAATCGTTTTCTTGGTCCTGCTAAGAAATTCAGCGCCCATTATTACCCACCTCCACGACGGGCCTGTAATATTTGGCGCGTCCCTTTGAAAACTCCCGAATAAGGCCGCGAGCGGCCAATCCAGCGAGTCGGTTGTTCCAAGCGGTCGTCTTCTCTGCTTCCCCGTAACGCTCCTTCAGGGTGTTAGCATCGGCCTCGCGTAGCCTGTTCACGAGGTCGAAAGTAATCTGCTGTTTCGGATCAAGTTGTCCAACGAGTCCAATGTCCGAGACCTGATCGTTCTCATCCAGGCGACAGCTAATGATGGCATCATTTTTTGCGTGTGCAACCATCAGAAATTCATCATAGACCGGGTCATTCACGTTTGCCGCGACCGCGTAATATTTCGAATCCATGGCGCGCAGGTAAGACTTAAGGGAAAATACGGATTCCCGAAGAAAGCTGGCGGTCGCGACTTGAACATCCTGGAAGTCAATAAAGAGCGGTGTGGGCAAAAGGGGATTGCCTTTGATGCCTCGGATCATGAGTGAGAATGCGAACTTGCCATTCAGAGCTCCCGCAAGCACGGGCTCTTGGTCAGGACTCAACATCTGATATCTCATCATCGTCACCTATCTCACGCTACACAAGTGAGAATAGGGCAGGTGCACGGCTTATTCAAGACCTCTTCTTGCAAAGGTCCGACGTTGCGGAATACCGCGGCCTAGGAGGCGATCGGGTGTCCGCGCGCTTTCGCTGCTCCGCTGATTGGAATCTGACCAAACGGGATGCGAACAAGCTTCTCGTCGCGATCACGAACGCGGTTTCACCTCCTTGGCTCGGGCGCTGCCGCCCTCGCATTAGAGCGGCTGCTTTCCATCGCACGCTGCTGAGATCTGCCAGTCGGCCGTCGGCCCCATTGCTGTCGTCGCTTCGTTATTCCCTTGGCCAATCACGGCCTAGGAGAAATAAAATGGGTTACTCTCACTACGATGCCGCAGTTCGCGGCCGCGCTGCCTGGAATGCCGGAAAGACAGTTGGAACTAAAACGCCCGTTGACGCAGAAACAGATATGGGCAATCCGCTTCTTCCTTGATCGAGAAGGGCGTGTTCGGGATCGTGCTCTTTTTGATCTTGCTATCGACAGCAAGCTTCGTGGCTGCGATCTGGTAAAGATCAAAATCGGAAACTTGGTCACTGGATCGGAGATACGAAAGCGGGCGATGGTCGTTCAACAAAAGACGGGTCGGCCTGTTCAGTTCGAATTGACCGGTGATGTGCGTGCCAGCTTACTGGTCTGCCCCCTGAAAAGTGGTCCTCTGTGAAGTAGGCTATTGAGCCGTTGGAGAGGACTTTGGAATGCCCCAGAAGAAGCACAAGCCGGAAGAGATCGTCGCGAAGCTTCGCCAGGTCGATGTTCTGCTGTCGCAAGGAAGATCGGTTGGCGAGGCGGTTCGCACGATCGGCGTGACGCAGTTCACGTATTACCGCTGGCGCAAGGAGTTCGGCGGCCTGAAGGGTGACCAGGTGAAGCGGCTGGAGGAGCTCGAGAAGGAGAACGACCGGCTGCGCAAGGCTGTGTCGGACCTGACGCTCGAGAAGCTGATCCTGAAAGAGGCTGCCTCGGGAAACTATTGAGCCCCGCCCGTCGTCGTCGCTGCGTTGACCATGTCGTGGCGAAGTTCTCCGTCTCGGAGCGGTTTGCCTGCAAGGTTCTCGGACAGCACCGTTCGACTCAGCGCAAGCGGCCGAGAGGTCGGCCTGATGACGAGGTTCTCACTGCCGCCATCATTCGGCTCGCCTCCCGCTATGGCCGCTATGGCTATCGCCGGATCACGGCGATGCTGCGGTCGGAGGGTTGGACGGTGAACGCCAAACGTGTCGAGCGCATCTGGCGGCGGGAGGGGCTGAAGGTTCCCCACAAGCAACCGAAGAGAGGCCGCCTCTGGCTAAATGACGGATCGTGCGTCCGGCTTCGGCCCGAGTACCCAAACCATGTCTGGTCCTATGACTTCGTCGAAAGCCGGACCCACAATGGCCGGAAGTTCCGCATGCTCAACATTATCGATGAGTTCACCCGAGAGTGCCTGGCGATTAGGATCGACCGCAAGCTCAACTCAACCGACGTCATCGACGTCCTGTCGGACCTGTTCATCCTGCGCGGGGTTCCTGGCCATGTTCGTTCCGACAACGGCCCGGAGTTCATCGCCAAGGCCGTGCGGGACTGGATCGTGGCCGTCGGCGCCAGGACCGCGTTCATCGAACCCGGCAGCCCTTGGGAGAACGGCTACTGCGAGAGCTTCAACTCGAAGCTGCGCGACGAACTGCTCAACGGTGAGATCTTCTACAGCCTCGCCGAGGCCAAGGTCATCATCGAGGCATGGCGGCGCTACTACAACACCGAGAGGCCACACTCATCACTCGGTTACAAACCACCCGCACCAGAGGCCATTGTCTGGCCGCCATCGCCACCTGGCGCACCTCCATCATCGGCACAGGCGATGGCCGAAAAGCCAATCATGCATTAAGACTGAAACCGGACCACCTTATGGGGTCAGACCACAAATGATGGTCACGATTGCGGACTTCTTCAGAACGCCTCTCGATGGGAAAGCCACCATCATTCTCCTAAATGCGTTAGAACCTGCCGCTTGTTACAATATTTTGGTGTCGGGGTAGCTAATCGTATATCCACAACTTGAGCGAAAGGCTGGGCGACGACGGGCGGGAGTATCCCGCAATCTGGCGATAGCGACAGCCACATGGGTTCGCGCCTCCAGCCAGTCGCTTACCTGCCAGACGGAAAATGCAGAACTCCTCCGCCAGATCAGCTTGCGTCAAGCGGAGGATGGCGTTCAATGGCTCAGGCCCGCGGCTATCATGCCCGCACCTCCTGCCGCTGGAACACGACATAGGCGAGCGTGAACAGGACCAGCATCGCGGCGATCAGTCCGGAGATCTGGGGCCAAACGATCAGCAGGCTCTGTAGGGTCGGCAGCGGCGCTCCTATCACCGCGCCCTGCATCTGGTGCATGAACAGCGGCCCGACGGAGCGCGCGGCAGGGTTCAGTAGCAGCCCCGTAACCTCGCCATAGAGCGTCTGCGGCGAGATGCGGGCGATCGCCTGCTGCCACTCAAAGCGGTTGAGCACGCTGATCGGATCGAACGGGTCGATCGGCGCGACGATCCCGGCCACCAACGGCGCGATCATGCCCCAGAACACGGTGAGCACCAGCCAGACCGACAGCGCGGCCAGCGCCGAGGTGGCGGGCGAGCGGATGACGGTCGAGAATGCGATCGCAAGCGCCAGCCAGACGCCAGCATATCCGTCTTCCCAACCAGGAGGTCATCGACCTGCACGACCGCGTGAAGTCCGGTGCGAAGATCGTCGTGCACTGACCGGGAACGGCGTGTCTTTATCTTCCTGCAAGCCGTCCTATCCCTGACCAGACTCACAGGCGGACGGCGAATGCTTCGACGGAAAGCTCGGTGAGCCGGATGCACGAGATAGTCGATTTCTGACGCTGCGGAATTCACCAGCGAAATCGATAAGGGAAAATGCTGGAATTGCAGTGACGCTACACAGAAGCGTCGATCTGCGTCTGTTCCGGAGATGAGCCAAGACGCAGCGCGCCCGACAGCAAGCTGTTCACGGCCTCGTGCTGGCTCAGAAACACGAGCCCGTTCAGATGGTTCAGGAAGTCGGTCCTGGCCAGACGATCCATGACCGGTCCCTTGACCTCGGAGAGGTGGAAGCCGATGCCCTGTTCCTTCAGGCGGCGGTTGATCTCCTCCAGGCTTTCCAGCGCGCTGGTATCTATTGCATTGACCGCCGGGGACATGAGGATGACATGCCGTATGGCAGGCTGCGCCGCCACAACGGCGGCGATGCGATCCTCCAGAAAGCGGGCATTGGCGAACCACAGGCCTTCGTCGACGCGCAGCGAGACGATCTCGGGATGCGTGATCACCTCGTGGCGCTCGACATTGCGGTAATGCTCGGTGCCGGGAACCTGCCCGACAACTGCCGTATGCGGCCGGCTGGTACGCCACAGATGCAGGACCAGCGACAGGATGACCCCGGATGTGATGCCCGTCTCGACGCCCCATAGCAGGGTGACGAGGATCGTCGTCGCCATCGCGGCGAAATCCGAGCGGGAATAGCGCCAGGTCCGCATCAGTGCCCTGAGGTCGACCAGCGACAGGACCGCCAGAATGATGGTCGCGGCCAGCGTCGCCTGCGGCAGGTTGGCCAACCATGGCGTCAGATAGAGCGTCGCCAGCGCGATGCCAACGGCGGTGAATACGCCGGCCGCGGGCGTTCTCGCTCCCGCGTCGAAATTGACGACCGAACGCGCAAAACCGCCGGTGACGGGATAGCCCGACGAGATGGATGCCGCGATGTTTGCGGCCCCCAGCCCGATCAGTTCCTGATCGGCGATGATCCTTTCGCGGCGCCGCGCCGCCAGCGTCTGCGCGACGGAAACCGACTCAACGAAACCTACCGCCGAGATCAGCACCGCAGCCGGCGTGAGCGCCAGGCTCAGGTCGAGCGTGACGCGCGGAAAGCCCGGAACTGGCAAGCCGGAGGGAATGGCCCCGACCAGCGCGACACCCTTGTCGCCGAGTCCGAGCATGGTGGCAGCAAGGATGGTCGCGGCGATAGCCACGACGGGGGCTACGCGAGCGACTGCATCGGCCAACCATAGCGGCAGGCCGATTGCCACCAGCGCGGCTTTCGCCCAGCGGCGCGCCACATAGAGAAAGGCCAGCACTGCGGCGCCGGTTGCGAGCGTGACGGAATTGATCGCGCCCCATTGTCCAGCCAGCGATGAGATGATTTCCGGCAGTGTGTCGCCGCCTCCCGATACGCCGAGAATGTGCCGCAACTGCCCGGCTGCAATCAGGATACCGGATGCGGTGATGAAGCCGGAAATGACGGAATGGCTGAGGAAGTTCGCAAGGAAGCCAAGCCTCAGCACGCCCATCAGGATGAGGACGAGACCCGACAGCGCGGCCAGCACGACAGCCGCCGTCATGCCGTCGGCCAGTCCCGCCGCCGTGACCGGAGCGATGGCCGATGCGGTCATCAGCGAGACGACCGCGACCGGCCCCACGGCCAACGTGCGCGATGATCCGAAGATGGCATAGGCCAACAGCGGCAGGATGGATGCATAGAGCCCGACTTCGGGCGGCAGGCCGGCCAGCATCGCATAGGCCAGCGATTGCGGGATCAGCATGATGGTGACGATCACCGCCGCCAGCCCGTCCGCCCCGAGCGTGGCCCTGTCGTAGCGCCGCGCCCAGTCGACCACGGGAAACCAGCGTTGCATGAAAATGGTCCTCAATCGCCGGCCATGCGGCGCAATGTTTCGGCGCGCGCGCCGGAGCGACACCAGCCGAGAATCTGGCCCTCGCTCGCGGCCAACACCTCACGCATTGCCGCGACCTGCTCTGGGCTGGGCAAGCCGGACACCGGAATATGGTGCGAGATCAACCCCAGATTTTGTGCGGCGGCGGCAAGGTCGGCGAAGGCAGCCTGGGCTCTTTCCTCGCCATCGGGCCGGATGCAGACGAGAACCGTGAAACCGGCTTCCGCGATGGCCGGCAGGTCCTCGACCTTGAGCTGGCCGGTGACCGAATAGAGGTCATCCACACGGCGGAAGCGCGAGGCTTTACGAAACGGCCACACGACGTGTCTCCATCCATCTGCGCAAGCTGCGCGCGATCATGATGCCTGCAAGCATCGAGACTACGAAAACCAGCGCATCCGGTTCGCCCAGGCCAAGCGCCGGGACGGAGCCGCCGGGGCAGAAGCCGGCGATCCCCCAGCCGATGCCGAACAGGGCCGAGCCACCGACCAGTTCGGCGTCGATGTCACGCCGGGTCGGCAGATGGAACTTGACGTCGCACAGAGGCGCAGGCCGCTTCAGCACAAGGCGGTAACCGACAAAGGCGACGGCCAGCGCACCGCCCATGACGAAAGCCAGCGACGGGTCCCAGGCTCCGGCCACGTCGAAGAAGTTCAGCACCTTGGCGGGATTTGCCATGCCGGAAATTGCAATGCCGGACCCGAATAACGCTCCGATCACGAGAGCGATGACAATGGGCATGTCAGAACCCTCCGAGCAGGTGGCGGATCACATAGACGGTGATGCCGGTGGTCAGCATGAAGGTCAGCGTGGCGACGATGGAGCGCGGCGAAAGCCGGGCGTTGCCACAGATGCCGTGGCCAGACGTGCAGCCGCTGCCGAGGGTCACGCCGACGCCGACAACCAGCCCGCTGATGACGATCCAAGGAAAGGGCGTCGCGCTCTGGAAATCGATGCCGAAACCGGGAATGTTAACGATCAGGAATGGCGCGGCGACGGCTCCGGCGAGGAAGGCCAACCGCCAGCTCCGGTCGCCGATGCCGGGCAGGAGTCCGGCAAGCAGGCCGGTCATGCCGGCGATGCGGCCATGGAAGGCCATGAGCAGCACCGCCGAAAGACCGATCAAGGCCCCGCCGAGCAGCGACTGGACCGGGGTGAACTCGGTCATTTCGAGCCCCGGTTGGTATTGATCCCGAAAATGGACCAGGCAGGGCAGAAGCGCAGCGCGCCGGTGACGATCATCACGACGCCGACAATACCTGCGATCCACGCCCAGAGTGGCGGGAAGCCGGCCACGAAAGCGAGCACAAGGAGGATCGCGCCCAGGACAAGCCGGGCCATCCGTTCAGGCGTTCCGATATTGATGCGCATTTGGGTGTTTCCTTTTACCAGGGGGCGTCAAGCAGGTTCATGGGGATTTTCAGGTAGCGCGTGCCGTTCGCCTCCGGTTCGGGCAGGCGTCCGGCATTGGTGTTGATCTGCAATGCGTGCAGGATCAGCTTGGGCATCGGCAGGGTGGCGTCGCGCGCCTCGCGGGCCGCGACGAACTCGGCTTCCGTCAGATATTTCGACATGTGGATATTGGTGGCCTTCTGCTCGGCCACGGTCGATTCCCATTCCGGCTCGCGTCCGCCCTGGCAATAATCATGGCCGGTGAAGATGCGCGTATCGTCCGGCAGGGCCAGAATATCCTGAATGGATTTCCATAGCACCTTGGCCGAACCACCAGGGAAATCCGCGCGGGCGGTGCCGCTGTCGGGCACGAAGAGCGTGTCGTGGACGAAGGCGGCGTCGCCGATCACATAGGTTATCGAAGCCAGCGTGTGGCCGGGCGAAAACATGACGTGACCCGGGATGGAGCCAACCGTGAAAGTGTCGCCATGCTCGAACAGGCGGTCCCACTGGCTTCCGTCAGCCGGAAAATCCGGCCAATTGTAGAAGCCCTTCCACAGTTTCTGCACCTCGACGACCTTGGCCCCGATGGCCGTCTGCACGCTGGTCTTTTCCTTGAGCCAGGCGGCGGCGGAAAAATGGTCGGCATGCGGATGAGTGTCGAGAATCCATTCCAGCTCATAACCCTTGTCGGCGATGAATTTCAGCAGGCGCTCCGCCTCGATCGTTGCGGTCGCGGCGGATTTCTCGTCATAGTCGAGCACCGGATCGATGATGGCGCATTTTTTCGTGGCCGTGTCGGCAACGACATATTGCACCGATCCGGTGCGTTTCTCGTAGAAGCCTGTGACTTCGGGTTTCTGGATCATGTCGGAATACCTCTCAATTCGGGCAAAAGATCAAATCCATCCAAGCAGAAGCCACCACAGGAAATCGAGCGGGAGCAGGATCAGAACGGTGATTACCGCCAGCAGCAGGATCACGCGCGGCAGGCTCTCAAGCTTCTCGCCGGAGAGCTGCATGGCGACGACGAGCGGCGCGAGTTGGTAGGGAAAGAGCGGCGTCGAAAAGCCGATCACCTGCGTCATCAGCACTGTCTGCAAGGAAAAGCCCGTCTGCGCCGCCAGATCACCCGCCATCGGTGTCAGCACGGCCGGCACGCCGGGAATGGTCGTGAACAGACCCGTTGCCATGGCCATCAGGGAAAGCGACATGAAGTTGAGCAGGTCATTGCCATGAGCCAACGGCAGGACATGGCGCAGCGCATCACCGAACATCGTTCCGAGGCCAGCTTTGTCGACGAGAGCCCCAAGCGCCAGCGCGCCGGCAACGAAAAGCAGTATCCCGAAATCCGTGGCATTCTTGAAGGCGGGAGGCGTCACCACGCCGATGCGGGGAAGCATCAGGACAACCGCCGCGACCAGACCGATCCAGGCCGAATTTATGCCGTGCAGACTGTCGGTCATCCACAGCGCCAGCGTGGCGATAAGGATCAGCCCCACCCTGATCTGCGCGCCGCTCGCCGGGCCGGCGGCAGTCGCCAGATTTGCCGGCCTGACTGCATCCACCTGCGCGGGAAACAGCCGCGCCACCAAAAGAACGGTCAAGCCGGCCTTGATGAGGCCCAGCACCGGATAGTGCAGCGCCAGATAGGCCATGTAGCCGAAATGCACGCTCCAGATCGTCTCGGAAGCCCCTGCGAGCACCATGTTGGGAATGTTGGAAGGCAGGATGGCGAAGCTCGGCATGTTGCAGCCGATGGCCAGGATCACGGCAACGCCAATGCGTCCGTTCGATCCCGGACCGAACCCCACACGATCCGCTAGGGCCATGCCGACGGGAACGAGAACCGCCGCGCGGCCGACCGAGGATGGCATTACGAAACCTAGCGCCATGGCGGTCAGCATAAGCCCGCCGATGAGCCTGAAATAACTGCCCGTCAAGGCAGGGCCGATCAGTGAGGCAAGTCTTGCTCCAAGGCCTGACCGGCTGATTGCCGCGCCGATGACGAACCCCGACACGATCAGCCAGATCGCGGCAGAGCCGAAGCCCGAGAACACCACGGCGGGCTCCGCCAGATTGGCGACCAGCACAAAGGCAAAGAAAATCAGGCTGGCCAGATAGGACGGAACGAGCGAGGTGCCCCACAGTGACAGGGTGACCAGAACAATCGCCAGCAATCGTGCCTGTTCAAACGACATGCCCCAAGGCGCGGCAAAGGCGACAAGCGCTGCCGCTACACAGGCGGCGGTTACGATGAGTGGCTTTCCGGCCGGTGTGAAGCGGCGCAGGGCGCTGGCGGGTGGTATCTTGGCATCCATTCTGACCGTAACAGCTAGCCATTCCGCCCTGCATGCGCTAGTCAGTCAGCATGACAACAGATGTCAAAAACCCGCCAATTCTTGATCCACTTGAGACGGCCTATATTGTCGACCCGTCGAGGCCGGTGCTGACCCGAGGTCGCGAGATCGCCGCAGGCCACACAATTCGCGACCATTCGCATCCGCGCGGCCAGCTGCTCTGGGCGATAACAGGGGTGGTGAAGGTGATGAGCCACGCCTGTGTCTGGGTGGTGCCGCCCAGCCATGCGGTCTGGATTCCCGGCGGCCTGCCGCACCGCTTCGCGACCGAGACCGATGCCGATATGCTCAATCTCTATGTCGATCCATCACGGCCGGTACGGGAGGGGAAGGGGCCGAAGGGACAGGGCTGCGCGGTTCTCGAACTGACGCCTTTCGTGCGGGAACTGATCCTGCAACTGGACCTGCGCACACAGGATGGAACATATGACGACCGCGCGCTTCGCCTTGCCGAAGTGGCGCTCGATGAACTGGAAATGTTGCCGGAAGCGCCGCTCAGCCTGCCCGGCGGTCAGGACGCGCGGCTTGTCCGCCTGACGCAGCATCTGGCCGCCAATCCCGCAGACCGGCGTCCGCTCGCGGAACTTGCGCAGGCTTTCGGTACCACTCCGCGTACGCTCGAGCGTCTCTTCCGCAACGAGACGGGCCTGTCCTTCCGCCAATGGCGTAACCGGCTCCGGTTGCTGGCGGCGATCGACGCGCTCAACCGCGGCGACAGCAGCACTGCCATCGCCTTTTCACTGGGATGGCACAGCCCGTCCGCCTTCGTTGCGGCATTCCGTGAACAGTTCGGCACGACGCCGCAGCGCTTCTTGCACGAGGCTCGCGCCGCCGCGTGAGCGGCGTGGTTCCCGGTCCTCATCTCCGACCGGAGGGCTTGAGTGGAGGGCGCAGCAGGGATTGCAGGGTGTAGACGAGGATCGCCGCCCCGATAGCCCCCATAGCCGCGACCGCCAGAAGTACGACCACATCGATGGGGCCGCCAATGTCACGCAAGCCTGAACTGGTGATCGTCTGGACGAAAACCACGGCCGCCACCGCACCGATGGGCATGGCGACCTGCGCCCAGAGGAACTTGCGCCAGGACACCGCCCGGTCACGCAGCAGCACATAGAGATAGGCGAGCGTGACTAGCACGGCCACGACCACGAGCGTCCAAAACAGCCCGCTTCCAAACATTTCCTGAAGCACGGCGATCAGCGTAGTGAATGTCAGTTCCTGCATCGTTTCGTCCCTCCCTCAAGCCCGGCCGCGCAGCATGGCGTTGTAGGTGGCCTTGAGAGCCACTTCCTTCATCAGCCAGCTGATCCAGAGTTCCTCGAGCGGCGCGATCAGGCCGGGGAACGAAGGCACGAGATTGTTGTGGTAGTCGAACTCGACCAGCATGGCCCGGCCAACGCGTGTAATCATCGGGCAGGATGTATAGCCGTCATAGGTCTGAGTTCCCTCACGGCCCTGAATGGCGGCGACGAGATGGTCCTCGACCACCGGCACTTGCCATTTCACGCTGGCCGCGGTCTTGCCCTTAGGCACGCCGGCGACGTCGCCGAGCGCGAATATCTCGGGATAGCGCAGATGGCGCAGGGTTTTCATGTCGCATTCGACCCAGCCCTGATCGGTCCACTTGTCGGCCCAGGAAAGGCCGGACTGGCGGATGACCTCGGGCGCGCGCTGCGGCGGGATGACATGGAGATGTCCCACTTCATCTCGGAACTCGTGACCGAAACCGCGCCACTCGCATCGGTCGAGCTTGACTCGAAGGTGGCGATCCTGCGACCCGGATCGACGGATTTCAGCGTCTGGCCCATATGGGTTGCGATGCCGCGCTCGCCGAACAGCATCCGCACCTTTTCGGAGACGATCGGCACCGAAAACAGCACCGGCTGCGGCGCGGCATAATGAATTTCATATTTGCCTGCGGCGCCGCCACGGCTGGCAATATCCTCGATCAGGAATGTGTGTTTGAGCGGCGCGCCGGCGCATTTCATTTCGGTGGCCGGGCGAGTGAACAGACCGACGCCGCCCTCTTCCGCGAATTTCGAGGCGGCCCGCCATGTCCTTGTGGCATGGTCCGGCCCAGCATAGAGTGCACCTATGCCGTTCTGGCCGACCATATCGAGCGAAAAGCCCTCGATCGCCTCATGGTCGAGCACCAGCCCCGGCGCGACGACCAGGAAATCATAGGTAAGAACCTTGCCGTTCTCGGTGGCAATCGTCTTCGCGACGGGGTCGATGGCGGCGGCGTTCTCGGCGATCAGCGTGACGCCCGAAGGCAGCCAGTCAGCAGTCTGCGAAACCACGTAGGAAGCGGGTTTCAGCCCGGCTGCGACCAGTGACAGGCCCGGTTGGTAGAGATGCTCGCGGCGTGGATCGATGATCGTGATCGATGCACCATCCAGGCGTTCGATCAGGCGATTGGCAAGCGCCGTGCCCGCCGCACCCGCGCCGATTATGACGATGCGGGCCGAAGTGGCTACACCCTGCGCACGCGCATTCGCGCCCGTCATGAATGCGGCGGCGCCCATCGCGCTCAGGCTGAGAAAACCGCGCCTTGTGCTGTCAAATCCCATGCTCAAGCCCTCTCTCCCTCATTCCGGAGGTCGGCAGGATGCCTGCCGACCCTGTCTGCCCCGCTGCGGCTCAGGCTGCCTCCACCTCGCGGGTGATGATGTCGGCCTCGCCTTCCAGCAGCTTGTGGACCGGGCATTTGTCAGCCATGGCGACCAGCATCTGCCTCTGCTCCTCGCTCAGCGGGCCCTTGAAGCTCAACTGGCGCTCGAAGGCATGCGGTTTGCCGTCGGTCGGCCTAGAGCCGCCTGCCCCCATCATCGGCGGCGCCCGGAGATGGCGGACCTCCACCTTGACGTCCTCAAGCGGCAGCTTCTTGCGGTCCGCCACCATACGGATGGTCATTGTCGTACAGGCGGCGAGACCGGCCATCACCAGTTCGAACGGATCGGGACCGGTATTGCGCCCGCCATAGATGCCAGGCTCGTCGGCTCCCAGAACGTGATGGCCGACATTGATATACTGGCCGAAGGGGCCGAAGCCGCTTTCGCGCGCTGTGACGATGTTTCTTTTCGGGGTGTCCGACATGTCTAACCTCAATGGTGATGTTGGAGCTCGAAGCGGCTCAGGTGATCTGCAGCGAGCCACCCGCCGCCATCAGCAGGTCGATGACCTCGGGCGCGGTGACGATCTCGTATTGGGGAACCATCTGTTCGGCGGTGAACCCGTTGTGGATCATGCACGAGGCGCAGATACCGACGCGGCCGCCGAGCGACAGGAATTCCTCCAGGAGCTTCGCCACGGGAGCGAAAGGCGCGCCGACATCCATTTCGGCAGTCGCGTCCGGCAGACCGAGTTCGACAGCCTCGACCATCAGCAGGACCATCGCGCTGTGTCCCTTCTTCACCGCGTTCAGAGCCATGGTGAAGGCGACGGTCGCCTTGGCGGGATTGGATTTGCCGTCGAAAAGTGTCGCTACGAAATTGGCCGTTTGCATGCTCGTCTCCTGCCTGATTGGTCATCGTGATGTTCTGCGCATGACCTAGGCAGGAACTGCCGCGCGGAGAAGATCGCCATCTGGACAAAAGATGTCGTTTATCCGCCAAATCGGACCACTTAGCGTAGTCGCTGGTGGTGCCTCTCGCCGAACGCGGGACGGTTCCTCCAAATTTCGAAGACCGCGCCGGCGAGATCATCTCAGGCGAACTCGACGCCTCGCCTGAGATGCGATTGGTAGCCGAGACGCTGATGAAGGCACGTACCTCGATCCTGAACCAGATCAAGGTGCTGAACCCACGCCCTTCCGCTGTCGCTAGAGCAACGCCGATGGTGCGCCTGTTCGTGACCGCGCCTAGCATCGGCGTGATTACGGCCTTGCGGTTGCCTCGGACTTTGACGATGCAGCGCGCATCCGGCGTTCGTCAAGTGCCGACGCCTATCTCGGCCTCACACCTCGACGCTGTGAGTCCGGCGAAACCAGCGGTAACGGCCGCATCTCCAAACAAGGCAATCGGCTTACAAGAATACATCTCTACGAGGCGGCTATCACACTGCTGACGCGCAACCTGCGCTTCTCCACGCTCAAAGCGTGAGGTATTAAGCTGGCCAAGGCATTCGGCTTTAAGAAGGCACGCGTGGCCGTTGCCCGTAAGCTCACCGTTATCCTCCATGCAATATGGAACACAAACACTCAGTTCCGCTGGAGTGATGCCAATGTATAACAACCAGCGAGTACGACTGGCCGACTGACTTCACGAATGCGTCCTGCCGGGCCGCTTGGCCGGGATCAGGCCGACCCTCTGAAACGCAGCACCTCCATCAGACGCACGGAAGATGACCGCGAGGATCACTTCGGTCGATCCACCATCCGACGCCGAAAGGCAGCGACCCAAGCTTTCGACTGCAGAGAGAACCCTGAACCCGGCAAAAGCGCGGGCCTGAAAAAGAAACCTTGGCCAGAGCGATTAGAGAACTTTCAGGGGGCAAACCAAATTAGACGCTAATCCACACTGGTGGGTTTATAGATCGCAGGCGTTCTCCGGCTTTGGCTCCCGCCGAGGGTGGAATCGGTTCGATTATCGGCCGATCAATATCCTCAATACGAAGGGCGAATCTTGAACAATGTCAGCGCCGGATGTCGGAAGCTTGTCCCACGCGATTGTTGAAATTACCCAACGCTATCCAGAATCACCCTTTTTCGTGCTTACAAGGCGCTTACAAAAACGCCTAGAATTCCTTTGTAAGCAAAAGGCGCCGCGTACGGCGCCTTTTAACTTGCTGATTGTTATTGGGAAACTGGAGCGGGCGAAGGGATTCGAACCCTCGACCCCAACCTTGGCAAGGTTGTGCTCTACCCCTGAGCTACGCCCGCATCAGTTTGTGGCGGCCGGTCGCGACCGGCGCCTGAGGTGGGCTGTATATGAACCAAGGCGATGCGGATTGCAACAGTGTTTTTTGTACGCCGCGGGCTGTGGATCAACGGTGGATTTCCGGGTGTTGGCGGGCATCGGGCGCGGCCCGGCTTGTGCACGGGCGGCTGCGTCGGCTAAGGCCTGTGGGGATTCATCGTGAGTTGATGACGGCGGCGGTGAGGTAGATCATGGCCTCGAAGCTCTGATCGGTTTTGCAGGCGCGCATGGCGATGCGTTTGAACTCCTTGAGTTTGCAGAAGAAGTTTTCGATCAGATGGCGCCATTTGTACATCTCGACGTCGAGCGGGATGGGCTTGGCGCGGCGTGGGTGCTGCGAGATGACGATCTTCGCGCCGCGTTCATTGAGGTTGGCGACAATGTCGTTGCTATCGAAAGCCTTGTCAGCGAGCAGAGCTCCGAACTCGACGCCGTCGATGAGCGGGGCAACGCCAACGGTGTCGAAGCGGTGGCCGGGCATCAGGCGGAAGCGGACAAGGTTCCCGAGCCCATCAGTCAGGGCCAGAACCTTGGTCGTCATGCCGCCTTTGGAGCGGCCTATGGCCTGGCTCTGAGTCCCCCTTTTGCGCCCTGACCGTGCCGGTGAACCTTGACGATGGTGGCATCAATCATGGCGTATTCCATGTCCGGCTCATCCGACAGAGCATCGAAAATCCGCTTGAAAACGTCGGCTTTGCGCCAGTCGCTGAACCGCCGGAACGCCGTACTCCAGTTGCCGAACATGGCAGGCAGATCACGCCACGGACTACCCGTGCGAGCAATCCACAGCACCGCCTCCATGAACAGTCGGTTGTTACCCCCGCTGCGTCCAGGGTCCGTCGGCTTGCCCAAACAGTGCGGTTCCATCTTCGCCCATTGGGCGTCGGTCAGTACGAAGCGTTCCATCCGGAGTGTGAATCACATCTCCGGCAAAATGGGAATCCTGAATCCCCACAGGCCTTAGACCGGTGTTGCCTTGATTTGCGAGGCAAAAGTCGAGCCTTCCCGCCGGACTTCCGGCCCGCAGGATCAGGACAGGACCCCATGCCGGCAAGTCGCCAGGACCTTCTCGCCTTTCTCGACGGCCTTGGTCTGGAGGTCGCGACGCGCGATCATCCGGCCGTGTTCACGGTCGCCGAATCCACCGAAATCCACGACGAAATTCCCGGCGGTCACACCAAGAACCTGTTCTTGAAGGACAAGAAGGGCCGCATCTTCCTCGTGGTGGCGCTGCACGATGCGGAGATCGACCTGAAGTCGATCCACCAGCTGATCGGTGCGCAGGGGCGTGTTTCCTTCGGCAAGCCGGACCTCCTGATGGAGGTTCTCGGCGTGCTGCCGGGTTCGGTGACGCCCTTTGCCCTGATCAACGACCGCGAGGGCCAAAGGGTTACGCCGGTTTTCGATGCGGCGATGATGGAGGTCGAGCCGCTCAATTTCCATCCGCTGGAGAACACGGCGACCACGACGATCTCGCGCGCGGGGTTGTTGGCCTTCGCACGCGCCTGCGGCCACGAACCGCGTGTGATCGCGGTATCCGGGCAGCACGGCGCGGTTTGAATTTTGCCGCCGATGCGCCCATGTTAGGCGCAACATGCGGGAGCCCTCCCGATCTGCCGGACGACCCGGCGGCGCGAGAGAGGGAAACCAGACGAATCACGCGGCGGACAGGCTGACCTCGGCCCGTTCGCGCAATCGGGGACGACAGGGTATGAGCAACGACGGTTTTTCGGTCGGGGGCAGCTTCGGCGGGTCCTTCGGCGGTGGCGGCTATGGGACACCGCCCGCACCGGGAGGCGGTGCCGGACCGGCAGCCGGCGGTGCTCCGGCGGCGGATGTCATCCGCGACGTCACCACCCAGAGCTTCATGGCCGATGTCATCGAGGCGTCGCGCAAGCAGCCGGTGCTGGTCGATTTCTGGGCGCCTTGGTGCGGCCCGTGCAAGCAGCTGACCCCGGTGCTGGAAAAGGCCGTGCGCGATGCACGCGGTGCCGTGGTCCTCGCCAAGATGAACATCGACGACCATCCGGAAGTCGCCGGGCAGCTCGGCATCCAGTCGATCCCGGCGGTCATCGCGTTCAAGAACGGCCAGCCGGTCGACGGGTTCATGGGAGCCCAGCAGGAAAGCCAGGTGAAGGCGTTCATCGAGCGCATCGCCGGGCCGATCGGGCCGAGCGATCTGGAGCAGGTTATCGCGCAGGCCGAGGCCGCGCGCGAGGCCGGCGATCTCGCCCAGGCCGCGCAGCTTTATGCCGCCGCCCTGTCGATGGAGCCGGAAAGCGCTGCCGCCATCGGCGGGCTTGCCCAGTGCTATGTCGCCGCCGAGGCGCTCGACAAGGCGCGCGAAGTGCTGGCGATGGCGCCGGAGGCTGCTGCCGCCGATCCGGCGATCTCTGCTGCCCGTGCCGCGCTGGATCTTGCCGATCAGGCAAGCAATCTCGGCGATCTCGCAGGTCTTGAGGCGCGCATCGCCGAAAATCCGTCCGATTACCAGGCGCGTTTCGATCTGGCCGTCGCGCTCGGCTCCAGCGCCGCGCGGCGCCAGGAGGCGGTCGACCAGCTGATCGAGATCGTGCGCCACGACCGGGAGTGGAACGAGGACGGGGCGCGCAAGCAGCTGCTGCAGTTCTTCGAGGCCTGGGGCCACAAGGACCCTGCGACGGCCTATGGCCGCCGGCGCCTGTCGGCTGTCCTGTTCCGCTGAACCGGCAGTCTTGGCCCTGCCTTGAGCGGCAGGGCTTTTTTCGCTCCGTGGCCGGCTCCGGCTGGCCACGGGCGGTTGGTGCGCCCATATAGGAGAGGAGAAGGCAGGCCGCTGCCTGCCGCAACGCTTTCCAACGGGTGATCCGACATGCGCGCCGGAAACGCGATCTATTCCAGTTTCTCAGACCTGCCGGCGACGGTTCCGCTGTTCCCGCTCGCCGGGGCGGTACTGCTGCCCAAGGCGCAGATGCCGCTCAACATCTTCGAGCCGCGCTATGTGGCGATGATCGACGCGGCGCTTTCCAGCGACCGGGTGATCGGCATGATCCAGCCCGACTTTGCCTCCGGCAAGACGGAGGAGCCGGTGCCGCCGCTCGTCGGGATCGGGTGTCTCGGCCGCATCATCGCGGTGCAGGAAACCGGCGACGGGCGCTACCTGGTGACGCTGACGGGGATTGCCCGCTTCCGCCTCGAGGAGGAGCTTGCAACGCTCACGCCCTACCGCATCGGGCGCATCGCTCCCGCGGGCTTTGCCGAGGATTTCGGCACCGGGCTCGGCGAGGACGAAGTCGACCGCGACGGTCTGGTGAAGACGCTGCGGGCCTATCTCGAGGCCAACGACCTGGAGGCGGACTGGGACAGCATCGACCGAGCCTCGACCGAGATCCTGGTCAATGCGCTGGCGATGATGAGCCCTTACGGCCCGGCTGAGAAGCAGGCGCTGCTGGAGGCGCCGGACCTTCGCACCCGCGCCGAAACGCTCGTGGCCCTGACCGAGGTCGACCTTGCCCGCCGCAGCCGCGAGGAAGGCGGCGTGACGCTGCAATAGGTTCGGCAACGGCAACAGGGCCCCGCTGTTGCATTGACGGTCCGGCCATGGCAGCAATCGGTTCGGAACCGGGCCGGCACAGGCTCGATAACGGAGATACCGCGATGGCGAGCGAACCCGCCCATGCACTCGACCGCAAGCTCCTGGAGCTGCTGGTCTGTCCGCTGACCAAGACGACGCTGGAATACGATGCGGCGAAGCAGGAGCTGATCTCGCGCGCGGCCAAGCTTGCCTATCCGATCCGCGACGGCATTCCGATCATGCTGCCGGACGAAGCGCGTCCGCTGGACGACAGCGACGCCGCCTGAGCAAGCAGCCAGCGGCAATCCGAAACGAAAAAGGGCCGGCCCTGCGGGGTCGGCCCTTTGCATTGGTACTGGGCGCTCGGCCTGGTCAGGCGCTCAGCGCGTCGAGTTCGGCAACGATGGCATCGCCCATGGCCGAGGTGCCGATGGCGCTGTCGCCCTTGCCGGCGATGTCGCGGGTGCGCAGGCCCTTGTCCAGTGTGGACGAAATCGCCTTCTCCAGCAGGTCCGCTTCCTCGACGAGGCTGAACGAGTAGCGCAGGCACATGGCGAAACTTGCGATCATCGCGATCGGGTTGGCCGCACCCTTGCCGGCAATGTCCGGCGCCGAGCCGTGCACGGGCTCGTAGAGCGCCTTGCGCTTGCCGGTCTCCGGATCCGGAGCGCCGAGCGAGGCCGAAGGCAGCATGCCGAGCGAGCCGGTCAGCATCGCCGCGACGTCGGACAGCATGTCGCCGAACAGGTTGTCGGTGACGATGACGTCGAACTGCTTCGGCCAGCGGACCAGCTGCATGCCGCCGGCATCGGCCAGCATGTGCTCGAGCTCGACATCCTGGTAGCCGTCGGCATGGGCCTGGCTCACCACCTCGTTCCACAGCACGCCGGACTTCATCACGTTGCGCTTTTCCATCGAGGTGACCTTGCCGCGACGGGTGCGGGCCAGCTCGAAGGCGGCGCGGGCGATGCGGTCGATCTCGTAGGTCTCGTAGACCTGGGTGTCGACGGCACGCTTCTGGCCGTTGCCGAGATCGGTGATCTCCTTCGGCTCGCCGAAATAGACGCCGCCGGTCAGCTCGCGCAGGATCAGGATGTCGAGACCCTCGATCACGTCGCGCTTCAGCGACGAGGCGTCGGCCAGCGCCGGGTAGCAGATCGCCGGACGCAGGTTGGCGAAGAGCTCCATGTCCTTGCGCAGGCGCAGCAGGCCGGCTTCCGGGCGCACGTCATAGGGCACGCCGTCCCACTTCGGACCGCCGACGGCGCCGAACAGCACCGCGTCGGAAGCCATGGCGCGGGCCATCGCCTCGTCCGAAATCGCCTTGCCATGGGCATCGTAGGCGCAGCCGCCGACGAGATCTTCCTCGGTCTCGAAGCTGGCGGTGCCGCGGGCGTTGAACCAGCCGAGCACCTTCTTCACTTCGCCCATGGTCTCGGGGCCGATGCCGTCGCCGGGCAGGAGCAGAAGCTTGTAGGTCGTCATTGGAAGCGTTTCCTCATGGGTTTTCCGGAAGGCCGAAGGGATGATCTTTCCGGTTTCTGCTAGAACGTCGCGCGCCGCTTGGCAAGCATGCGCTCAGCCGGTCGCGATGCTGTCGAGCGCGACATTGCCGCCGCACACGAGCACGCCGACTCGCTCTCCGGGGGCGGGGCGGTAGACGCCCGAGGTCAGGGCGGCAAGCGCCGTCGCCCCGCCGGGTTCGGCCGCCACCTGCAACTCCGTCCACAGCCGCGTCTGCGCCGCGCGGATGGCCTCGTCGGTTACCAGCAGGCTCTGGTCGACATGAGCGGCGCAGATCGTGTGCACCAGGTCGCCGCAGCGCCGGGCGCCGAGGCTGTCGGCGGCCAGGCTGTCGACCGGCACGTCGACCGGCTCGCCGGCCTTGAGTGCCGCGTTCAGGGCGCAGGAGCCTTCCGGCTCCACCGCCACCACCCGCACCTTGCCGGCCAGCCACAAGGCGCAGCCGGAAATCAGCCCGCCGCCGCCGACGGCGATCAGCACCGTGTCGAGATCGGGGACCTGTTCCAGCCATTCCAGCGCTACCGTGCCCTGGCCGGCGATGGTGCCGGGCGCGTCATAGGCGTGAATGTCCATTGCGCCGGTCTGTTCCCGGTGGCGGGCGCAGGCCTCTGCCGCATCGGCATAGCGGGTGCCGGCCACATGCAGTCTGGCGCCGGCGGCGCGGATGCGGGCGATCTTGGCAGGGGCGGAGGTCTCGGGGACGAAGATGTCCGCCGGGTAGCCGAGGGCGCGCGCGGCATAAGCGACCGCCGCGCCGTGGTTGCCGCCGGAGGCCGCCGCAACGCCTGCCTCCGGAACATCGGACGACAGCAGCGTATTGAAGGCGCCGCGTGCCTTGAAGGAGCCGGTATGCTGGACTAGCTCCAGTTTCATCGACACCGAGGCATCGATGCCGAAGCTGCCGGCGCCGCTGTCGACCACCGGCGTGCGGCGCACCCGGCCGGCGATCCGTGCGGCGGCGGCCTCGATGTCGGCGGCGGTGACGGGAAGGGGCTTTGCGGCCTGCTCGGTCATGATGGGCTCCTTGAGGGAGGTGAAAGGGGGCTGCGGATCAGGCGGGCAGGAACCCGGCAAGGCCGCGCAGCACGAGACCGCCGGCAAGGACGGTCATGAGGAGACGGAACCCGTATCGGAATGCGCCTTCCGACATGCGCGCAAGCAGGCGCGTGCCGATCAGCGTGCCGATGAAACCGCTGGCGATCATCGCCAGGATCAGGCCCGTCCAGGGGGCGAAGGCGAAACCGAGAAAGCCGAAGACGGCGATCTTGAACACATGCAGCGACAGCGCGGTGACTGCCTGTGTGGCAACGAAGGTCCGGCGCGGCAGGCGCAGGGCCGCCAGCACCGCGGCACCGATCGGGCCGGTGGCGCCGAAGACCATGCTGAGGCCGGTGGCGACGAAGCCGGCGCCGGCCATCGCCCGCTTCGGCGCGCGCTCGAAGCGCGGCATCCGGCCCCAGACGATCCACAGGATGAAGAGGCCGAGGGCGAGGCGGACGATCTCCGCCGGCAGGTTGACGGCAAGCACACCGCCGAGGACGGCGCCTGCGACCGCGCCGAGCGCGTACCACAGGGCGGCGATCCAGTTGACATGCGGCAGCAACACCAGAGCCCGGCCGCCGTTGGAGCCCATCTGGACGACGCCGTGAACCGGGACCAGCGCGGGGATCGGCATGACCTGCGCCATCACCGCGATCAGCATCATGCCCCCGCCCAGCCCGAAGGCGGCAGATACGGCGGATGTGGCAAGGCTGACGACGATGAGCAGGACTTGCGAGGCCGCGGACATGCCGGGAGCGGCGGTGAGATGCTGGAGCGTGTCGAGAAGGGCGGTCAAGGGGAGGCCCGCACGTAGGGGAGGGGCGGATGCGGGAGGGTCTCCCGCATCCGGTCTTGCATCAGTTCGACGGCATCAGCTGGACGGCATCGCCGTCTCGACCAGCTTGACCCAGTAGGAGCAGCCCACCGGGATCAACTCGTCGTTGAAGTCATAGGCCGGGTGGTGAAGGTTGGCGCTGTCGCCGTTGCCGACGAAGATGAAGGCGCCCGGACGCTCCAGCAGCATGAAGGAGAAGTCCTCGCCGCCCATGGTCGGGGCGACGTCCGTCACCACGTTGTCGTCGCCAGAGATCGTCCGGGCGATGCCGGCGGCAAAGTCGGTCTGCTCGGCGTGGTTGATGGTGATCGGATAGTCGCGCAGGTAGTTGACCTCCGCCTTGGCGCCGAAGGCCGAGGCGATGGTCGGAACGATCTCCTTCAGCCGCCTCTCGGCGAGATCGCGGATTTCCGCGTCGAGCGTGCGCACGGTGCCGCGCAGGTGGGCCGTCTGCGGGATGACGTTGTCGGTGAAGCCGCCGTTGAAGGCGGTGATCGACACGACTACGGACTTCAGCGGGTCGACGTTGCGGCTGGCGATCGACTGCACCGCCTGGATGATGTGGGCGCCGACCAGCAGCGTGTCGACCACCTCATGCGGCTTGGCGGCATGACCGCCGACGCCCTCGATGTCGATCTGGATGCGGTCGGCAGCGGCCATCATCGCGCCCGGGCGGATGTGGAAGCTGCCGAGCGGCTCGCCCGGCATGTTGTGCATGCCGTAGACTTCCTGGATGCCGAACCGGTCCATCAGGCCGTCGTCGACCATCGCCTTGGCACCGGCGCCGCCCTCTTCGGCCGGCTGGAAGATGACCACGACAGTGCCGTCGAAGTTGCGGGTCTCGGACAGATACTTGGCGGCGCCCAGCAGCATGGCGGTGTGGCCGTCATGGCCGCAGGCATGCATCTTGCCGGGAACGGTGGAGGCGTAGGGCTTGCCGGTGATCTCGTCGAGCGGCAGCGCGTCCATGTCGGCACGCAGGCCGATCACCTTGCCGGAGCCGTTCGACTTGCCCTTGATGACGCCGACCACGCCCGTGCGGCCGATGCCGGTCGCCACTTCGTCGACGCCGAAGGCCTTCAGCTTGTCTGCGACCAGCTCGGAGGTACGGTGCGTGTCGTAAAGCAGTTCCGGATGGGCATGAATGTCACGGCGCCACTCGGTGATCTCCTCGGCGAGATCGGCGAAGCGGTTGATGATCGGCATGATGGTCCTCTGGTTTTGGCGAAAGGCTGTCGAGGCTGCGGCGCTGCCGCGGAGAGGCGCGTATCTGACGCCGAAAACGTGGACTTGCGCAAGTCCCGGCGCCATTTTGCCGGCCCACTTTTGCAGGCGCCGCCTCGCCGCTACGTCAGGTTTTCGGCGCCAGCAGCTCGTAGACGCTGGTGCGCTTGACCTCGAAATCCTCCAGCGAGCGGTTCACCGGTACGTCGAAGGTGGCCAGGTGCCGCAGCCGTTCCTTCGGCAGATAGGCGCGCCCCGGATCGCCGACCAGGACGCGGGAGCCGCGGGCCAGCGCCCGGTCGGCCCAGGCCAGCACCCGGCTCGCCATCGGCTTTTCGTAGAAGACGTCGCCGGTCAGGATCACCTCGGCGTCGGGCGGGGCAAGATCGAGCGGATCCTCGCCTTCAAGGGCGAAGGAAACCCCGTTCAGCTCCATGTTGAGCCGGGCGGCGGCGAGCGCGAAGCTGTCGATGTCGCAAGCGGCCACCCGCGCCGCGCCGGAGCGGGCGGCGGCAATCGCGGCCAGTCCCGATCCGGTGGCGAAATCGTAGACGCTGCGGCCGGCGACCAGCGCCGGTTCGTCGAGGATATGGCGGGCCAGCGCCTGGCCGCCGGCCCAGGCGAAGGCCCAGAACGGCGGCGGCAGGCCGATGGCGCCGAGATCGTCCTCGGTCTTCTGCCACAGCGCCACCGCCTCGTCGGCCAGGTACAGGCGGATCTCCGGCGCATGCGGGACCGGGTGGATCCGCGTGTTCGCCAGCACGAAGGCGCGCGGATCGACGGTCGTGGTCATGCGTCCTTCAGGCCGCCCATCTCGCAGACGATCTTCCATTCCTCTTCCGTCACCGGCTGCACCGACAGGCGCATGGAGGTGACCAGCGCCATGTCGGCCAGCCGCGGCTCGTTCTTGACGTCGGCCAGCGTCACGGGCTTGGGCATGTCGCGGACGGCGCGGATGTCGACGCATTCCCAGCGCGGATCGTCGGTGGTGCTGTCGGGATGGACAAGCGCGCAGACCTCGACGATGCCGACGACTTCCTTGCCGATGTTGGAATGGTAGAAGAAGCCGCGGTCACCGAGCTTCATCTCGCGCATGTTGTTGCGGGCCTGGTAGTTGCGAACGCCGTCCCACTGCTCGCCGGCTTCGCCCTTCGCCTTCTGCATCTCCCAGGACCACTTGTCCGGCTCGGACTTGAACAGCCAGTAGCGCATGCTTCAGGCCTCCGGGTTCTTGATGACCCAGTTCCAGGGCCGGATCTCGACGCTTTCGAAGAGGCCCGCGCGGGCATAGGGGTCCTCGGACGCGACGGCGAGCGCCTCGTCGCGGTTCGCTGCCTCGATCACCACCAGCGATCCGGTCATGCCGCCGTCGTCGTCCAGGAACGGGCCGGCCGCCTTCAGCTTGTCGCCCATCGCCTTGAGGAAGGCGAGATGGTCGGCGCGGTTGTCGAGGCGCGTCTGCAGCGCGCCCGGCTTGTCGGTGCAGATGAGGGCATAAAGCATCGGCGGGGCCTCCCGTATCGGTTCGGTAGCGTCTCGCGCATGGCAAGACGCCAAAGGGTCATGCGGCATAGATACCCGGTTCACGGCCGTCCGCAAGCCGCGCCGAGAACCCTGTCAGGTTTCCCGGCGCAGCGGGCGCGTCATCAGCCGCTGCAAGGCCTCGTCGACGTCGAGCCGGCCGTCCAGCACGTCGGCCACCGCTGCCGCTATCGGCATCTCGACCCCGTGCCGGGCGGCGAGATCGACGGCAACGGCGGCGGAATACACGCCCTCCGCCAGCTTGCCGGTCGCCGCGAGCTCGGCCACCGTGCGGCCTTCGCCCAGCGCCATGCCGAAGGCAAAATTGCGCGACTGCGGCGAGGAGCAGGTCAGCACCAGATCGCCAAGGCCGGAAAGACCCGTCAGCGTTTCCGGTCTGGCGCCCAGCGTCAGGCCGAGCCGGCTGAGCTCGGCAAAACCGCGCGCGGTCAGGGCGGCCAGCGCGCTCGCGCCCCAGCCCTTGCCCGCCACCGCGCCACAGGCAATCGCCAGCACGTTCTTCAGGGCGCCGCCGATCTGCGCGCCGAGCGGGTCGGTGGAGGCGTAGGGGCGGAACTGGGGGCTGGCGAGCGCGAGCGCCAGCGCATCGGCCAGCTCGCCGTCTTCGGCGGCCAGCGTCACCGCCGTCGGCAGGCCGCGGGCGACATCGGCGGCAAAGCTCGGGCCCGAGAGGATCGCCGCCCGGCAGGCGGGCGCTGCCTCGGCGAGCACCTCGGCCGGCAGCAGCCCGGTCTCGCGCTCGATGCCCTTGGCGCACAGCACCACCGGCAGGCCGGGCCGGGCGAGCGGGGCGATGGCCGCGCCCATGGCGCGCGTGGTCTGGGCCGGGGTCACCAGCAGCGCTGCGTCCGCATCCTCCAGCGCTTCGGCAAGGTCCGTGGTTGCGGCCACGCGGGCATCGAAGGGAATATCAGGCAGGTAGACCGGATTGCCGCGGCCCGAGGCCACAGCCGCGACCGTTTCCGCGTCGCGCGCCCACAGCACCGTGTCGCGCCCGGCCCGCGCGGCGGTGAGCGCCAGCGCGCTGCCCCAGGCGCCGCCGCCGATGACGGCGATTCGGCGGATCTCCGGCGCGCTGTCCGCCGTGCGGCTCACGGGGCGATCCCCAGCCGGAGCGCCAGCTCGGCGAGCGGGGCGTGAAAGCCGGTGAAGAAGCGGTCCGGACCGAGCCGCAGGGCTTCGCCGACATCCATCCAGAACAGCTCGAAGCGGATTGGATCGCCGCCGGCCGAGGGCGTCATCTCGTAATGTTCCCAGCGGGCCTGGCGTGTCTCGTTGCCGCGCAGCCGGCCGTGATAGAGCCGGCGGGCGTGGATGTCGCGTCCCCGGGAATTGTCGAAGAGTACGGTCTGCTCGCAGAGCGGGTCGAGCGCGCGGGCGACCTCGAGCCCGGTTTCCTCGCGAAACTCCCGGCAGGCGGCGCAAAGATGGCTTTCGCCGGGATCGACCGTGCCGCCGGGGACCTGCAGGCCGACTTCCGGCTGGTCGGGTTGGCGGAAGACCAGCACCTCGCGCCCGGCCGTCAGATAGATATAGGCCTTGTGCTTCAGCCGGTCGAAGCGTTCCGGCACGGCGTCGCACAGGACGCCCTCGAAAAAGCGGGGGTCTGCGGTCACGCCTTGGCTCCCTTGCGTCCCGATCCGATCACAGTGGCGGCCTCCGAATCCAATGGCCAGCGCGGCCGCGCCGGGGCGTCGCGCTCGTCCAGAGCCTTGCCGGCGGCGCGCGCCTCTGCAAGCCGTTCGATGCCGGCCCAGGCAATCATCGCGGCATTGTCGGTGCATAGGCGGCCAGGCGGTGCGACGAGACGTGCGCCGGCCTTCGCCGCCTCCGCCTCCAGCCGCGCCCGGATCGCCGTGTTGGCGGCAACACCCCCGGCGATCACCAGCACAGGCGCGATCTGCGGGTGGCTTTCTGCGAAAAGGGCGAGCGCCCGCCGGCTCTTTTCGCCGATCACGTCGGTCACCGCCTGCTGGAAGGAGGCGCAAAGGTCCGCGACATCCTGCTGCGACAACGGCGCGTTCGCCTCGGCGGTGGTGCGAAGGGCGGTCTTCAGCCCGGCGAAGGAGACGTCGATGCCGGGCCGGTCGAGCATCGGCCGGGGCAGGTGGAAGCGCGACGGATCGCCGCGCATTGCGGCCTTTTCCACTGCCGGCCCGCCGGGAAAGCCGAGCTGCAGGAGCTTTGCCGTCTTGTCGAAGGCCTCTCCCAGGGCATCGTCGATGGTGGAGCCGAGACGCCGATACCGGCCGACACCCTCCACCAGAAGGAACTGGGTATGGCCGCCGGACACCAGCAGCAGAAGGTAGGGAAACGGCAGGCCGTCGGTCAGCCGCGCGGTCAGCGCGTGGCCTTCCAGATGGTTGACGGCGACGAGCGGCTTGCCGGCGGCCATGGCGATGGCCTTGGCCGTGGTCAGGCCGACGATGACGCCGCCGATCAGGCCTGGGCCTGCGGTTGCGGCGACCGCGTCGAGCTCGTCGAAGCCGACGCCGGCATCCTTGAGCGCTGCACTCACCAGTCCGTCGAGAATGCGGATATGGGCGCGCGCGGCGATTTCGGGTACGACGCCACCGAACGCCTCGTGCTCGCCGGTTTGCGAACGGATCACGTCGGACAGGATCTGCCGGCTGCCATCGGGCGCAACGCGCACCACGGCGGCTGCGGTCTCGTCGCAGCTGGTCTCGATGCCCAACACCGTCAGCGGCCCGGCAGGAGGGAAACTTGAGCCGGCCGCATTGGCCGATGCGCTTTCAGGTCTTATCATCGCGGTTCCGCCTAACGGACGCACCCCGCCTAACACCAGGGACGAGTTTCTTGCAAACAAAACATTCCGGCCTTCCCTTGCGCATCGGCACGCGTGGCAGCGCCCTGGCGCTTGCCCAGGCGCACGAGACCCGCGACCGGCTGATGGCCGCCCATGGCCTGCCGCAGGAGGCCTTCGAGATCGTCGTGATCAAGACCTCCGGCGACCGCATCCTCGACCGACCGCTCTCAGAGGTGGGCGGCAAGGGCCTTTTCACCAAGGAGCTGGAAACGGCGATGCTGGAGGGAGAGATCGACATCGCCGTGCACTCCTCCAAGGACATGCCGACGGTGCTTCCAGACGGGCTCGAGATCATCGCCTTCCTGCCGCGCGAGGACGTGCGCGACGCCTTCATCTCGCCGAAGGCGGCGCGGCTCACCGACCTGCCGCAGGGCGCGGTGGTCGGATCCTCGAGCCTGCGCCGCCAGGCGATGATCAAGCGCCTGCGACCGGATATCGAGGTGGTGACCTATCGCGGCAATGTCCAGAGCCGGCTGCAGAAGCTGGCCGACGGGGTGGTCGACGCAACGCTGCTTGCCAATGCCGGCCTGCGCCGGCTCGGCCTCGCCCATGTCATCACCTCGCTGCTGGAGGTGGAGGAGTTCCTGCCCGCCGTGGGGCAGGGGGCGATCTGCATCGAGGCGCGCGCCGACGATGCGGCAACGCGGGAGATGATCGCCTCGATCCACGACGCGGCGACGGAGACCTGCCTTCTGGCCGAGCGCGCCTTCCTGCGCGAGCTCGACGGCTCTTGCCGCACGCCGATCGGCGGGCTGGCGCGCCTGTCCGGCGACCGGCTGGTGCTGGAAGGACTGATCCTGACGCCGGACGGACGCACGGTACACGAGACCCGGCGCGAAGGGACGACGGCCGAGGCCGAAGCGATGGGCCGCGATGCCGGCGCCGAGCTGAAGCGCCGCGGCGGCCCGGACTTCTTCGCGTATTGAGCCATGGCCCGTGTTCTGGTGACCCGCCCGGCGCCTGCCGCCGACCGCAGTGCCGCCCGCTACCGCGCGGCCGGTCACCAGGTGCATGTGGCGCCGCTCCTGGCGTTCGCCCTGCTCGATCCGGGACCGGATACCCTGCCGCCGGCAGAGGGGCTGGCGGCGATTGCGGCGACCAGCGCAAGAGGCATCGAGGCGGCAGTCCGCCTTCTGTCTCCCGCCCATTACGCCCTGCCGCTGCATGCGGTGGGGGAGGCGACCGCACGCGCTGCACGGGCGGCCGGCTTTGCGCAGACCCACGCGGCCGAGGGGGATCTCGTCGCTCTTGCCGCGGCCCTGAGGATTGCGATCCCGAGAGGAGCCGAGGTGCTGCATCTTGCCGCGCGTGACCGCTCGGGCGACCTGGCCGGGCTGCTCGCACCGGCGGGGATCGCCTGCCGGCTGGTCGAGCTCTATGCGATGGAACCGGTCGGCAGCTTGCCGCAGGATATCCGCACGGCCCTGTCGGCCAGCGCCGAGCCGGTTCTTGCGCCCGTCTACTCGCGCCGGTCCGCACAGGCGCTGGCCGATGTGCTGGCCGCCTGGGGCGACCGCCCGCCGTTCCGTTTTCTCGCCATCTCGGCGGAAGCAGGCGAACCGCTGACCGGCCTTGGGCCGGTGGACCTTGCGAAAACTCCGGATGAGGCCGGGTTGATGGCTTTGCTGCCGCCGTGATGTGCGGGTGTTGAAAGGTTTTTTCACCTGCGGCGAAACCCGCCCGGGGGCAGATTTGTTTTGCACCGCAAGAGCGGCGAACATAGACAAAGGGGTGAGGGGCAAGGACGCCGCCGGACGCGCTATACTGGCCCCGTGCCGACATCCGGCCCCGGTGAAGGACCCAAGGGAGAGACCGTTCATGGCTGCCGACAGCAAGAAGCCGGACCCCAGGAGCACCGCTTCGACATCCGCCGACCCTAAGGCAGGCGATCCGAAAGCGACCGACGCCAAGGGCGCGGCGGCTGCAGGTGCGGGCCGCAAGCCGGTGACCATCGATCTGCAGGCCAAGGAAGTGGGGGCAGCGAAGACCGCTTCGACATCCTCCGCCACGGCCGGCAGTTCCTCGTCTTCCACGGCCGGTTCGCCTTCGGCGCCGTCGAGTGCGGCAGGGGCGTCTTCGAAGCCGGAAAGCCGCGTGGCAACAGGCTCGCCGACGGGCGCTTCGGCCGGCTCTGCGAGCAGTTCGACGCCCGGTTCCGCCTCTTCCGGCGCCGCCGGCGCGAAGCCCGCCGCCGGCACGTCGTCGGCCCCTGCTTCGCCGGCAAGCAACGCGTCTTCCGGTAGCTCGCAGGCATCGCCCGCATCTTCGGCGACGTCGTCCTCCTCCGGTCCGGCGGCTGCCAAGCCGGCAACGGCAACACCCTCTTCGGGGGCGGCCTCCTCGTCCGCCGCGCCGTCTTCCACTTCTTCCACCTCGGCATCATCGGGGGGCGCGAGCTCGGCGGCCACCAAGCCGACTTCTTCTGCATCGACTGCGTCCTCGCAGGCCAAGCCGGACAAGTCCGCGGCGCCTGCGGCCGCGAGCGAAGCCAAGTCCTCGACCGGCTTTGGCGGGCTGCTCGCCGCCTCGCTGCTCGGCGGCGCCATCGTCCTTGGCGGCGTCTGGGGCGTCAATCAGGCAGGTCTGCTCTCTTCAGGCGGCGCATCGGCCGAGTTGCAGTCGGCGCTCACCGCGGCGCAAAGCCGCATCACGGGTCTGGAGACGCAGATCGCAGGCCTTGCCGAGCGTGAGGCCCCGGCCGCCGATGCTGCCTTGAGCGCCGTCCAAGAGCGCATCGGCGCCCTCGAGGCCTCCTTGCGCGATCTGTCGTCCGGGTCGGCGGCAAGCAGCCTGTCCGACGAGGCGGCAACGCGTATCGACCAGATCGAATCCGGTCTTGCCGAGCTTCGCCGGTTCGTGTCCTCCGGCGGTGCCGGTGAGACGGCCGGGCTGGCCAGCCTGCAGGAGGCGCAGGGCGCACTCGATACGACGCTCAAGCAGATTTCGGACGGCCAGCAGGCGTTGACCGCCCGCCTGGACGAACTTGCGGCCAAGGTTCCCGACACCTCGGACCTTTCCGGCGGCCTTGCCGAGTTGCGGGACCGTGCGGCCTCGCTGGGGCAGGACTTCGAAGGGCTCAAGTCGGAGCTTTCCGGCCTGCGCGGCGATCTCGACACGATCTCGGGCAACCAGACTGCCCTTGCCTCGAAGCTGGAGCAGGAGCTTTCCGGCCTGACCGGGCGTGTTTCCGCGCTGGACGAGCGACTGTCGCCGGTCGAGGCGCGCATGGGCGACGTCAGCGCAAGGGAAACGGCGGCGCGCGCCGTTGCCGTCTCGTCGCTGCGTGCGGCGATGGATCGGGGCGAGCCCTTTGCGACCGAGCTGGCCGCCGTCTCCTCGGCCCTGCCGGAGGGCACGGATCTCTCCGCCCTGGCGGCCCGTGCGGAAAGCGGCGTACCGACCCGCACTGCATTGCGGGCCGACTTCGCCGTCGCCGCGCGCGCCATGGCTGCGCAGATCGACGCACCGGCCGATGGCGATCTCGTCGGCAGTCTGCTCGCCAATGCACGCTCGCTGGTCTCGGTTCGCCAGCCCGGCGAAAGCGACGCGGCAACGCCGGAAGCTGCGCTCGGCCGCATGGAGGCGCGGGTCGACAGCGGCGATCTTGCCGGTGCGCTTGCCGCCTACGAGGAGTTGCCGGAGGCGGTGCGTGCTGCCGGCGCGGACTGGGCGGCGGATGCAAGGGCGCGGCTTGCCGCAGACGAGTTGATGGACCGGGTGACCGGCGACGTGCTGAAATCGATGGGCGGTGCGGCGGCGCCTGCCGCCTCGAACTGACGACCGCCGCGCCAGTTGCGCACCAACCGCCGGGTAACGAGCCGCCGGGAGTAGAGACGACATGATCCGCTTGCTGATTTTCATCGCCCTGGTCTTCGCCGCCGCTCTCGGCATGGCCTGGATCGCCGACCGGCCCGGCCTCGTGACGCTGGACTGGCAGGGCTACCGGATCGAGACCGGGCTGATGACCGCGGCCGTGGCGCTTGCCGTGCTGCTGGCCGTCGGCATCTTCCTGTGGAACCTGGCGTTGTTCCTGATGCGCTCGCCCGGCCTTGTCGGCCGCTTCTTCCGCCGTCGCCGCCGCGACCGCGGCTATGACGCGCTGTCGAAGGGCATGCTGGCGCTGGGCGTGGGCGATGCTACCAGCGCCTCGCGCTATGGCGGGGAGGCCGCCAAGTTGCTCGGCCACGAGCCGTCGACCTCCCTGTTGCTCGCCCAGAGCGCCCAGCTGGCCGGGCGTCACGAGGAGGCGCGCGGCCGCTTCGAGGCGATGCTGGAGGATCCCAGGCTCAAGCCGGTCGGCCTGCACGGGCTTTATGTCGAGGCGGAGCGTGTCGGCGAGCCGGTCGCCGCGCGCCACTATGCCGAGGAAGCGGCGAAGCTGGTTCCGGGCCTTGCCTGGGCCGGCCGCGCGGTGCTCGGCTATCAGGCGGTTGCCGGCGACTGGGCCGATGCGATCCGTTCGCTGGAGCGCAATTACGCGGCCAAGCTCGTCGACAAGAAGACCTTCCGCCGCCACAAGGCGGTGCTGCTGACCGCGCAGGCGCTGGAGCTGGAAGACCGCGATCCGGACCAGGCCAAGGGGCTGGCCTCCGAGGCGCACGGGCTGGCGCCCGACCTGGTGCCGGCAGCGGTCGTCGCGGCGCGGCTCGCCACCCGGCGCGGCGACATCCGCAAGGCGTTGAAGGTGGTGGAGACCACCTGGAAGCTGTCCCCGCATCCCGATCTGGCGGACGCCTATGCCCATGCGCGTACCGGCGATTCGGCGCTCGATCGGCTGAAGCGGATCAAGACCCTGGCCGCGCTGCGCGCCCACAATGCGGAAGGCGCGCTGGCGCTCGCCCGCGCCGCGCTGGAGGCCTCCGACTACACGCTGGCCCGGGCCCAGCTCAAGGCAGCGATGACGCTGGAGCCGACCCGCCGCGCCTTCCTGCTGATGGCGGAGCTGGAGGAAACCCAGCACGGCGACCGCGGCCGGGTGCGCGAGTGGCTGGCACGCGCGGTGCGCGCGCCGGCCGATCCGGCCTGGGTCGCCGACGGCGTCGTCAGCGAGAGCTGGGCGCCCGTGTCGCCGGTCGATGGCCGGCTGGATGCCTTCGTGTGGACCTCGCCGCCGGCCGCCCTCGACCATCAGGACACCTCGCTCGAGGCCTTGGACGAGGCGCTGTTCGAGGCGCTGCCGGCCGTTGCGGCCTCGATCCCGGCCCGGCCGGAGGGGATCGCCGCACTCGATGACGGACCCTTGGTGGAGATGACGAGGGCTGCGCCGAAGCCCGCCGACACCACGCCGGGGGTCGTTGCCGAAACCGAAGAGAAGGGCCCGGAGAAGGCGATTGAAAAGGCGGCAGCGAAGCCTTTGGAGAAGACGCCAGAGACGGCTTCGGAGGCGCCTGGAGCCGAGGCGAAGCCTGCACCCGCTCCTGCCCCGACAGCACAGCCGGCCGAGCCGGTTTCTGCCGACAAGGACCTTTCGGAAAAAGGGACGGCCAAGCCTGCCGTGACGCCCGCAGTGCCTACTGCCGGCAACGGCAAGGAGGCTTCCGCACCGGCCACCGCCACACCGGTCGCAGCCGCAGCTGCCGCGCCGACCAAGAGCGAGGGCGACGCGAAACCGGTGGCGAAGGACGCGAAGGACAAGGACCTGTCGCGGCCGATCGAGTTTCCGCTGAAGCACATGCCCGACGATCCGGGCCCGGATGGCGGCGACGACGAGGAGCCGCCGAAGAAGCCGGGCTACCGCTTCTTCAACTGAGGACGGCGAGAGACCAGAACGAAAAGGGGCGCGGGAAATGATCCCGCGCCCCTTTTCTTTTCGTGTTGTGTCGTCCGTTGTGCGTCAGGCGCCGCGGTTCTGGCGGTTCTCGATCAGGTCGTCGACCACGGCCGGATCGGCCAGCGTCGAGGTGTCGCCGAGGTTTTCGAAGCTGTCCTCGGCGATCTTGCGCAGGATGCGGCGCATGATCTTGCCCGAGCGGGTCTTGGGCAGGCCCGGTGCGAACTGGATCAGGTCGGGCGAGGCGATCGGCCCGATCTCCTGGCGCACCCAGGCGCGCAGTTCCTTGGCGAGCTCCTCGCTCGGCTGCTCGCCGGCCATCAGCGTCACATAGACATAGATGCCCTGGCCTTTGAGATCGTGCGGGTAGCCCACCACCGCGGCCTCGGACACCTTGGGATGGGCGACCAGCGCCGATTCCACCTCGGCGGTGCCCATGCGGTGGCCGGAGACGTTGATGACGTCATCGACGCGGCCGGTGATCCAGTAGTAGCCGTCGGCATCGCGGCGGCAGCCGTCACCGGTGAAATACATCCCCTTGTAGGCGGAGAAGTAGGTCTGCACGAAGCGCTCGTGGTCGCCGTAGACCGTGCGCATCTGGCCCGGCCAGCTGTCGGTGATGACGAGGTTGCCCTCGGCGGCGCCCTCCAGGATCGCGCCTTCCGCATCGACCAGCGCCGGCTGCACGCCGAAGAAGGGGCGCGTCGCCGAGCCGGGCTTCAGCGCCGTGGCGCCGGGCAGCGGCGTGATCAGGATGCCGCCGGTCTCCGTCTGCCACCAGGTGTCGACGATCGGGCAGCGGCTGTCGCCGACATTCTCGTAATACCAGATCCAGGCTTCCGGGTTGATCGGCTCGCCGACCGAGCCGAGGATCCGCAGCGAGGCGCGCGAGGTCTTCTTCACATGGTCGGTGCCGGCGCCCATCAGCGAACGGATCGCCGTCGGCGCGGTGTAGAAGATCGTCACCTTGTGCTTGTCGATCACCTCCCAGAAACGGGCCGGGGAAGGATAGGTCGGGATGCCCTCGAACATCAGCGTCGTCGCGCCGTTGGCGAGCGGGCCGTAGACGATATAGGAGTGGCCGGTCACCCAGCCCACGTCGGCCGTGCACCAGTAGATGTCCTCGTCCTTGCAGTCGAAGACGTATTGGTGGGTCATCGAGGCGTAGACGAGATAGCCGCCGGAGGTGTGCAGCACACCCTTGGGCTGGCCGGTCGAGCCGGAGGTGTAGAGGATGAAGAGCGGGTCTTCCGCGTTCACCTCGGCCGGCGGGCAGGTGTCGGACACGCGCTCGCGCGCCTCGTGGTACCACACGTCGCGGCCGTCCTTCATGGCGACGTTGCCGCCGGTGCGCCGCACGACCAGCACCTTGTCGACCGGCGCCTTGTCGGCGGCCTTGTCGACATTGGCCTTGAGCGGCACCTTGCGCCCGCCGCGCAGCCCCTCGTCGGCGGTGATCACCACCTTGCTCTCGCAGCCGGCGATGCGCTGCGACAGGCTGTCGGGCGAGAAGCCGCCGAAGACCACCGAGTGGACGGCGCCGAGCCGGGCGCAGGCCAGCATCGCATAGGCCGCCTCCGGGATCATCGGCAGGTAGATGGTGACCCTGTCGCCCTTGGCGACGCCGAGATCCTTCAGCACGTTGGCGAAGCGGTTCACCTCGCCGGCAAGCTCCCGGTAGGTGATCACCTTGTGCTCGGACGGGTCGTCGCCTTCCCAGATGATCGCCGGCTTGTCGCCGCGCGTGGCCAGGTGCCGGTCGACGCAATTGGCCGAGACGTTCAGCGTGCCGTCCTCGAACCATTTGATCGAGACGTTGTGCGGGTCGTAGGAGGTGTTCTTGACCCGGGTATAGGGCTTTATCCAGTCGATCCGCTTGCCGTGCTCGGCCCAGAACGCCTCCGGATCGGAAACCGACGCAGCGTACATCTCCTGATATTTTGCATCGTCGATCAGGGCGGATGCGGCAATCGCAGCCGGAACCGGATAGAGATTTTCGGACATACGGATCCTCCCAGTATTTCAAGGCGCGCGCATGACGCGGGCGTGCCGCTCGTTGTCGCCGCGCATTATGGGGATCGCGGCCGGGGCCGTCCACTTTGCTGCAATCGTTCTTTCGTAGGCCGGGCAGGACGTTGCGTCAGCCTTTGCGCCGCATCAGCCCATCAGGCCGAGAACGACGCCCTGAACGATCAGTACCGCCAGCCAGTGGCCGCCGTCGATCAGGGTCAATCCCCATGAGGCGCCCTGGAAACGGTGGTTGACGATGAGGGTGGTGGCGAGAAATCCGGTCCATACCAGCACGGCGGACAGGACGCCGTTGGCGACCGTCATCGGGCCGGCATGGTAGATGATGCCGGCGAAGATCAGCGCCATGACCAACTGGCAAACGAAGCTGCCGATGAACAAGAGCGGGCGCGGCCGGATGGCGGCCTTGTCCAGGCGCGGGGCCCGCATCCAGACCTTCCCGAGCAATCCGTACCACACCGCCCCGGCGGCGAAGGAGGCCACCGCCGCTGCCAGCACGGCGAGAAGATCGATCCCGTCGAACATCATCAGCCTGATCCGTCCCCAATTTTCGCCGTTCAGGCGCTCAGTGTTTCCAGTCCGGCGCTGGCAAGGCCGGCGGCCAGATCCTCCAGCACCTCGCGCCGTTCCGCCGCATGGCCCGCCAGCAGGTGAACCAGCACGGTTCCGTGCGCCTCTTCCGCTGCACGGGACAGCGCACGGGGCAGGGCCGGGCCGCGGCGGATGCCGTCGCGGTCGATCTCGCCGATCCACACCCGGCGGGCGTGGCCGCTCTCCGGGCGCCCCTCGCCGAGACCGATCACCACCACCGCGTTGCGAAAGTCCTCCAGCGCGTCGAGATCGACGCCGGAAAACAGGTAGCGCCGGCCAGAGGCCCCGGTGAGATAGCGGTAACGGTCGCCGAGGCCAAGCGCCTCGGCCGCGCGCGGTGCGCCCGCCTGCGCCGGAACGAGCTCACCCGTCGGCGTCTGCTGTTCCTGTGCCACCGGGGTCTCGACCAGCGATGCGGCGAGCAGGTCCGCCGGTTGGCTGTCGGCATTGCCTGCCGGCTCGGCTGTGTCTGCGTCCCCCGGCAGCATGGCAAAGGGGAGCTGTTCCGCCCTTGCCGATGTGGAATTGGCAGGGACAGGCGGTCGATGCTCCGTTCCGGCAGTCCCGCCGTCAGTCGCGGTCGTGCCGGCCGGCAGGGTTGCAACGGGTCCGGTCATGCCGCGATGATAGAACGTATCGTGAACTCCTGCCAGCACAAATGCGCGCCTGACTGCGCGCCTGTCATGCACGTGCCGCCGGTCCAGGCGTCCTGGCAGATCGCCGGGCTTGCGGGGCGCAGAAATGGTCCGGGAGCAAAGGAATGCGATCCGCGCCGCCAGGGCGGCAAGGACCGGCCGATCTTCAAGAGGAAAGAAAGTGGTGCCGCTGATAGGACTCGAACCTACGACCCCATCATTACGAATGACGTGCTCTACCAACTGAGCTACAGCGGCGTACCAGACCGGGACGAAGTGCCCCGGGGCGTGTGGCGGGTTCCCGCCAGAACCGGCGGCACAGGGCCGGACCGGTTGCCCGCCGGGCGGTCTGTCTTTTCGGCAAGCGTCCCGTTCCGCTTCGGCAGAGCCTCAAGGGCGATGCCACGGGAAGGGTGATGCCGGACGACCGGTCCGTCAGGTGGCGGTGTGATAGCGGACAAGCGGGCGGTGCGCAAGAGGCTTTACGCCCGCCATCCCCGCTTTCGCAGGACCCGTCGGCGTCTGCCTCAGCGCGACAGGTAGGTCGACTTGATCTGGTTGGCGATCGCCTGGAACCGTGCGTTCAGCTCGGCCTCGTTGTCGGCAAGATAGTAGTCGCTGGACGAGGAGGCGCACTGGCTCATGACCTTCTTGGCCTGGGAGTTGCTGCCGATCTGGAAGCCGACGGTGATGATCTTGATCTCGCTCTTCTTGATCGCGTTGCACAACTCGAAGGCACGGTTGGTCGAGTTCGTGCTCTGGTCGGTTCGGGCGATCCAGTCGTAGTTCGTCTTGCCCAGCCTCACCGGTCCGTCGAACCAGGTGTTGAACTCGCCGTCGGTCATCAGCAGCATGTATTTCAGCACGCGCTCGTCCGAATAGGCGGCAGGCTTGCTGTCCGACGGCCACAGCGTCGACCAGTTGGGCGACAGCGTGTACCAGCCCCAGGCGACGCCGGTCTGGCCGGCGGTGTTGCCGCTCGCTGAGAGCCGCGAGATCGTGTAGAGCGGCGTTCCCGCCTTGGACGAGGAGCCGGGATCGAGCGTCAGGGGCACGACCTCGGCATTGGGGCAGACGAAGCCGGAGGAACTGTAGGCCCGCGAGCCGTTCCAGTAATAGCCGCTGTTGTTGCCGGCCCGGGTCGTCCCTGGTCCGACCGAGGCGGTGATGTAGCTGGCATCCGTATAGGCCTGCGCGCCTGTGCGCTCGGAGACGCAATCGGTGTAGGAGCTGCGCGTCGCGTTCGCTCCCTTGGTGGCGAGCGTCGCGCGCGAGGAGCCGATGTTGACGCCGGAGGCATAGGGGACGACGGCGATCCGCACCTTCTCGTTGATCGGGGCGATGTCCGGCGGCACCAGCGTGTTGACGAAGCTCGCAGCGGCATTGCGCAGCGCGGAGATCTTGCTGCCGCCCATCGAGCCGGTGACGTCGAGCACCAGCGTCGCCTCGACGCTCTTCGGGTACACGGCCTCGGCATTGACGGCGACGTTCAGCTCCTTCGGGCCGAATCCTGCGAGATGGATGAAGTAGGTGGGTACGCGAGAGCGTGCCGAGACCTGGATCACCCGCGCTTCGGTATCGATTTTCGGCGCGTCGATGATGATCTCGCTGCCCGCGTTCGAGCCCTTGGTGTTGGCGCCGAAATAGGCCTCGTAATTGGCGTCGAGGTAGGACTGGATCTCTGCCGAGGTCATGTTGCGGATCGACAGCTCGCGGGCCACCGCCAGCATCGCCGCGTCGAGACCGCGGGCAATGCTCTGACGCTGGTTGATGGCGCGGGCGAAGTCGAGACCGGCGCCACCGGCGACGATCGCGAAGATCGCAACGATCGCGAAGAGCGGCAGGATCGCTCCGCTGCGGTCCAGGGCGAAGCGCCGCGCCTGGCGCATGGTGGCACCGAGCTTCTTGCCGGAATTACGAGACAGCATCTTTTCCCACTCCCGTGCCGATGCGGCGGCACGTGCCTTTGTCCGGGACAGTGGCACGAAGGAGCGACCGGTTGGTTAAACCGATCTGCGAAAGACGGGGGTTTCGACGAGTCGGTTGACAAAGGGTAAAAGCGCCGGCCCTGCGGACGGTGTCCGGCGGGGCATGAGCCTGCAGCGAGTGACGGGGGAGCCGATGGGCTCAGGGCTCCAGCTCGGTGTCCCAGTAGAGGAAGTCGAGCCAGCTGTCGTGCAGGTAGTTCGGCGGGAACAGGCGACCGTTGTTGTGCAGGTCCTGGACGGTCGGGGGGAAGGGCAAATGCATCGGCCACATGCTGATATCGGCGCAGGACTTGTTGGCTTTGCGGAGGTTGCAGGGCGAGCAGGCCGTGATCACGTTGTCCCAGGTGGTCTGCCCGCCTTTCGAGCGTGGGACGAGATGGTCGAAGGTCAGTTCCTCCCGCGAGCCGCAATACTGGCATTGGAACCGGTCGCGCAGGAAGACGTTGAAGCGGGTGAAGGCGGGATGGCGGCTCGGCTTTACGTAGCTTTTCAGCGATACGACGCTGGGAAGTCTGAACTCGCTGCTCGGACTTCGGACCGTGATGTCGTATTCGGAGACAATATTGACCCTGTCGAGGAACACGGCCTTCACCGCATCCTGCCACGCCCAGAGCGACAGCGGATAATACGCCAGCGGGCGGTAGTCAGCATTGAGCACCAGGGCCGGGTGAGCACCTGGAGAGACGGCGAGTGTCACACCTTCGCTCCTCATGCCTGCTCGCCGGCCCGGCGAAGGCGCATCGCAACCGCGATTCGCTTCCCCGGCCGGTCGACCGAACGCAGGCATAGTGTAGAGCCACAGTGACAGTCTTGTGAAGCCCGACAAAGCGCATGGCTCGGTCTTCGGCGCCAGGGGCTTGCGGGCAAAAAAAACGCGGGCCCGAAGGCCCGCGTTCATCGTCCCGGCCGGTTCGGCGGCGGCTGTCAGCCGTGCGGCCACTCGCGGATGTCGACGAAATGGCCGGCGATCGCGGCGGCTGCCGCCATGGTCGGCGACACCAGATGGGTGCGGCCCTTGAAGCCCTGGCGGCCCTCGAAATTGCGGTTCGAGGTGGAGGCGCAGCGCTCGCCCGGCGACAGCTTGTCGGCGTTCATGGCAAGGCACATGGAGCAGCCCGGCTCGCGCCAATCGAACCCGGCCTCGCGGAACACCTTGTCGAGGCCTTCGGCCTCGGCCTGGGCCTTCACCAGGCCCGAGCCCGGCACCACCATGGCGTTGACGCTCTCGCGCACCTTCTGGCCGCGGATGACGGAGGCTGCGGCACGCAGGTCCTCGATGCGGCCGTTGGTGCAGGAGCCGATGAACACCCGGTCGACGGCGATGTCGGTGATCGGGGTGCCCGCGGTCAGGCCCATGTACTGCAGCGCGCGGCGCTTGGAGGCGCGGCGGTTCTCGTCCTCGATCTCCTCGGGATCCGGCACCCGGCCGGTCACCGAGATCACGTCCTCGGGGCTGGAGCCCCAGGTGACGATCGGCGGCAGGTTGGCCGCGTCGAGGCGCAGCTCGCTGTCGAAATGGGCGCCCTCGTCGGTGAAGAGATTCTGCCAGTAGGCGACCGCCTTGTCCCAGTCCGCGCCCTTCGGGGCCTTCGGACGACCCTTGATATAGTCGAAGGTCTTCTGGTCGGCGGCGATCAGGCCGGCGCGGGCGCCGCCCTCGATCGACATGTTGCAGACGGTCATGCGGCCTTCCATCGACAGCGCGCGGATCGCCTCGCCGGCATATTCGATGACATGGCCGGTGCCGCCGGCCGTGCCGATCTCGCCGATGATCGCCAGGATGATGTCCTTGGCGGTGACGCCGTCCGGCAGGATGCCGTCGACGGTCACGCGCATGTTCTTCGCCTTCTTCTGGATCAGCGTCTGGGTGGCGAGCACGTGCTCGACCTCCGAGGTGCCGATGCCGTGGGCGAGCGCGCCGAAGGCGCCATGGGTCGAGGTGTGGCTGTCGCCGCAGACGATGGTCATGCCCGGCAGGGTGAAGCCCTGCTCGGGGCCGACGATGTGGACGATGCCCTGGCGCAGGTCCGTCTCGCTGTAATATTCGACGCCGAACTCGGCGGCATTCTTCGCCAGCGTGTCGACCTGCAGGGCGGACTCGGGATCGTCGATGCCGTGGCTGCGGTCGGTGGTCGGCACGTTGTGGTCGACCACGGCCAGCGTGCGCTGCGGCTGGCGGACCTTGCGGCCGGTCATGCGCAGGCCCTCGAAGGCCTGCGGGCTGGTGACCTCATGCACCAGGTGGCGGTCGATATAGAGCAGGACGGTGCCGTCCTCCTGGGTCTCGACCACGTGGTCGTCCCAGATCTTGTCGTAGAGCGTGCGCGGAGCGTTCATCTGTCTCTCCTGATATTCTGAAGGTCCTGGACGGGGCTGTCGGGCCTCCGGCCGGGTGCCGCATGAGGTGCGGCGAATGGCGGATTTCGAAGAAAGGGGCCTGGCCTCTCAGCCGGCGGCACTCCCGGCCGGCGCGAGGCCGGCGGTAAGGCCGGGATCACCGGGGGAGGCGAAGAGGGCGTGAAAGCGCGCGGGCAGGCGGCGACGGTCGCCGATCTCGATACGCTGCCAGCGGCGGGTGCGGGTCGGGCGCGGACGCGTGCAGGCCTTCGCAATCCGGACGGTGCCGCCCGGCTGCAATGTCCTGCCGCGCGGCGGCGCGGGCGTCCTGTCACACGATGCGACCGGCATGGTCTCCAGCGGCTCCAGCTTCCGACGCTGCCGGGTCCCTCTCCGCCTGCGGCGGGCGGCCGGCATGTCGATCGACAACGGGCCACATCGCAAGGAGGCGCCGGCTCCTGCGAGCCGCGCCTGCCGTTGTCATGCCCGTTCCCTTTCATTTGCGCCGATTGCCTTGCCGGGTCAAGGCCGCAGTTGCCTGCGGGGGGCTCGCCCGGCACGCCGGCGCGGCGGCGTCAGCGCATCAGGCCGGGAAGCAGCAGCACCAGCGAGGGCACGGCGACGATCAGCGCCAGGCGGACGATATCGGCCAGGATGAACGGCACGATGCCGCGGAAGATCCGGCCGAGCGGCACGTCCGGCATCACCGTCTTCAGCACGAAGACGTTGAGGCCGACCGGCGGTGTGATCAGGCTGATTTCGGTGACCACCACGACGACGATGCCGAACCAGACGAGATCGTAGCCGAGGGCCGCCATCATCGGTGCGAAGATCGGCACGGTGAGCAGCACCATGGACAGGCTTTCCAGCACCATGCCGAGGCAGAGATAGACGCCGAGCACGGCGAGCAGGATCGCCCAGGGCGGCAGGTCGGAGGCGGCCGCCATGCCCGAGAGCGCCGCCGGCAGACCGGCGATGTTGACGAAGTTGGAGAAGATCAGCGCGCCGATCAGCACCATGAACATCATCGTCGTGGTGGCGGCCGTATCGCTCAGCGTCTCCAGCAGGGTGGCGAGGGTCAGCCGGCGGCGGGCCAGCGCGATCACGAAGGCGCCGCTGGCGCCGATGCCGGCGGCCTCCGTTGCGGTGAAGATGCCGGCATAGATGCCGCCGATCACCAGCGCGAACAGGGCGGTGATGCCGGCAACGCCGGCAAGCGCGCGGAAGCGCTCGCGATAGGGCAGGCGCTCGGCCGGCGGGCCGGCTTCGGGGCGCCGCCAGCAGACCAGCCAGACGGCGGCCATGTAGCCGAGGATGCCGAGAATGCCGGGAATGATGCCGGCGATGAACAGCTTGGCGATGTCCTGCTGGGCGGTGACGCCGTAGAGTACCAGGATCACGGAGGGCGGGATCAGGATGCCGAGCGTGCCGCCGGCCGCGATCACCCCGCTCGCCAGCCCGTCGTCGTACTTGTAGCGGCGCATCTGCGGCAGGGCGACCTTGCCCATGGTCGCGGCGGTGGCGAGCGAAGAGCCGCAGACCGCGGAGAAGCCGCCGCAGGCAACGGCGGTCGCCATGGCAAGGCCGCCGCGGCGATGGCCGAGCCAGGCGTGGCAGGCGGCGTAGAGCTCGTCGGAGAGGCCTGCTCGGGTGACGAGATTGCCCATCAGCACGAAGAGCGGCACCACCGACAGCGGGTAGGAAAGGCCGGTGTCGAACGTGGTCTGTCCGACCATCGCCATGGCCGGGGCGAAGCCGAGGATCATCGTCAGGCCGAGGCCGCCGACGGCGGCCATGGCGACGGCGATCGGCACGCCCGCGAACATCACGACGACGAGAATGACGAGGCCGGGAAGCCAGGTTTCCATGGTCTTGCGAAGGTCCCTCGGGGAGGTGGACGAGGCGGCCCGCTCAGGGCTGCCGGCGCAGGATGAGAACGGCGGCGACGAGCGCGGAAATCCCGGCCAGCACCGCCATGGCGACGGCGACGGGCCCGAGCGGGATGCCCAGATAGACCGTGGCATCGCCATAGGAGCTGTAGTCGCGGCCCAGAAGCGCCAGCCGCCAGGCAAACACCGCCAGCACGCCGGCGGTCACTGCCAGCGCTGCCCGGGCAAGACCCTGCCGGAGACGGCCCGGAAGCCGGCCGGTGAGAAGGTCGACAGTGACATGCTCCCGCCGTGCGGTGACGATCGGCAGGCCGACGAAGACGACGAGCGCCAGCAGCACCTCGGTCAGCTCGAAGGCGCCGGGCAGCGGACTGTTGAACACGTAGCGGCCGATGACGTCGACGAAGGTCACCGCCATCATCACCAGCAGCAGCAGCGCGGCGACGAGCTGGAGGAGGCGCGTCGCCGCGGCGAGCGGCCGGAAGGGGCTGGCGCCCCCGCCGGTCGCGCCGTCGCGGGGTTCGCCGGTCATTTCGCCGCGGCGATCTCGGCCTTGAGCATGTCGATGGCCGCCTGGCCATCGATGCCGGCGGCGGAGGCCGCGTCGAGGAAGCCCTTCTCGACACCGGCGAGCTTCTCGGCGATGGCGGCGGTCATGGCCTCGTCGGCGGTGGTCTGGGCGACGCCCTTGTCCTCCATCACCTTGACGCCGGCCGCGTCGGCCGCGTCCCAGGCCTGGCCGGCCATGCGGGCCATGGCTTCGCCCGACACGCTGTCGATGGCGGCCTTGTCCTCATCCGACAGCTTGTCCCAGGCGCCGCGGTTCATCACCACGAAGAATGAGGTGTTGTAGAGGCCGCCCGGCACGGAGACGCCGTTGCGGATGACTTCGTCGATGCGGAAGAAGGGCACGGACTCCGGCGGGAACAGGATGCCGTCGGCGACGCCGTTGGCGAGGATCTCGTAGACCTGCGGCGAGGGGGCCTGCACGCCGACCATGCCGAGCCGCGAGGCGATCTCGGCAACGATGCCGCCGCCGATGCGCATCTTCAGGCCGGCAAGGTCGTCGACCGAGGCGACCTTCTTGGTGGTCGTGTAGATGCCGCCGGGACCATGGGTGAAGACGGTGAGCAGCTTGACGCCCTCATGCTCGTCGGCCTTGGAGAGCATCGCCTCCTGCACCTTCCAGTAGGCGACGGACAGCGCCTCGGCGCTATCGGACAGGAACGGCCCCTCGACCAGCGGCGTCAGCTTGAAGCGGCCGGGCGTGTAGCCATGCACGCCATAGCCGACATCGGCCGCGCCCGAGCGGATCAGGTCGAACTGTGCCGGCGGCTTGCCGATCGGCGCGGCCATGATCTCGACCTTGACGCGTCCGTCGGTCGCCTTGGCCACCTGCTCGCCCCAGGGGGCCAGGATGTCCTTGACGATGGGGTGGGACGGCGGCAGCCAGTTGGACACGCGCAAGGTGGTCTCGGCGGAGGCGGCAGTGGCGAGGCCAAGTGCCGCGACCGCGGTCAGCATCCCGATGAATTTCCGCATTTCAGTCCCCTCTGTCTGGTTCTTGTTCCGGTCAGGCGCTTTGCTTCTTGCCGGACGCATTGAGCGCATCCTCGGCTATTTTCCTGACCCTTTCCAGCTGGATCTTGCCGAGCGCATTGCGCGGCAGCTCCTGCGTGAAGACGACGGATTTCGGGTGCTTGTAGCGCGCCAGACGTCCGTCGAACCCTGCCAGCACCGCCTCGGCGGTGACCTCCCGGCCGGGTTCCGCAACCACCACCGCCACGGGGCTTTCGCCCCAGCGCGGATCGGAAATGCCGACCACTGCGGCCTCCCTCAAGTCGGCGATCTCGCCGAGCACCCGCTCCAGCTCGGCCGGATAGATGTTCTCGCCGCCGGAGATGATGACGTTCTTCAAGCGGTCCTTGAACCAGAAGACGCCGGCCTCGTCGCAAAGGGCAAGGTCCCCGGTGCGGAACCAGCCGCCGCGGAACGTGTCGGCCGTTGCCGTCTCGTTGTTCCAGTAGCCTTGCGTGATGTTGCCGCCCTTCAGCTCGATCTCGCCGATCTCGCCGGGGCGGGCGTCGCGCTCGCCGATGCGGATGCGCGCCTTCGTATGCAGGCCGGGCCGGCCGATGGCGCCGAATTCCGGGACAACGTTCTCGCGGCGCTGGTAGATCGCGACCGGTCCGGTCTCGGTCGCGCCATAGACCTGCAGCACCGGCACGCCGCGGTCGACGAAGGCGCGCATCAGGGCGTGCGGCACGTCGGAAGAACCGGTCGCGACAAGGCGCAGGGAGGAAAGGTCCGCCGTCTCCCACTCGGGATGGGCGATCAGTGCGGCGAGCGTTGCCGGCACCAGCACGGTGAGGTCGGGGCGCTGGTCGCGGATCGCGGCGAGCGTCGCGCCGGGGTGGAAGCGGTCGTGCAGGATCACCGTCGCCCCGGCATAGAGCGCCGGCGTCGTCTGGATGTTGAGCCCGCCGACATGGAACATCGGCAGCACCGTCAGGACCGTGTCAGTGGCGGTGATCTCCTGCATGTGCAGGGCGTTCAGCGCGTTGGCCTCGACGGCGGCCTGGGTCAGCACGGCGCCCTTCGGCCGGCCGGTCGTGCCGGAGGTGTAGACGATCAGCAGGGGATCCTGCGCCGTGCCGTCTCCCTCGTCATGGCCGAGCGGCGCGTCATCCCTCGCCTGGTGGGCGAGCCCGCCCGTTGCCGGGTCGGCCAATAACTGCTCGGGAAGCGGGGAGAGAGTCGCCATCGCGGCAAGGGTGGCCGCGAAATCGGGCTGGTGCACCAGGAGCCTTGCGCCGCTGTCAGCGAGGGCGTGCGAGAGCTCGGGCGGGGCAAGGCGCCAGTTCAGCGGTACGACGATGGCGCCGATCCGGGCGGCGGCGAAAGTCAGCAGCAGCTGGTCGGGCGAATTGGTGCCGAGATACGCGATCCGCTCGCCGCGCTTGATGCCGTGGCGGGCCACAAGCGCGCCGGCCAGCCGGCCGATGCGGTCGGCGAGAGCGGCGTAGTCGATCCGCTCGTCGCCGAAGACCAGCGCCGTCTTTCCCGGGGTGAAGCGCGCATGCGCCTCGATCCAGTGGTCGATCGACGTCACTCGTCGGTTTCTCCCGGCAGGTAGAGGCTTTCCCGGCCGATCCGGTCGAGGCAGATCTCGGCGGTCCAGGGCAGCATCAGGGCGCCGCAGCGGCTGTCGCGGAACAGGCGCTCCAGCGGCAGGGACTTCAGCATCGACTGGCCGCCGCAGGTGCGGATGGCGAGCTGGCAGATCTCGTTGGCGTTCTCCATCACCGTGTAATGGGCCGCCCAGGCGCGCAGCATCTGCTCGCGCGAGGGATCGGGACCGGCCTCGGTGATCGCATGGAACCACAGGGCCTTGGTCTGCTCCAGCATCAGGTGCATCTGGGCGACGCCCATCTGCTTGGTGGGGAACATGCGCCGCTTGACCGGCGGCAGGCCCGGCCATTCGCCGCGCAGGTATTTCACGGTGAAGTCGAAGGCCGCCTGGGCGATGCCCATATAGGTCGGCGACAGGGTCATGAACATGTGCGGCCAGCGGCTGGCCGCCTGGTAGTAGACGCCGCGCGGCATCAGGGACTCGTCCTCGGAGACGAAGACATCCTTGAACAGCAGGGTGCGCGAAACGGTGCCGCGCATGCCGAGCGGATCCCACGGGCCGACCACCTCGACGCCCTCGGCCGTCGCCGGCACGGCGATATACATCGTGTCGCGGCGCGAGGGGCGCTCGCCCTCCTTCATCTCGCCGCAGAGGATACCGTAATAATCGGCATGGCCGGACAGGGAGGCGAAGATCTTCTTGCCGTTGATGATCCAGCCGCCGTCGACCTTGCGGGCGGAGGTGGAAAAGGGCGCGGCACCGGCCGCGGCGGCGCCGCCTTCCGAGAAGGGCTGGGAGTAGATAGCCCCGTCTTCCAGGATGCGCTTATAGTGGACGGCACGGCGCTGGCGATGCAGCTCGCGCTCGCCGGCCTCGATTTCCAGGTCGTCGGTCAGCGCGCCGGTCCACAGGCAGGAACAGACATGCATGTTCCAGGTCAGGGCCGTCGCGCCGCAATAGCGACCGATCTCGGCCGCCGTCATCATGTAGGTGCGGAACGGTGCGCCGTGGCCGCCGTCCTCCTTGGGCACGCAGATGCCGAGCAGGCCGGTCTCGTGCATGTCGCGGTAGTTCTGCGTCGGAAACACCGCGTCGCGGTCGATGGCCTCGGCGCGCGGAGCGAAGCGGGACTTGGCCACCCGGCGGGCGAGGGCGGTCAGTTCCTCCTCCTGCTCGGTCAGGCGGAAGGCCTTGGGATCGAAGATCGGCTTGTCCATGTCGAGCGTCTCGAGATCGGCGACGGTCATCGGCCTGCTCCCTCTTGCGGCGGTGTGGTCTCGGTCTGTTTCAGGAAGTCGCGGAGCGCGGCCTCGAAGGCTTGCGGGCATTCCAGCGGGGCCAGATGGCCGGTGCCGGGCAGCTCCACGTAGCGGGCATCGCGCAGCTTCTCGCCCATCCGGCGCATGGTCGGGGCCGGGGCATTGCGGTCGACCTCGCCGGCGACGAGCAGCACCGGCACGGCGATGTCGGCCAGCGTGTCGCGCGCATCGAAGGTAGCAAGGCAGCGGATCGCCTCGCGATAGGTAGCCTCCGGGACCCGGCTCATGGCGGCGGTGGCCACTGGTACGGCGGCCGGGTCGCAGGCCGGTCCGACGAGATCCGGCACGAATTCGCGGGCCAGCTCGGGGATCGTCCGTCCGGCATCGAGCGGGGCCAGCCGCTCGGCGACGAAGCGCTTCTGGAACTCGCCGTCGCGGCTGCCGAAGGCGGCGGTGGTGGCGGACAGAACCAGGGTGCGCACGCGGTTCGGATGGCGGGCGACGAAGTCCTGGGCCAGCATGCCGCCGATCGAGTGCCCGAGCAGGTCGACCTGGTCGAGCCCGAGCCGGTCGAGAAAGGCGAGCAGGGCCGCAGACAAGGCCGGGAAGGTCATCGGCGACAGCAGCGCGGTGCTGCCGTAGCCGGGAAGGTTCCAGCCGATGGTGTCGTGGTCCCGGCCGAGCCCCTCGATCTGCGGCGCAAACATCTCCGCGCCGGCGCCGATGCCGTGCAGCAGCACGACGGCGCGTTCGCCCCCGGTCCTGCGGATGTGGTCGGGCCGGCTCATCGCAGCGCCTCGATCAGCTCGCCGTCCACCACCACCGGTTCGCCGTCGAGCGCGATGGTGCAGCCGCGCACCGGGATGTCGAAATGACCCTTGGTGAAGCGGCCGGCGAACTCGTTGGCCCCGGTCGAGAACAGGAAATTGCCCGAATAGGCGCGCACTTCCGTTCCGTTGGTCTCGCGCTGGTCGTACATGGTCAGCGCCTCGTAGCGTGCCCCGGCATTCATGCCGAAGCCGACATGGGCGACGGCATAGGCCTCCTTGTCGCCCCAGGCGGCGAGATAGCGGCGGGTCAGCTCGGCATCCGTACCTTCGCCCTCGATCGCCGTCACGTAGTCGTCGACAATGGTGAGGCGGACCGGGCGCTCGAGATAGCGCTTGAAGGTCAGGTTGATGTCGCCGGCATCCAGCACCAATGTGCCGTTGACGCTGTGGGCGGCGGGAAAGCTGACGACGAGGCCGGCCGGCCAGTGGGCGACGGAGCCCGGCCGGTCGCACCAGCCCCAAACGCCGACGGTCGAGGCGCCTTTCATGGCGACCTTGAGGTCCGTGCCGGCGGCGGAGGTGACAGTCATCTCGGTCGCCACACGGATGCGGGAGACGGCCTCTCGCACCCGGTCCTTGTCGCGTGGCTGCGGCAGCAGGCGCTCAAGCGCGTCCGGATGTTCGTTTGAAATCATCAACATGCGGGCGCCGCCCGCGATGATGCGCGGAAGCTCCGGCGCGTGCAGCAGGCCTTCGACCGTCAGGTCGACGACAAGGCCGCTGGCGGCAAGGGCGGCAATCGCCGCGTCCTGTCCGGTGAGCGCGGCCGACGCGCCGGTCGAGCGCACCGGCACCGGCGCATCCTGCGGGGGCGTCGGCACGACCACGTGAAAGGGTCGGGCGCCGAGGCGCAGCAGGGCGAGTTCCGCGATGTGGACGTTGAGGGCGCGCGACTGGGTTTCGGAGAGGATTGCGACACTCTCCCCCGGCGCGACCTTGCAGAGGGTGAAGACGGCCGCGAAGGCGTCGATCCACTTTCCCTCGATCCTGTCGGCGAGCATCAGATCCTCCTCCCGATCCGCCCCGGCCCATCGCTTCGCGCCGATGTCCGGCACGGCCAGATCCGTGCCGTCCGACGTTTTGTTGCGCCGGGCGGGCAATTTTCGCAGCAAGCGAAAAGAACTTGGAGGAGCGTAGCAATTTCGTTATTGTATGAAAAGGAATATTTTTAGGCATGAACTTGTTGCCGGCGGCGGGTCGCCGGCATTCCGCAAGCCGAAGGCACGAGGACGGGCCATGATGAGCGATCACCGCAGCTTCCGCAGCGCCCTCGGGCGGTTCGTCACCGGCGTCACCATCGTCACCACGCTGGACGAGGCCGGCCGGCCGGTCGGGCTGACGGCCAATTCCTTCAACTCGGTCTCGCTCGACCCGCCGATGGTGCTGTGGAGTCTCGCCCGAAAATCGCAGAATCTCGCCGTTTTCGAGCGGTCCCGGCACTATGCGGTCAACATCCTGGCGTCCGATCAGCAGGCGCTGTCCGACCGGTTCGCGCGGCCGGTGGAGGACCGTTTCGCTGGAGTTTCGTGGCAGCCGGGGCAGTGCGGCGTGCCCGTGCTGGCGGGGGTAACCGCCGTGTTCGAGTGCCTCAACGCGACCCGGGTGGAGGGCGGCGACCACCTGGTTTTCCTCGGGCGGGTCGAGGCCTTCGACCATGCGGACCGCGAGCCGCTGCTCTATCATTCGGGGCGCTACGCGACCCCGAGCTATGCCGGCCCGTCGGCCGCCCTGCCCGAATGAGAGGCGTGCAATGACCGATCTTGCGGCACCTAGCCGCCCGTCCCCCGGCAGCCCGCCTGAAGGCGCTTCCGGCGCTGCCTCCGGGCGCTTCGTCGACGGCTATCTGCTCTATCTGCTGGCGCGGGCCTCCAGCGTTGCAAGCGCGGAATTCCACGAGCAGGTGCGGGCCCGCGGCGTGCCGGTGGCGGTGTGGCGCATCCTCGCCTCGCTGAAGGGGACGGGCGAGGGGCTGACCGTCGGCGAACTGGCGAAGAGCTGCCTTGCCAACCAGCCGGCGATCTCCAAGACCGTCGACAAGCTGGTCGCCAAGGGGCTGGTCGCGCGGCAGGCGGATGAGCAAGACCGGCGCCGCGTCTGGGTGCGGCTGACGCCGGCGGGCGAGGCGCATGTCGACGAACTTATCCTCGAGGCGCAGGCACATCAGGCGCGGTTGGTCGAGGCGATCGGCGAGGGGGAAACGGAGACGCTGCGCCGGGCCCTGCTGCGGCTGATCGAACGGGCGGGATCTGGCGCTCCTTTCGTGGATTTCGACGGTTTTTCCGAAAAATAATATTGTAATTACAATGATTTGAGGGCTATTGCAGAAATTGAGACGGATTTTGCAAAATTCCGTCTCGAAATGCCGAAAAGTTGCGTTGTTGCATCCAAACGCCGCAACGGGTTCAATCAGCCCGCACGCCCCGCCGGGGTCTGCCTCAGGCGGGTCAGCATGTATCTCGACGTCCAGCACCAGCGTACCTTCTACGACCTGCCGCTCGGACGGATGATGCGGGTGCTGGTCGGCGCGCGGATCCGCGCCCGCTGGCCCGACCTGAAAGGGCGTAGCCTGCTCGGGGTCGGCTACGCCGCGCCGTACATGCGGCCCTATCTGGAAGAGGCGGAGCGGTGCATCGCCGCGATGCCGGCGGCGCAAGGGGTGGTCGCCTGGCCGCGCGGCGGGCGCAACTCGGCGACGCTGGTCGACGAGACCGAGCTGCCGTTCCCCGATCACGTCTTCGACAATGTGCTCGTCGTCCACTGCCTCGACCATTGCGGCGATGCGGAAGCGCTGTTGCGCGAGATCTGGCGGGTGCTGGTGCCGGGCGGGCGGATGATCGTCGTCGTCGCCAACCGGCGGGGATTGTGGGCGCGCTCGGAAATCTCGCCCTTCGGCTACGGCCGGCCGTTCTCGCGCGGACAGATCGAGGGGCTGCTGCGCGCCTGCCAGTTCCGCCCGTCGGGAAGCGACGAGGCGCTGTGCCTGCCGCCGACCCGCTCGCGACTGGTGCTGCGCAGCGCGCCGGCCTGGGACCGGATCGGCCGCCGGCTGTGGCCGGCCTTTGCCGGTCTGCTGGTGATCGAGGCGGAGAAGCAGATGTTCCGCGGTGCGCCGGCCGGCGGCGAGACGCGGCTGATGAAGGCGCTGCGGCCGGTCTTCGTGCCGGAGGGCGCCGCGCCCGGCATGAACGGGCGCGCCGGCTCCGGGTTCAGGCGGTCTGGCTTCGGGCGGTCAGGCCTTACGAGCGTTTCAGCAGGAACAGGGCCTGTTCGCCGATCAGGTTCCAGACCCACCAGGGCGCGGTGAAGCCGACCGGGCGGCCGCCCGCATCCAGCGCCATCGACTTGACGATCCGGGCATCGGCCTCCTGGCACAGGAGCACGAAGTCGCGGATGGTGCAGAAGTGGATGTTCGGCGTGTCGTACCAGGAATAGGGCAGGTAGTCGGTGACCGGCATGCGGCCGCCGAACAGAAGCTGCAGGCGATTGCGCCAGAAGCCGAAGTTCGGGAAGGACACGATGACGTTGGAGCCGATGCGCAGCAGCTCCTCCAGCACCCGGCGCGGAGCGTAGGTCGCCTGCAGCGTCTGGCTGAGGATGACGAAGTCGAAGGCGTTGTCCGGATAGTCCGACAGGTCGCGGTCGGCATCGCCCTGGACGACCGACAGACCGCGGGCGACGCAGGCGTTGACGCCGGCCTGCGACAGTTCCAGGCCGCGCCCGTCCACCTGCTTCTCGCGGATCAGCAGATCGAGCAGCTCGCCCTCGCCGCAGCCGATGTCGAGCACCCGCGATCCCGGCATGACCAGATCGGCGACGAGACGGTGGTCGCCGCGCGCGCTGCCCGGCTGGGCGGCAGCCTGCGGCGCGGTCGTCGGCACGGGCGGCGCGTCCACCGCGGCCTCGGGTGTGGTGATGGTCGTCACGCTCATGCAGCACCTCCCGCCGGCGGGGCGATCCCGCGGGCATGGGCCGCGCCGGTCAGGAAACCGAGCACGGTGCGGAACATTTCCGGCTCATCGAGCAGGAAGGCGTCGTGGCCGCGGTCGCTCTCCACCTCGACGAAGGAGACGTTGGCGGCGGCCGCATTCAGCGCCTTGACCACGGCCTTGCTCTCGGCGGTGGGGAACAGCCAGTCGGAGGTGAAGGACATGACGCAGAACCGGGTCGGCGAATGCAGGAAGGCGCGCGGCAGCGAGCCGCCGAAATCGGCGGCCAGGTCGAAATAGTCCATCGCCCGGGTGACATAGAGATAGGAGTTGGGGTCGAACCGGTCGACGAAGGTCATGCCCTGGTGGCGCAGGTAGCTCTCGATCTGGAAATCGGCGTCGAAGCCGAAGGTGATCGCCTCGCGGTCCTGCAGGTTGCGGCCGAACTTGCGGTGCAGCGCCGGGTCGGAGAGATAGGTGATGTGGGCGGCCATGCGCGCCACCGCCAGCCCCTTGGAGGGGCGCACGCCGCGCTCGAAATAGCGCCCGCCGCACCAGTTGGGATCGGCCATCACCGCCTGGCGGCCGACCTCGTGGAAGGCGATGTTCTGCGAGGAATGGCGGGCGGCGGCGGCGATGGGCACGGCGGAAAACACCCGCTCGGGATAGCTCACCGCCCATTGCAGCACCTGCATGCCGCCCATGGAGCCGCCGACCACGGAAAACAGCGTCTCGATGCCGAGATGGTCGAGCAGCACCGCCTGGGCGCGGACCATGTCGCGGATGGTCACCAGCGGCAGGTCGAGGCCCCAGCGCCGGCCGGTCGCCGGATTGGTGGAGGCGGGGCCGGTGGTGCCGAGGCAGCCACCGAGCACATTGGCGCAGATGACGAAGAAGCGGTCGGTGTCGACCGGCTTGCCCGGGCCGACGAGCAGCGACCACCAGCCGGGCTTGCCGGTCAGCGGATTGGGCGAGGCGACATACTGGTCGCCGGTCAGGGCGTGGGCGACGAGGATCGCGTTGCTGCGGTCCTCGTTCAGCGTACCATAGGTCTCGTAGGCGATCTGCCAGGGATCGAGCACGGTGCCGGAATCGAGCTGCAACGCCTTGTCGCCGCCGAACCTCTCGACGCGGCTCGACGGGTTGTCGGCCTCGCTGGCCGGCGCTGCCCGCAGTTCCGGTGGGCTCTGATCGGGCGGGGTCTCTTCGGCGGTCGTGTCCTTGCTCATCGGTGCCGGACATCCTCCTGGCGGCGTTCGCGCGGTTTGCAGGCAACGCCTGGGGTCGAAACTGTCTCGCGAGGGCCGGTTTTCGCCCTTGTGGGGGCCGGCCCGCGGGGACCAGCAGACGTAGGAGCCCGTCCGGGCAACGTCAATGTTTTCTTTTGCTTTCGACAGGCCTACTGCCTATGAGTATGCGCTGGCCGGAGCCCCGTTTTCAGCGGGCGCCGGCTGTCTTTTCGCAAGGCCGGTATGGTTGCCGGCCGCCCTCATCGCAAGGCCGGCATGGTTGCCGGCCGTTCTTCCGCCGTGCCGGCATGGTTGCCGATACGGTAGTCCCGCAAGGCCGGCCCGCGTGCCGGCCAAGACCGCCGCAGTCAGGAAATCTCGGCCATGCTGACGACCGCCGATCCCCGTTCCCCGTCCCGTCCCGAGCCGCGCCCCGGCATTCTGGAGATCGCTCCCTACGTGCCCGGCCGGACCAAGGCGGCGGGCGGTGCGAAGCTCCACAAGCTGTCCTCCAACGAGACGCCGCTGGGCCCGAGCCCGCGCGCCGTGGAGGCGTTCAGCGCCTGCGCCGGTCATCTGGAGCTCTATCCGGACGGCGGCTCGACGGGTCTGCGCGAGGCGATCGCCGACGTCTACGGCCTGAACCCGGAGCGGATGATCTGCGGCAACGGCTCGGACGAGATCCTGGAGCTGGTGGCGCGTACCTATATCGGTCCGGGCGACGAGGGGCTCTACAGCGAATACGGCTTCCTGGTCTACAAGATCGCCATCCTGGCCGCCGGCGGCACGCCGGTCGTCGCCCCGGAGCAGAACCTGACGACGGATGTCGACGCGCTGCTGGCGCGGGTGACCCCGCGCACCAAGGTCGTGTTCCTTGCCAATCCGAACAATCCGACCGGCACCTACCTGCCGTTCGACGAGATCCGCCGGTTGCATGCCGGCCTGCCGCCTTCCGTCCTTCTGGTGCTCGATGCGGCCTATGCCGAATATGTGCGCCGCAACGACTACGAGGCCGGCGTCGAACTGGCGGCGACGGCCGACAACGTGCTGATGACGCGCACCTTCTCCAAGATCTACGGTCTGGCGGCGCTGCGCATCGGCTGGGGCTACGGCCCGGCGCATGTGATCGACGCGCTGAACCGGGTGCGCGGGCCGTTCAACGTCTCCGGCGCCTCGCAGGCCGCCGGCATCGCCGCCGTGCGCGACCGCGCCTTCCTGGAGACCGCCGTCGCCCATAACGACATCTGGCTGGACTGGGTGAGCAAGGAAATGGCGGCGCTGGGCCTTGAAGTTACGCCGAGCGTCGGCAATTTCGTGCTGATCCACTTCCCCGAGGAGCCGGGCCGCACCGCGGCGGAGGCCGATGCCTATCTCAGCGCGCGCGGATGCGTGCTGCGGGCCGTCGGCGCCTACGGGCTGCCCAATGCGCTGCGCATGTCGATCGGCAGCGAGGAGGCCAACCGCGAGGTCGTCTCGGTGCTGAAGGAGTTCCTCGCCGGGCGCTGAGGCGCCACGGCGACGGTTCCCGCGCCACGGCGCGCGGGAACCGCAAGTGTCAGGCCGTTTTCATGTCAGATCCGAAATTCCGCCGCCTTGCCCTGATCGGCATCGGCCTCATCGGCTCCTCCATCGCGCATGCGGCGCGGCGCGAGGGGCTGGCCGAGGAGATCGCCATTTCCACCCGCTCGGAGCAGACACTGCGCCGGGCCGAGGAACTGGGGCTCGGCGACAGCTATCATCTCGACGCCGCCGAGGCGGTGAGCGGTGCCGATCTCGTCATCCTGTGCGTGCCGGTGGGCGCGAGCGAGGCGGTGGCCAAGTGGATCGCCCCGGCGCTTGCCCCCGGTGCCATCGTCACCGATGTCGGCTCGACCAAGGCCTCCGTGGTGCGGCAGATGGCGCCGCACCTGCCGGACGGGGTGCATTTCATCCCCGGCCATCCCATCGCCGGCACCGAGCATTCGGGACCGGATGCGGGCTTTGCCGAACTGTTCCGAAACCGCTGGTGCATCCTGACGCCGGTGCCGGGCACCGACCCTGAGGCGCTGGAGCGGCTGTCGGCCTTCTGGCGGGCCTGCGGCTCGATGGTCGACACGATGGATGCCGAGCATCACGACCTGGTCCTGGCCATCGTCTCGCATGTGCCGCACATCATCGCCTACAACATCGTCGGCACGGCCGACGATCTGGAGACGGTGACCAAGTCCGAGGTGATCAAGTATTCCGCCTCGGGCTTTCGCGACTTCACGCGGCTTGCGGCCTCCGACCCGACCATGTGGCGCGACGTGTGCCTGCACAACAAGGACGCGATCCTGGAGATGCTGTCGCGCTTCTCCGAGGACCTGTCGGCCTTGCAGCGGGCGGTGCGCTGGGGCGACGGCGAGGCGCTGTTCGAGCTCTTCACCCGCACGCGCGGCATCCGCCGTTCCATCGTCGAGGCGGGCCAGGAGACCGACGCGCCGAACTTCGGCCGCGACGCCAAGCGCTAAGCGGAGTTTCCGGGCGCACGCTGGCGGACGGGATCAGTCCCTGATGGGGCGGATCTCGTCGCGGCCCGGGCAGGTGGCGAGCGCCTGGCGCGCGGTGCGCCCGTCGCCGACCGGCGCGTCCGGCCAGATCTCGGCCAGCGGCACCAGCACGAAGGCGCGCTCGCCCATGCGCGGATGCGGGATCGTCAGGCCGTCCTCCTCGATCCGCTCCTCGCCATAGATCAGCACGTCGATATCGATGACGCGCGGCCCCCAGCGGATGTCGCGGACGCGGCCGAGGCTGCGCTCGACCTCCAGGCAGCGGTCGAGCAGGTCGCGCGGCGACAGCCGGGTCTCGATCACCGCGCAGGCATTGCGGTAGTCGTCCTGCGGCACCGGGCCCCAGGGCGGGGTGCGGTAGTCGGAGGAGCGGGCGACCACGACGATGCCCGGCGTTGCCGCCAGCGCGGCGAGCGCCGCGTCCAGATTGGCCAGCGTGTCGCCGACATTGGACCCCAGGCCGAGCGCGGCGCGCACCAGGGTCTTTCTCTGTGCGGTGCTCATCCCACGTGCTCGCTCATGGTGGCATGGGCGATGCGGGCGGCATCGACATGCGGCTGGACATTGTGGACGCGGACCATGGCCGCGCCCTTGAGGAAGGCGATGGTGTGCAGGGCAAGGGAGCCGTAGAGCCGGTCCTCGGTGTCGACGTCCAGCACCGCGCCGATCAGGCGCTTGCGCGAGGCGCCGACCATCAGCGGCAGGCCGTGGCGGGCGAAATGCTCCAGCCGGTTGACCACCTTGTAGCTCTGGTCCTGGGTCTTGCCGAAGCCGATGCCCGGATCCAGCATCTGACGCTCGGCCGGGATGCCGGCGCGGGCGGCAAGCTCCATCGAGCGCTCGAAGGAGCGGTCGATGTCGGCGAGGATGTCGATACCCTGATCCGCGCGCTCGCGGTTGTGCATCATGATCACTGCGGCGCCGGCCTCGGCGACCGTCTCGGCCATCGCCGGATCCTTCTGCAGGCCCCAGACATCGTTGACGATGACGGCGCCCAGAGCGCAGGCCCTGGCGGCGATGTCGGCCTTGTAGGTGTCGATGGAGACGGGCGCGCCGAGGGCGACGACCTCGCCCAGCACGGGCGCGAGGCGGCGCCATTCCTCCTCGGCCGAGACCGGGTCGGCGTTCGGCCGGGTGCTTTCGGCGCCGATGTCGATCACGTCGACGCCGTGGGCGATCATCCGCCGGGCGCTGGACAGGGCATCGTCGCGGGCGAGGAAGCGGCCGCCGTCGGAAAAGGAGTCCGGCGTGATGTTGAGGATGCCCATCACCCGCGGCCGGTCGAGCGGCACCGCGCCGCGGCTGTGGCGCAGAAGGCGCGGCGCCCGTGCATCGGCAGCCGGCGAAGGGGGTGCGTCGCTGCGAGGTGATGTCATTCGTCTGCCCCGGTCTCGTGTCCCGACCTGGCGTGATGCCCCGGCCCGGAAGCCCCGCCGCCAGATATGGCTGGCCAGCCTCCGCGCACGGCCGAGATTGCGACCGGAACAACCGTCTCCGCCGCGGTCTTGCGCCGTTCGCCCCGCCGCGTCAAGGCCCAATCGCGTCAAGGGTCGCGGCGGATTTCAGCCCTGGCCGGCGGCGGCAACCCGGCGGGCATTGACCCGGCCGAGCAGCAGGTAGGAGGCGACCGCGATGAACAGCATTGCTGGCGGCACCAGGATGATGCCGAGCAGCGGATTGCCGAGGGCGGCGATGATCAGGCTGCCGAGCAGGCCGGCGCCGAATTGCAGGAAACCCATCAGTGCGGAGGCCGCTCCGGCCATGCGCGGGAAGCCCTGCAGCGCGGCGCTGGTGACGGAAGGAAGCGACATGGCAAGCGAAAAGGCGAAGGCGCCGACCGGCAGCATCACCCCGAGGAAGGTCGGCGGGAACAGGCTCAAGGAGGCGAGCAGGGCCGCGGCGGCGGCGACCATGCCGGTCATGCCGAAGGGCAGCAGGCGGATGGCATCGACCCGCCGCATGGCGAAGCCGGTGACGATGGTGCCGGAGATGAACGAGCCTGACTGGACCATCATGCCGAAGCCGAACTGGCTGGGCGTCAGGCCGACATGGTCGATCAGCACGAAGGGCAGCACCGAGGCGAGGGTGTAGATGGTGCCGATGCCGAAGCCGACCAGCATGCTGGGCTGCATGTAGCGCGGATCGCGCAGCAGCGTCGCGTAATTGTGCAGGAGCACCCGCGGCCGCAGGTTGGCGCGGTCGATATAGGGATTGGTCTCGCGGAACGCGACCTGCGTCACCACGAGCAGGACGACGCCGTAGATCAGCATGGCCCAGAAGATCTCGCGCCAGCCGAACAGTTCCAGCGTGACGCCGCCGATGGTGGGGGCGAGCGCCGGGCCGATCGCCAGCATCATGGCGATGGTGTTCATGATGCGGGCCGAGGTCTGGCCGGTGAACTGGTCGCGGACGATGGCGCGCGAGACGGCGACGCCGACCGAGGCGCCGATGCCCTGCAGCGTGCGGGCGACGATCATCCACTCGATGGTGGGGGCGAAGGTCGCGACCACGGTGGAGGCCAGATAGAGCACCAGGAAGGCCAGGGTCACCGGACGGCGGCCGAAGGCGTCGGTCAGGGGGCCGCAGATCAGCTGGGTCAGCGCGAAGCCGGCGAAATAGGCGGTCAGCGTCAGCTTGATCATCGACTGGGACGTGCCGAAGGCCTCGGCCAGCACCGGCATGGCCGGGGTGTAGAGGGCCATGGTGATCGGGCCGATGGCGACGAGCGCAGCGCCCAGCAGCGAGGTGCGCATCTCGCTCATGATCGGGCCGCCCTCCGGCGGGGCCGGCCGGCCGGTCCGGGCGCGCGGGGCGCCGGGGGCAAGGGCGGGATCGAGCGGGGGAAGCTTGTCCATCGCCTCGGAAACGGCGGATGTGGCGGTGCTGCTCATGAGCGCTCCGGTTGGTCTGTCTTTTGATAGGTCTTGTGGTCGGTCGAGGCGTGCAGGTTGGTGTGCATGCGTTCCAGCAGGGCGTAGACGGCGTCCATCTCCTGCCGGTTCATGCCGGCCAGGGCGGCGCGGCGGATCGTGACCGCCTCGGCATGGATGCGGTCGAGCACCGGCTCGGCCGCCGCCGTCAGCGCGACGAGCTTGGCCCGCCGGTCGGACGGGTCGGGGCGGCGCGCAACGAGGCCGGCATTTTCCAGCCGGTCGAGAAAACCGCACATGGTCATCGGCTCGACGCCGAAACGCTCGGCCAGCGCGCTCTGGCGCTGGTCGGGATAATGCTCGACGAAGGCGAGGGTGCGGGCCTCGCCGGCGGTGAGGCCGGTGTCGGCCTCGGCCAGCGCTTTCTCGAAGCGGCGGCGCAAAAGCCGGGCGATGTCGCCGACGAGAAAGCCGAGCGGCCTGGTCGGAAGATCGGGGTCCATAAGCTTTCCAGATAGTATGGTTACCTTATCAAATGCGCCCGTCCTGCGGATCTGTCAAGGACGCCCTGCGTAATGCTGCGTTGCAAGAATCCGGCTCTGCGGTTATAGAGGGCGCGAAAATCCGCGGGTCCCGGTGGGCCCGCGTTGTCATTTCCGGAGCAGCCCGAACATGGACTTGCGCAACATCGCCATCATCGCGCACGTCGATCATGGCAAGACCACCCTGATCGACGTGCTGCTGAAGCAGTCGGGCGCCTTCCGCGACAATCAGCGCACGGAAGAGCGGATGATGGATTCCAACGACCTTGAGCGGGAGCGTGGCATCACCATTCTCGCCAAGGTCACCTCGCTGACCCACGGCGACACCCGCATCAACATCGTCGACACGCCCGGCCACGCCGATTTCGGCGGCGAGGTCGAGCGTATCCTGCACATGGTCGACGGCGTGGTTCTGCTGGTCGACGCGGCCGAAGGGCCGATGCCGCAGACCAAGTTCGTGCTCGGCAAGGCCTTGAAGCTCGGCCTTCGCCCGATCGTCGCGATCAACAAGATCGACAAGCCGGACCAGCGTGCCGAAGAGGTGCTGGACGAGGTGTTCGACCTCTTTGCCGCGCTCGACGCCAACGAGGAGCAGCTGGACTTCCCGGTGCTCTACGGGTCGGCCAAGCAGGGCTGGATGGCGAGCGATCCGGCGGGTCCGAAGGATTCCATGGATCCGCTCTTCGACCTGGTGCGTGCCCATATCCAGCCGCCGAAGGCGGAGCCGGGCGCCTTCCGCATGCTGGCGACGACGGTGCAGGCCAACCCGTTCCTCGGCCGCATCCTGACCGGGCGCATCGTCTCGGGCGAGGCGGTGCCGAACATGGCGGTCAAGGCGCTGTCGCGCGACAACAAGCTGGTCGAGACCGGCCGCATCTCCAAGGTGCTGGCCTTCCGCGGCCTCGAGCGCCAGCCGATCGAGAAGGGCGTCGCCGGCGACATCATCTCGATCTCGGGCCTGAGCGAGGCGACGGTTTCCGACACGATCTGCGCGCCGGAATACACCGAGGCGCTGCCGGCCCAGCCGATCGATCCGCCGACCCTGTCGATGACCTTCCGCGTCAATGACGGCCCGCTGGCCGGCACGGAAGGCGACAAGGTGCAGTCGCGCGTCATCCGCAAGCGGCTGATGGACGAGGCCGAGGGCAACGTCGCGCTGAAGATCGAGGACAGCACCGAGGCCGACGCCTTCATCGTCGCGGGCCGCGGCGAGCTGCAGCTGGCGATCCTGATCGAGAACATGCGCCGTGAGGGCTTCGAGCTGTGCGTCGGCCGTCCGCGCGTGGTGTTCCGCACCGGCGAGAACGGCGAGCGGCTGGAGCCGATCGAGGAAGTCATCATCGACGTCGACGAGGAGCATTCCGGCGTCGTCGTGCAGAAGCTGTCGGAGCGCAAGGCCGACCTGCTCGAGATGCGCCCGTCGGGCGCCGGCCGCACCCGGCTGGTGTTCCACGCCCCGACCCGCGGCCTGATCGGCTACCAGTCGGAGCTGCTGTCGGACACGCGCGGCACGGCGATCTTCAACCGCCTGTTCCACGACTACGCGCCGTACAAGGGCGAGATCGCCGGCCGTCACACCGGCGTGCTGATCTCCAACGGCGACGGCGAGGCGGTGGCCTATGCGCTGTTCAACCTGGAAGACCGCGGCCCGATGCTGATCGACCCGGGCGTCAAGGTCTATCGCGGCATGCTGATCGGCGAGCACACGCGCGGCAACGACCTCGAGGTCAACGTGCTGAAGGGCAAGCAGCTCACCAACGTGCGCGCGGCCGGCAAGGACGAGGCGGTGCGCCTGACGACGCCGATCCGCCTGTCGCTGGAAGCGGCGCTCTCCTACATCAACGACGACGAGCTGGTCGAGGTGACGCCGAAGACCATCCGCCTGCGCAAGGCGCTGCTCGATCCGCATGACCGCAAGCGCGCGGAGCGTGCGGCGACCAAGCAGAGCGCCTGATACGCCGCAAGGTCGAGTGGATGTCTTTCGAACGGGCGGGGTTTTCCCCGCCCGTTTTCTTTTGCGGATTGGTCAGTGCGGCCGGTCGGTAACCCGCGACAGCAGGGCGAGGCCGGCGGCGAAGAACACCAGGATCACCGCCATGCCGGCCGCCTGGTTGGCGGTGGCGGCGGTGACGAGGCCGACGAGCAGCGGCGCGAGGAAGCTCGTGACCTTGCCCGAGAGCGCGAAGAGGCCGAAATAGCGGGTCATGGCGCCGGGCGGCGAGACATGCACGAGCAGCGTGCGCGAGGCGGCCTGCAAGGGGCCGGCGGCCGCACCCAGCACACCGCCGAGCACCAGGAAGACCTGTTCCGGCAGGCTGGAGAACAGGCCCGCGCCGGGCTCGGCCGGGCTTGCCTCAATGATGAAGAACACCGTGTCGCGGTCGACCGAGACGAGGCCGAGGCCGCACAGGATCAGCACGAACAGGGCGCCGGCGATCACCGGCTTCGGCCCGAGCCGGTCGTCGACCCGCCCGCCGATCACCGCGCCGAGCGTGCCGGTGATGGTCAGCAGGATGCCGAAGGTGCCGATCTCGATGGAGGACCAGCCGAGCACGCCGGCGGCATAGATGCCGCCGAAGGCGAAGAGCGCGACCAACCCGTCCTTGTAGATCATGTTGGCGGCGAGAAAGAGCAGCATGCGGCGGTCGGCGCGCGCCTCGCGGAAGGTGGCGGCCAGATCGGCAAGTCCCTGGCGCACGGCGGTGCCGAGCGCAACGGGACGGCGCGGCACGTCCGGCACCAGGAGGAACAGCGGCAGCACGAAGACGAGATACCAGATCGCCGAGAACGGGCCGGAGGCGCGGTCGCCGGCATGGGTTGCCGGATCGAGGCCGAAGATCGGCTCCAGCCCCAGCATCGTCAGGCCGGTCTGCGGGTTCGAGGCCATCAGGCCGAGGGCGAGGACCAGCGAGACGAGGCCGCCGGCATAGCCGAGCGCCCAGCCGTTGCCCGACAGGCGGCCGAGCCGGGCGCGGGGCACGAGGTCCGGCATCATCGCATTGGTGAAGACGGTGGCGAACTCGGCGCCGAGCGTTGCAACGGCAAAGCCGACAAGCGCGATGGCGATGGCCCATGGCTCGCCGGGCACGGCGAACCACAGGGCGGCGGAGCCGGCGAGCAGTGGCAGGGAGAAGGCGGCGATCCACGGCTTGCGCGCGCCGGTGCGGTCGGCGATGGCGCCGAGGACGGGTGCGAGCAGGGCGATGGTGAGCCCGGCGGCGGCGGTGGCATAGCCCCACAGCGCCTGGCCCTCAGCGGGCGTTGCCGCCAGCGCGGAGGCGAAATAGGGGGCGAAGACGAAGGTGGTGACCAGCGTGAAGAAGGGCTGGGCAGCCCAGTCGAAGAACAGCCAGCTGGCGACCGCGCCCCGGCGCGGCGGCAACAGGGCGCCCCCGAGGGCGTTTTCGAGGGCGTTCCCGGGGGCGTTTCCGTCCGGCGGGGAAACGCCCGCAGCTGCGGGCGCTCCCTTGTCGGTTGCGGTCCTGGTCATGTCACCCGGGGCGTGTCCGGCACCGGGTGTCGTCATCCGGCGAGCTCTGCGAGCAGGCCGGCGGCGACGGAGAACTTCGACACGGAGAGATCGCCCTCGATGATCTCGCCCGCCGCCCGTGCGGTGCGCGCGACGCGCGCCTCGTTGGCGGCAAGCCAGGCATCGAAGCCGCCGGCGGCCAGCGCCTCGGCGGTGACGTCGCGATGGGCGCCGGCAAGGGTCGCCCGCGCCCGGTCGAGCGCCAGACCGTCATAGTAGTCGGAGATCTTCAGGCTGCGTGCCTTGGCCTCCATGGCGCCGAGGCGGAAGTGGCCGGCGACGCGGAAGAAGACCTCGGCGACATCGGTGAGCTCGCGCCCGGTCTGCTCGGCGATCAGCACGATGTCCGGCAGCTCGGCCTCGACCGGCAGGCGGGCGATGCGGGCGGCCAGCGGATCGGGAACGCCGGCATCGGCGAGGCGCTGGGTCTCCGCCTCGATCTCGGCCCTCAGCGCCGGCTGCACCACGCCGGCCAGCACCGGCGCCAGCGTGTCGATGCCGCTGCCGAAGCGGGTGACGATGGACTGCAGCCCGCCCTCGAAGGTGACATTGCGCAGGAACCAGACCGTCTGTTCCAGCACCAGGTCCTGCACCGCGCGGTAGAGGCCGAGCTGGATCTGGCCGTCGATCAGGGTGTCGAGTGCGTCGATCTCGCCGTTGAGGATCGTCAGGCCGTAGGCGTCGCGCACGGCGGCGAAGGCCTGGGCGATCTGCGCCGGATCGGCGCCGGTCTGGTCGGCGATGCGGGTGAGGAAGGTCGGCCCGCCGCGGTTGATCATCGAGTTGGCGAGCATCGTCGAGATGATCTCGCGCCGCAGCCGGTGTCCCTCGATCTCCGCCGCATAGGCTTCCTGCATTTCGGGCGGGAAGTAGCGGAAGAGCTCGCGGGCGAGATAGCTGTCGTCCGGCACCGAACTGTCGAGCAGCCGGTCGAACAGGGTGATCTTGGCATAGGCGAGCAGCACGCCGATCTCGGCGCGGGTGAGGCCGGCCTCGCTGGCTGCAAGCTCGTCGAGGGCCGCCTCGTCGGGCAGCTGCTCGACCGTGCGGTCGAGCAGGCCCGCCTGCTCCAGCTGGCGCATCATCCGCCGCTGGTAGCCGAAATCCTCCATGCCGCGCGCTTCCGTCAGGCTGATCGCCAGCGTCTGCAGGTAGTTGTTGCGCAGCACCAGGTCGGCGACCTCGTCGGTCATCGCCGCCAGCAGCACGTTTCGGTCGGCGACGGACAGGCGGTTGGCCCGAACGGCCGCGCCGAGCGCGATCTTGATGTTGACCTCCATGTCGGAGGAGTTGACGCCGGCGGAGTTGTCGATGGCGTCGGAGTTGCTGCGGCCGCCGCGCCGGTTGAAGGCGATGCGGGCGAGCTGGGTCATGCCGAGATTGGCGCCCTCGCCGATGACCCTGGCGCCGACCTGGTCGGCGGTGACGCGGATCGCGTCGTTGGCACGGTCGCCGACATCCGCATCGCTCTCCTTCGCGGAGCGGATATAGGTGCCGATGCCGCCGAACCACAGCAGGTCGACCTTCATCTTCAGGATGGCGTTCATCACCTCCTGGGGCGTTGCCTTGGCCTTGGAAAGGCCGAGCATCTCCTGCACCTGCGGCGACAGCGGGATCGACTTGGCCTGGCGCGAGAAGATGCCGCCGCCCTCCGAGATCAGGGCGGTGTTGTAGTCGTTCCACGAGGAGCGGCCGAGGTCGAAGACGCGCTTGCGCTCCTCCCAGCTCACGGCCGCGTCCGGATCGGGATCGAGGAAGATGTCGCGATGGTCGAAGGCGGCGACCAGGCGGATCTGCTTCGACAGCAGCATGCCGTTGCCGAACACGTCGCCCGACATGTCGCCGACGCCGGCGACGGTGAAGGGCTCGCTCTGGATGTCGCGGTTCATCTCGCGGAAGTGCCGCTTGACCGCCTCCCAGGCGCCGCGCGCGGTGATCGCCATCTTCTTGTGGTCGTAGCCGGCCGAGCCGCCGGAGGCGAAGGCGTCGCCGAGCCAGAAGTTGCGGCTTTCCGAGATGCCGTTGGCCGTGTCGGAGAAGGTCGCGGTGCCCTTGTCGGCGGCGACGACCAGATAGGGGTCGTCCTCGTCGTGGCGCACGACACGCTCGGGCGCCCAGACCTTGTCGCCCGACAGGTTGTCGGTGACGTCGAGCAGCGAGGAGATGAAGATCTTGTAGGCCTTGGTGCCTTCGGCGAAGACCTCGTCGCGGCTGCCGCCCTCCGGCAGAAGCTTGGGCACGAAGCCGCCCTTGGCACCGACCGGCACGATCACCGCGTTCTTGACCTGCTGCGCCTTGACGAGGCCCAGCACCTCGGTGCGGAAGTCCTGCGCCCGGTCGGACCAGCGCAGGCCGCCGCGCGCCACCTTGCCGAAGCGCAGGTGCACGCCCTCGACCCGCGGGCTGTAGACGAAGATCTCGCGGAAGGGCCGCGGCAGCGGCAGCTCCTCGATGCGCTGCGGGTCCAGCTTGAAGGCGAAGGTCGGCTTCGGCTGACCGTGCGCGTCGAGCTGGAAGAAGTTGGTGCGCAGCATGGCGGCGATGACATTGCCGAAGCGGCGCAGGATGCGGTCGTCGTCGAGGCTGTCGACCTTGTCGAGCGCGTCGGTGATCTCCTGCTCGACGCGGGCCGCGCCGAGCGAGCGGTCGGAGCCGTCCAGATCGGGATCGAAGCGCAGGTGGAACAGCCCGACCAGCCGGGCCGCGACGTCGCTGTAGCGGTTCAGCGTCCGCCACATGTAGTCCTCGGAATAGCGGATGCCGGCCTGGCGCAGGTAGCGCGACAGGGCGCGCAGCATGGCGATGTCGCGCCAGGCGAGCCCGGCACTGAGCACCAACGCGTTGTAGCCGTCGGATTCCGCCTGGCCGCGCCAGATCGCCAGGAAGATCGCCTCCAGGCGGCTGCGCAGGTCGTCGGTGAGGTCGATGTCGCCGCCGCCCGCCGGCTCCAGCGACAGCTCGTGCAGATAGGCGAGCGGCCGGTCGGCCGGGGTGATGCGGTAGGTGCGCTCGTTGATCACCTTGAAGCCGATGTTCTCCAGGATCGGCACGCGGGCCGACAGCGGGATCGGCACCAGGTGGTGATAGACCTTGAGCACGACGCGGTTGGGCGCGTCCTGCGACCGGCGGGAGAAGGTGAGGGCGGTGTCGGACGCCTCGCTCAGCTTCTCGACGATGCGGATGTCCTCCAGCGCCGTCTCGCCGCCATAGACCTCGCGGTAGCCGGCCTGGAAGGCATCGGCATAGCGGGCGGCCTTTTCCAGCGCCTTGTTGCCGCCATAGGCGGCGCGCAGGGCCTCGCGGAAGCCGTCGGCCCAGGTGCGGACGATGCCGGCGACCGCCTGCTCCAGATCCTCCTGGGACGGATCGGGCGTCTCGCCGCTGTCGCGGCCGACGATGAAGTGGACGCGGGCGAGCGGGCCTTCGGGATAGGTGACGTACCAGGCCGACAGGCGGCCGTCATAGACCTTGGCGAGATAGGCGCCGATCTTCAGGCGCACCTCGGTCGTGTAGCGGTCGCGCGGCACGTAGCACAGGATCGACACGAACCGGTCGAACCGGTCGCGGCGGGCGAGCACGCGGATGCGCGGGCGCTCGTCGAGCTGCAGGATGGCCAGGGTGAAGTCGTAAAGCAGGTCCGGGTCGATCTGGAACAGCTCGTCGCGCGGATAGCTCTCCAGCACGTTGGTCAGCGCCCGGCCCGAATGGCTCTCCGGGTCGTAGCCGGCCCGCGCCAGCACGCTGTCGACCTTGCGCCGCAGGAAGGGGATGCTGCCGGTGGACAGCGTATAGGCGGTGGCGGTGAGCAGGCCGACGATGCGCAGCTCGCCGGCGAGCTCGCCGGTGTCGTCGAACAGCTTGACGCCGACATAGTCCATGTGGACGCGGCGATGGACCCGGCTCCTGACATTGGCCTTGGAGACGATCAGCGGCTCCGGCTTCATCAGGAACTCGCGGATCTCCGGCGTGATGACGACGAATTCCGAGCCGCGGCGCAGGACGCGCACGTCCGGATCTGCGAGCAGGCCGAGGCCCGAGCCGCGGCGGTGCGACAGCTCGCCTTCCGCCACGCCGCCCTCGAAATAGTATTCGCGCATGCCGAGCAGGGTGAAGTTGTCGGCGGCGAGCCATTCCAGGAACTGGATCGCCTCGGCGAGCTCGTCGACCGGCACCGGCGGCGGGGTGTTCTTGTAGGTGGCGATGGCGTCGGCGAGGCGCTCGCGCATCGGCTTCCAGTCGGTGACGGCGGCGCGCACGTCCTTCATCACGGCGTCGAGGCGCTCGGCGAGCTGCTCGCGCTCGATGCTGGCGTCGATCCGCCCGACATGGATGTGGATGACGCTCTCGCGGCGGGCGCCTTCGGTCTTGGCCTTCGCCGTGCCGTGGCAGGCGAGGAGGCGGCCGTCGGCATCGCGCTCGACCGCGAGGATCGGGTGCAGCACGAGGCGGGCCTCGAAGCCGCTCGCCTGCAGCTCGCCCATCACCGAATCGACCAGGAACGGCATGTTGTCGTTGAAGATCTCGACGACGGTGATCTCGTCGGCGCGGCTGCCCTCGCCGGCGGGGGCGGGGTTGTAGATGTGGATGCGATGGGTGCCGAGCGGATGGCTCGCCATCTCGGCCCAGGCTGTGCGGGCGAGGGCGACGAGGTCCGCCGCCGGATAGCTGACGACATCCTCGGCCGCGCCGCGGGCGAACAGGGCGCGCGCGAACTCCCCGATCTCGGGCTCGAGCGCCGCGACCACCGTGTCGATCAATCGGGCTTTTGCTTGCTCACGTGCTTCGGGCATTGGTCCCCCACCATCCGGGTCTTACTGAACGGGTCTCGTCCGATCGCGCCCGGTTCTCATGTTTGCACCGGACATGGCTGGCGCGGGGTGCATCCCGCGGTCGCCGCCGGTAGCACGGCATGCTAGAGCGAGTAGGAGCGCGAGGGAATCCTTTCCCGAGCCGGATTCACCGCTATCGGTCAAAGGTGTCCGAATTCGGGGAGGGGCGGACCGACGACGCGGCCATATGTAAGGGAGGAGCATGACATGAACGCAACGGAGCGGCCGATCGCGCTGGCGATCGAGGACGAGGGCGAGCTCAGCGAGGCGACGCGCGCCTATTTCGACAAGTGCCGCGAGAAGCTCGGCATGGTGCCGAACGTGCTCGCGGCCTATGCGTTCAGTGAGGCGAAGCTCTCCGCCTTCACCCAGATGTACAACGACCTGATGCTGGCCGACAGCGGCCTCAGCAAGCTGGAGCGCGAGATGATCGCCGTGGCGGTGTCGGCGGTGAACCGCTGCTTCTACTGCCTGACTGCGCACGGGGCGGCGGTGCGGCAGTTGTCCGGCGATCCGGAGCTGGGCGAGCTGATGGTGATGAACTACCGCGTCGCCGAGCTGTCGCCGCGCCACCGGGCGATGCTCGACTTCTCGGTGAAGCTGACCGAGCGGCCGGCGGAGATGCTGGAGGGCGACCGGCAGGCCCTGCGCGATGCCGGCTTTTCCGACCGGGACATCTGGGACATTGCGGCGGTCGCGGCTTTCTTCAACATGTCGAACCGGGTGGCGGCGGCGACCGACATGCGGCCCAACCCGGACTATCATGCGATGGCGCGCCAGCCGGCCAAGGTGTGAGGCGAGCGGCGCGCGCGGATCGCGCCGACATGCGCCCTGCCACATGACAAGGGGCACCGCCCTGGTGTAGAACGCAAGCCCGTGCCGACAGGCGGAGCCGTTTCGCCCGCCGGCAGGGTCGTTCTTTTCACGGAGACAAGCCATGGTCGCGAAAGTGTTCATCGACGGCGAAGCCGGCACGACGGGTCTGCAGATCCGCGAGCGCCTTGCCCGTCGCCGCGACCTGGAGCTCCTGTCCATCGCGCCGGAGCGGCGCAAGGACCTCGGCGCACGCGCCGAGCTGCTCAACGCCTGCGACGTGACGATCCTCTGCCTGCCGGACGATGCGGCGCGCGAGAGCGTCGCCCTGATCGAGAACGACACCACGCGGGTGATCGACGCCTCGACGGCGCACCGGGTGACTGAGGGCTGGGACTACGGCTTTGCCGAGATGGCCGCCGGGCAGGGCGCGGCGATCGCCGCCTCCAAGCGCGTCGCCAATCCGGGCTGCTACCCGCAAGGGGTGATCGCCTGCCTGCGGCCGCTGATCGATGCCGGGCTGCTGCCGGCCGATCATCCGGTGACGGTCAACGCCATCTCCGGCTATTCCGGCGGCGGGCGGCAGATGATCGAGGCCTACGAGGCGGACGGCGCCGCCAAGCCGGCCTTCCTGCCTTACGCGCTCAGCCTCAACCACAAGCACCTGCCGGAGATGACGCGCTTTGCCGGTCTTGCCGCAACGCCGATCTTCGTGCCGGCGGTCGGCAATTTCGCGCAAGGCATGGTGACGGCGGTGCCGCTGCGCCTCGAGAGCCTTGCCAAGGCGCCGAGCGCGGCCGAGATCCACGGCGCGCTGGAGGCGCATTACGGCGCGCTGCAGGGCTCCTTCGTCGATGTCGCGCCGCTCAGCGGCTCCGACAAGGCGCCGGACCTCGATCCGGAGACCTTCAACGGCACCAACCGCATGCGCCTGCATGTCTTCGCCAACGATGCGCGGGCGCAGGTGGTGCTGATGGCCGTCTACGACAATCTCGGCAAGGGCGCCTCGGGCGCCGCCGTGCAGAATCTCAACCTGATGCTCGGTGTCGACGCCGCCACGAGCCTTGCCGCCTGATCGTCCGTTTTCGCAGGAGAAACGCCCATGGAAAAATTCACCACGCTGACCGGGGTCGCCGCGCCGCTGCCGATCATCAACATCGACACGGACATGATCATCCCGAAGCAGTTCCTCAAGACGATCAAGCGCACCGGCCTCGGCTCCGCGCTGTTCCACGAGATGCGGACGCTTGACGACGGCGCCGAGAACCCGGATTTCGTGCTGAACCAGCCGGCCTATCGCAAGGCGCGGATCCTGGTCGCCGGCGACAATTTCGGCTGCGGCTCGAGCCGCGAGCACGCGCCGTGGGCGCTGCTCGACTACGGCATCCGCTGCGTGATCTCCACCAGCTTCGCCGACATTTTCTACAATAACTGCTTCAAGAACGGCATCCTGCCGATCGTGGTGAGCCAGGAAGACCTCGACAAGCTGATGGACGACGCCAGGCGCGGCGCCAACGCGACGCTGACGGTCGACCTGGAAGCCCAGGAGATCCGCGGCCCCGACGGCGGCTCGATCGGCTTCGACATCGACCCGTTCCGCAAGCACTGCCTGCTCAACGGTCTCGACGACATCGGCCTGACGATGGAAAAGGCCCCGTCCATCGGTGCTTTCGAGACCAAGGTCGACGGCGAGCGCCCCTGGATCTGAGGGCGGACCGTTTTTCATTGCAAAGGGCCGGCGCTTGCGTCGGCCCTTTTGTTTTTTGGGCGGTGAACGGCGGAGCGGGCGGTTCGGCTGCCATTTGTGTTTCTGGTCGCGGCGTGTCGTCGCTGGCGCTGCTCACCCCCCTCTGTCGGCTGCGCCGACATCTCCCCCTCAAGGGGGGAAAGGGGCGTGCGGGGCGAACGTCGCCCGGGAGAGCCGGACCCATTGGCACCTTCGGCAGGTATGAGGCGGGCGGTGCTCGTTCCACCCTCCGCTGTCATACCTGCGAAGGCAGGTATCCAGTATCCGCCGGACCGGGGGACGGCGCGAAGGCAGAAACTCCAGCCTTGGCGAGGGTCATCCGCGGCACCGCTGCGGCTCGGGCTCAATCGTTCGGGGTTACTGGTTCCCGGTCTTCGGCTTTGCCGAAACCGGGATGACATCCTGCGGATGGGATTCTCGTCGGAGGATCGTTTCCGTCGCTCCTGCGCTCAACCCTATCCCCGCGTCTTCCCGGACGAGGCCGAAGGCCGAAGATCCGGGATCGGGGAGGCACGGTGGGTGTGGTTGTGTCCGGGAGCGCTGTCGAGAGGCCCTCGGCTCGCCGGTCCCGGGTCGCGCTTCGCTTGCCCGGGAAGACGCGGGGATAGGTGTGCGTCTGGGAGGGTGAGGGGAGCGCAGGCGTGCCGTCGCCACCGCTCTGGGAACGAATGGGCCCCGGCGTGCGGCTTCGCCTTGCCCGGAATGACGAACGAAAGGGCGGAGCGGGGAGGACGCAGGAGGACGGAGAAGGCGCGCGCCGGTCGCTCGGCGGGCGCAAACGGGGCTTTCCCTCACGCCGGTGCACGGCGGCCTCACCAAGGCTTGAACAGGCGTGCGGCGACCTGCACCTTGCGAAGGACTATGTGTCCGGTGACGGCGGCGCTGGAGGGCAGACCGAGTGAGTGGACAGATGCAGGCATCCGCAACCAGGACCCCGGCCTATCGGGCCTATATCCCGTGGCGCGAGCGCAACGGGCGCTTCTCGCCGCTCGGGCTTGCGGTGTTGCTGGCGATCCTGGCGCCCGGCGCGCATCTCGCCTACGGGTTGCTCGCCGGCACGCTCGGCGCCAAGCCGGTGACGGAGGTGCTGCACGGCACCGGCGACTGGGCGATCCGCTTCCTGCTGCTGTCGCTGCTGGTGAGCCCGCTGCGGCGGGTATCCGGATGGGGCAAGCTCATCGGCATCCGCCGCATGCTGGGCCTGGCGGCGGCAGGGTACGCGCTGGCGCATCTCAGCCTCTATGTGGTCGACCAATCCTTCGACCTTGCCAAGGTCGCGAGCGAGATCGTGCTGCGCGTCTATCTCACCATTGGTTTCGTCGCGCTTCTCGGGCTGCTGGCGCTTGCCGCGACCTCGACCGACGGGGCGATCCGGCGGATGGGGCCGACCTGGCACCGGCTGCACCGGCTGACCTATGCCATCGCGGTGCTGGCAACGGTCCACTTCTTCCTGCAATCGAAGGCGGACGTGACCGAGGCGGTGCTGATGGCCGGCTTCCTGGTGGCGCTCTTCGCCTGCCGCATCGCCCACAAGCTGGGCCTGAGGCTGACATCGCCGCTGGTGCTGGCGGGGATCGCTGTCTTCGCCGGCCTTGCCACCGCCGGCATCGAATACCTGTGGTACGCGCTGGCGACCGGCGTGCCGGCGGAGCGGGTGCTCGCGGCCAATCTCGACTTCCGCTACTCGATCCGCCCGGCCTGGTGGGTCTTTGGCGTGATGCTCGTCGTGGCCGCCCTGCCGCTGGTCCTGAGGCTCGGATCCCGGGCACGGCAGGCGGTCGCGCAGGGCGCCCCGGGACGCGGCTGATCCGCTCCAGCGGCAGATTTCCGCCATTTTCCCCGAAAAGGCTGTGCGACGGAACGGGCGGCAAAAATAAATCGCACACAATTATATTGTGCACGATCTAATTTGCGCCTATATAGGGGTCGGCACCGAGCCACACTCGGCAACGCACCAACGCACATGCAAAGGAGATCGACATGGCCATTCTCTACACCGCTCACGCCTCCGCCACCGGCGGGCGCACCGGCAATGCCAAGTCCGACGACAACCGCCTCGAGGTGACCCTTTCGACGCCGAAGGAGCTCGGCGGCGACGGCGGCGCCGGCACCAATCCGGAGCAGCTGTTTGCGGCCGGTTATTCGGCCTGCTTCCTCGGCGCGATGAAGTTCGTCGCCGGCCAGCAGAAGCTGAAGCTGTCGGAAGAGACGCAGGTCGCCGCGGATGTGGGCATCGGCCCGCGCGACGACGGCACCGGCTTCGGCATCGCCGTGACGCTGAACATCACCGTGCCGGGCCTCGACACGGCGGATGCGCAGGCGCTGGTGGAAAAGGCGCATGTGGTGTGCCCCTATTCCCACGCAACGCGGGGCAACATCCCGGTGACGCTGAACGTCAAGTAATCGGGAACTGAACCTGGCCTGACCGGAGCCTGGGCGGGTTGCCCGGCCTGCGGTCCTCAGCTCTCGTCGCCGTCGCCGTCCTGTGGGCCGGCGCGGCGGCGGGACTCGCGAAACGCGACGTGCTCGCGCTCCAGCTGCTCCAGCACGGTGCCGACACGGGCAAGCGCCCCGGCTGTGGCGCGGAAGCGGGCCGCCCGCGATTCGAACAGGCGGCTGGCGATATCGGGAAATTCCTGCAGCATGCGCTTGAACAGCGCCCGGCGGATGCGGATCACCTCGGTCGGACCGACGGCGACGGCCCGGGCCGGGCGGCGCGTCTCGACCAGGAGCGCGGTCTCGCCGATCAGGCTGCCGGGGCCGAAGGTGCCGAGTTCCTTGCGCTCCTCGTCGGCGCCTTCCAGCAGCACCTCGCCGCTGGCCACGACCAGACCGGCATCGGCGCGCTCGCCGGCGATGAACAGCACCTCGCCGTCGCGATAGGTGACATTCTCGGCCGAAAAGGCGAGCAGGCGCATCTGCTCCTCCGGGAACTCGGCGAGCAAGGGCACCTGGCGCAACAATTCCATATCCCGGACGAGACTCATGCCTTGAGCATTACGCCGAAGCCGGCGATTTGCACAAGCCCGGAAACCGCGTGAGAAGGCCCGAGGCCGGACTGCCGGTGGACAGTTCGCCCCGCCGGACAGGATGCCGGACAGTTTGCCGGCCGGTGCGGCGGCGAGGCGAAAAACGGGGCGGGATCAGGGAACGAGCTTGTAGCCGCCGGCCTCGGTCACCAGCAGTTCGGCATTGGACGGGTCGCGCTCGACCTTCTGCCGCAGGCGGTAGATATGGGTCTCGAGCGTGTGGGTGGTGACGCCCGAATTGTAGCCCCAGACCTTGGTCAGCAGCACGTCGCGGGTCACCGGCTTCTCGCCCGCCCGGTAGAGGAACTTCAGGATCGAGGTTTCCTTCTCCGTCAGGCGGATCTTGGCGCCTGCCTCGTCGGTCATCAGCTTCTGCGCCGGGCGGAAGGAGTAGCGGCCGATGGTGAAGACCGCGTCCTCGCTCTGCTCGTGGCTGCGCAGATGCGCCCGGAGGCGGGCGAGCAATACGGCGAACTTGAACGGCTTGGCGACATAGTCGTTGGCGCCGGCCTCGAGCCCCAGGATCGTGTCGCTGTCGGTGTCGTGGCCGGTCAGCATGATGATCGGCGCCTTGAAGCCCTTCTTGCGCAGCAGCTTCACCGCCTCGCGGCCGTCGATGTCCGGCAGGCCGACATCCATCAGGAGAAGGTCGGTGTGGCCTTCCTCGGCGAGCTTGATGCCGGTGGCGGCGTTCGCCGCCTCCTGGGTCTCGAACTCGTCGTAGAGCGACAGCTGCTCGACCAGCGCCTCGCGAAGATCGTCGTCGTCGTCGACGATGAGGATTTTGCGTGCGGGCATGGTCGTGTCCTTTCCTGACCGAAGGGCATGCTATGGAATCTGCACCTGTTTTCCTGACATAAGCAAGCGGACACGATTGCGCGAGGGCGCATTGACGCAAAGCCCGCCTTGCGCCAACAAATCTTGCTCACGCAACCTTGAGCCCCGGGTGAGGACGCCGCCGCCATGACGCTGGATCTTGTCGCACCGCGCCGCCGGCCGGCCCTGCCTTCCGGCGAAGAGGGGAGCGAAACCTTGAGGGTCCGGGCGCTTTCGGCGGGCGCAAAGCGCGGCGTGCTGCAGCTCGGCACCTTCACGGCGCCGTGTGCGATCGGGCGCGGGGGGATTTCCCGCTTCAAGCGCGAGGGGGACGGGGCAACGCCGGCCGGACGCTTCGAGCTGCTGCAGGTCTACTATCGCCCCGACCGGGGGGCGCGGCCGCGCTCGGCCCTGCCGGTTGCGCCGTTGCCGCGCGCCGGCTGGTGCGATGCGCCGGGCCATCCGCGCTACAACAAGCTGGTGCCGCTGCCCTTTGCCGCCTCGCACGAGGTGCTGTGGCGGGACGATCCGCTCTACGACATCGTTGTGGTGCTCGACTGCAACCTCCATCCGGCGGTGCCGGGGCTCGGCAGCGCCATCTTCTTTCACCTGGCGCGGCCCGGCTACACGCCGACGGAAGGCTGCGTGGCGGTGGCGCGGGCGGACATGGAGATCCTGCTTTCCGCCTGCGGGCCGGGTGCCGCCATCGAGGTCGGCTGAACGGTGCGTTGCGATTGTCGTCGTTAGGTTGAACACTGCGTCCAGCGGCTGCACTCTGGTGCGGCGGGGCAGGGCGCCTATCTTTGGCGAAACGACGTGCAACAGCCTGCCTTGCAAGGGGCGGGAGAAAGGCGAAGTCCCATGTCCGTCAGACCCGTGACCCATCTGGAGACGGCGAAGCCGACGCTGGAAGGCGCCGGCGTGAAGCTGCACCGCGCCTTCGGCTTCGGCGATCCGACCGCGCTCGATCCGTTCCTGCTGTTCGACGATTTCCGCAACGAGCGGCCGCAGGACTACAAGGCCGGCTTTCCCTGGCACCCGCATCGCGGCATCGAGACCATCACCTATGTGCTGGCCGGCACCGTCGACCATGGCGACAGCCTCGGCAACCAGGGCACGCTCGGTGCGGGCGACATCCAGTGGATGACCGCCGGCAGCGGCATCATGCACCAGGAGATGCCGAAGGGCGACGCGAAGGGGCGGATGCACGGTTTCCAGCTGTGGGCCAACCTGCCGTCCTCGCTGAAGATGACGAGCCCGCGCTACCAGGACGTGCCCTCGACCGAGATCCCGGAAATCACCGACGACGACGGCACCCATGTGCGCGTCATCTGCGGCGAGTTCTGGGGCCGGCGCGGGCCGGTCGACGGCATCGCCGCGGACCCCAGCTATGCCGACATCTTCGTGCCGGCCGGGCGCACCAAGCGCTTCAAGGTCGACACCTACCGCAAGGCCTTCGCCTATATCTTCGAGGGGTCGGGCACGTTCCGCGACGCGTCGCAGCCCTTCGGCGTGCTGCTGGAGAAGGAGGTCGACGGCGAGGAGGTGCATGTGCGCGATCAGAGCGGCGACCGCACGCTGGTGCGCTTCGGCACCGGCGACGAGGTGACCGTGACCGCCGGGCCGAACGGCATCCGCTTCCTGCTGGTCTCCGGCGCGCCGATCCGCGAGCCGGTGGCCTGGCACGGGCCCATCGTCATGAACACCCGCCAGGAGCTGATCCAGGCGGTGACCGAGCTGCAGAAGGGCACCTTCATCCGCGAGGGTGCCAAGCGCTGAAGGAGCGCGTCCGGGCGGCAGGTTCGCCCGGACGCGCCGCCGTCCCGTCCCGGCTGTCTGCGGCCTGTCAGCGCGGCGAAACACGCGAGCACTGGAACCGCGCGGCCTTTTCCGCCATATAGACGGGAAACGGCCGGTCGCGCCTTCCTCGATATCGAGGCGCGCGCCGCAGATGGCCTGCCCCGCCCGACAGGCGGCGGGCGGCGAGATGGACGACTTTCGCGATGAGCGAGCGCAGGATTCCCTTTCTGAAGATGAACGGGCTGGGCAACGATTTCGTTGTCTGGGACGCCCGTGAGGCGCCCGTGCGCCTCGATCCGGATGCCATCCGCCGGATCGGCGAGCGGGACGGCGGCATCGGCTTCGACCAGATGATCACGGTGGAACGCAGCCACGGCGGGGCGGATGCCTTCATGCGCATCCACAACCGGGACGGCGGCGAGGTGGATGCCTGCGGCAACGCCACGCGCTGCATCGGCCGGCTCCTGATGGAGGAAAGCGGCAATGCGGCCGCGACCATCGAGACCAATGCGGGGCTGCTGAAGGCCTCGGCAACGGACGATGCGCGCCGGGTGACGGTCGACATGGGCCGCCCGCGCTTTGCCTGGAACGAGATCCCGCTGGCCGAGGAATTCCACGACACGCGGGCGATCGAGCTGCAGATCGGGCCGATCGATGCGCCGATCCTGCATACGCCCTCGGTGGTCAATGTCGGCAATCCGCACGCGATCTTCTGGGTGCGCGATCTGGACGCCTACGATCTGGCGCGGATCGGGCCGATGCTGGAGAACCATCCGATGTTCCCGGAGCGGGCGAACATCTCGCTCGCCCATGTCCTGTCGGACGGGGAAGTCGAGATCCGGGTATGGGAGCGCGGCGTCGGGCTGACGAAGGCCTGCGGCACGGCGGCCTGCGCCGTCGGCGTTGCCGCTGCGCGCGACCGGCGCACGGGGCGCAAGGTGCGGGTGCTGCTGCCGGGCGGGCCGCTCGACATCGAGTGGCGCGAGAGCGACGACCACATCCTGATGACCGGCGACACCGAGGTGGAGTTCGAGGGACTGCTGGACCCGCAGACGCTGACCTTCGAGAAGACCGCGCCCGGCGACCGGCCGATCCTCGAGGTGGTCCGGTGAGCATCGACGTCGTCACATTCGGCTGCCGCCTCAACGCCTACGAATCCGAGGTGATGAAGCGCGAGGCGGAGGCCGCCGGCCTCAAGGACGCGATCCTGATCAACACCTGCGCGGTGACGGCGGAGGCGGTGCGCCAGGCGCGCCAGTCGATCCGCAAGGCGCGGCGCGACAATCCGGGCGCGCGCATCATCGTCACCGGCTGCGCCGCCCAGACCGAGGCGGAAACCTTCGCCGGCATGGAGGAGGTCGACCTCGTCCTCGGCAACTCGGAGAAGCTGGAGCGCGCCTCCTACGGCCGCGTCGCGCAGTTCGGCCTCGACGACAGCGAGAAGATCCGCGTCAACGACATCATGAGCGTGCGCGAGACGGCCGAGCACCTGATCGACGGGCTGGAGGGCCGCGCCCGCGCCTTCGTGCAGGTGCAGAACGGCTGCGACCATCGCTGCACCTTCTGCATCATCCCGTTCGGGCGCGGCAATTCCCGCTCGGTGCCGATGGGCGTCGTCGTCGACCAGATTGCAAGGCTGGCGGACAACGGTTACCGCGAAGTGGTGCTGACCGGCGTCGACATCACCAGCTACGGCGCCGACCTGCCGGGGGCGCCGAAGCTCGGCGATCTCGTCGCCAAGATCCTCAAGCTGGTGCCGGGGCTCGACCGGCTGCGGCTGTCTTCCATCGATTCCATCGAGGCGGACCCGGCCTTGATGCGCGCCATCGCCGAGGAAGAGCGGTTGATGCCGCATCTGCACCTGTCGCTGCAGGCCGGCGACGACATGATCCTCAAGCGGATGAAGCGGCGGCACCTGCGCGCCGACACGATCGGCTTTTGCGAGGAGGTGCGCCGGCTGCGCCCGGACGTGGTGTTCGGCGCCGACATCATCGCCGGTTTCCCGACCGAGACCGAGGCGATGTTCGCCAATTCGCTCGCCATCGTCGACGATTGCGGGCTGACGCATCTGCATGTCTTTCCCTTCTCGCCGCGCAAGGGCACGCCGGCGGCACGCATGCCGCAGCTGCCCCGCCAGGTGGTGAAGGAGCGCGCCGCGCGGCTGCGCGAAAAGGGCGAGGCGGCGCTGCTGGTGCATCTGGAAGCCGAGCAGGGACGCGAGCGGCAGGTCCTGATCGAGCGCGAGGGGCTGGGACGCAGCGAGCAGTTCACCCAGGTGGAGTTCTCGCCCGAGGCCGCGGCCGGCAAGGGGGCGGGCGACCTTGTCACGCTGCGCATTGCCGGGCATACCGGGCGGCATCTTCTGGGCGTAACCACCGGTCGACAGGCGGCATGACGGCATGAGCGAGCAAAAACGCGGATTCCTCGGACGCCTGTTCGGGGGCCGGCAGGCCCCGGCGCGTCCCGAGACGCCCGAGACGCCAGAAACTCACGAGACAACGCACGAGCCGGACGCACTGGAAGCGCAGGCTCCCGACAGCGGCGCGCCGCAGGGCGAACCGACCGCGCGCGAGCCTGCCCAGGCAGAGCCGTCTGATGAGACGGCCGACGTCTCGGTGCCGGAAAAGGTCTCGAGCCTGTCCGTCGAGCCGACGGCGCCCGAGACCTTGGAAGCAAAGCCGGCCGAGGCCCCTGTTGCCGAGCCCGATCCGGTGCCGGCGCAAGAGGGTGTGGCAGAGGCGCCTATCGATGTGCCTGCCGACGTGCCTGCCGAGCAGCCTTTCGAAGAGCCTTACCAAGAACCCGTCGAAGAGCAGGTCGCGGAACCCGCCGGCGAGCCGGCGTCCGACGAGGCGCCGCGCCGCTCCTGGCTGTCGCGGCTGACGGAAGGCCTGTCGCGCTCCTCCGCCTCGCTGACCGGCGGCATTTCTTCGCTCTTCACCAAGCGCAAGCTCGACGCGGCGACGCTGGAGGAGCTGGAGGACCTGTTGATCCAGGCCGATCTCGGCGTCGAGACGGCGATGGCGATCACCGAGCGCATTGCCGAAGGGCGGTTCAACAAGCAGATCTCGCCGGACGAGGTGCGCCGGATCCTGGCCGAGGAAGTGACCAAGGTGCTGGCGCCGGTGGCGCAGCCGCTCGTGCTCGACACCGGGCACAAGCCGCATGTGGTGCTGGTGGTTGGCGTCAACGGCACCGGCAAGACCACCACCATCGGCAAGCTGGCGGCGAAACTTTCGGCCGAGGGGCGCAAGGTGATGCTGGCGGCCGGCGACACGTTCCGCGCCGCGGCGGTGGAGCAGCTGAAGATCTGGGGCGAGCGCACCGGTGCGCCGGTCGTTGCCCGCGATATCGGCGCGGATGCGGCCGGGCTCGTGTTCGATGCCATGCAGGCGGCACGCGATGCGGGCTGCGACGTGCTGTTGATCGATACGGCCGGGCGGCTGCAGAACCGCGCCGAGCTGATGGCCGAGTTGGAGAAGGTGGTGCGGGTGATCCGCAAGCACGATCCGTCCGCACCGCACAGCGTGCTGCTGACGCTGGATGCGACCACCGGCCAGAACGCCATGAGCCAGGTCGAGATCTTCGGCCGGACGGCCGGCGTCACCGGCCTCGTCATGACCAAGCTCGACGGAACCGCGCGCGGCGGCATTCTCGTCGCCATCGCCGCCAAGCATGCCCTGCCGGTGCATTTCATCGGCGTCGGCGAGGGCATCGACGACCTCGAGCCGTTCACCGCGGAGGACTTCGCCTCCGCCATTGCCGGAAGGCACAGGGAGCACTGATGGAATTCGAGCAGGGACCCAACGCGCCGGATCGCAAGGAGCTGTCGCCGCTCCTCAAGCTGGTGCTCGAACTGGGTCCGCTGGGCCTGTTCTTCTTCGCCAATGCGCGCGGGGACGTGCTCTACGACTTTTTTCCCGGGCTGGCGGCGCTGGGCGATCCGATCTTTCTCGCCACCGCCGTGTTCATGGTGGCGATCACCGTCTCGCTCGTCGTCTCCTATGCGCTGACGCGGCGCCTGCCGGTGATGCCGGTGGTGTCCGGCGTCGTCGTGCTGGTGTTCGGCGCGCTGACCCTGTGGCTGCACGACGAGCTGTTCATCAAGCTCAAGCCGACCATCGTCAACGCGCTGTTCGGCTCGGTGCTGCTCGGCGGGCTCCTGTTCGGAAAGTCGCTGCTCGGCTACGTGTTCGACAGCGTGTTCCACCTCGACGACGAGGGCTGGCGCAAGCTGACCTTCCGCTGGGGCGTGTTCTTCTTCTTCCTGGCTGCCGTCAACGAAGTGGTCTGGCGGAGCTTTTCCACCGACTTCTGGGTGTCGTTCAAGGTGTTCGGCGTGATGCCGATCACCATCGCCTTCACCCTGTTCCAGCTGCCGCTGATCCAGCGTCACACGCTGGAGGACGACAAGGACCGCGCCGGCTGACAATGCCGGCGGCGGCCTCGTCCTGCCGTCAGTTCAGGCTGTCGAACCAGATCTTCCATTCCGGCACGGCGCTGGCGAAGGTGCCGCGATGCGAGGTGGGGCCGGTGGTGACCGCCTCCACGTTGGCATTGCCGGCGCCCATGGCCTGCTGATAGGTCATCGCCAGCCGGCCGAGACCGGTCGCGATGGCCTCGTCCGCCTCGCCGTAATAGGTGCGCACCGGCGTCTCGTACAGCCAGCGATAGACCTGCGTTTCCGCGACCAGCCGGCCATAGGCCGAGGCGGCGAAGAAGCGGGCGTCGAAATAATCCGCATTCAGCAGCTCGTGCAGGTCGGTCGGGATCTTCGTCGGATCGACCGGCTCGCGGGCATAGGCCTTGCGCGCCATCTCGTAGTGTTCGTCCTTGATCAGCGAACGGGCAAGGCCCGGCACGCCGTAATAGTTCTCGAAGGAGAAGGCGGAGAGGATGAACAGGCTGTTGACCCAGTCGGCATCGTTGGCGCGCGGATAGCTGAGGAAGCCGTTCAGCGCGGCGAACACGTCGATCGGCGCGCTGGCGGTGGCGGTGGCCTTCACCGGCGTTCCGGACAGCTCCAGCCGCTCCAGCATGGCGAGGGTGACGAAGCCGCCCTGCGACCAGCCGCCGAGATAGAGCCCGTCATCGGCAAGGCCGAGATGCGCGATCACCGCGCGGGCGGCGGTCAGCATGTCCTGCGTCGCCTGCTGGTGGCTCGCCTTGACCATGTAGCCTTCTGGCTCGGCCGAGGTGCCGAGGCCGAAATAATCCGCGCCGATCAGCAGATAGCCCTGGCCGGCAAACTGGGCGATCATCAGCTGGGTCTCGGGCGACTGGTCGGCGAAGGAGGGCACCTGCTCCTTTCCGTAGACCGTGCCGTGCTGGTAGGAGACCAGCGGCAGGCGGGTCGCCTCCACCTCCGGCACCGCCAGCAGGCCGCTGGCGAGCGTCGGCCGGTTGCCCTGCTCGGGAATGACCGAGCCATAGGTGACCCGGTAGAGGCGCACGGCGTTGGTCGCCGGCGTGTAGGCGACTTCGACGCCGAAGAATTTCGGGGTATCGACCGTCAGGATCGTATTGAGCGCGTCCGTGTCCAGCCGGCCGACCAGCTGGTAGCTGACGGTGGAGCTGACCGCGACGGCAGGTTCGAGCGGCGCGGCCGGCGCGGCCGGCGACTGCTGGGCGCCGACGCTGGGTGCGGCAAGGGCACTGCCGAGCAGGAGCGCCAGGACGGCGAGCGCGCGGCAGGGCAACAGACGGGCAAGCTGCATGATATCCGGTCCCCGATGAGGCCTCTTGTGGGCGCCTCATCGGTACACGGGATTTGCAAAGATATCCTTGCGGGGACGGCAGGACTCAGTAGTCGCCGAGCTTCATGTCCGGCTGGTAGTCGACGCCCTCGACCTCCTTGACCACGGCCTGGCCGCAGATCGTCAGGCCGCGCACCGCGTCGAAGGAGAGCTGCGGCGAGCCCTGGAGCTGCCAGCCCTTGTTGAGGGCGGCGGTGACCCGGTGGCAGAAGGCGCTGTCGTCGGGGCCGGTGATGAAGCGGTAGAGTTTCATGGGGGATGTCCCTTGCTGCTGGATCAGGCGTTGCGCGCGGCGATGGCGTCGGCAATGGCGACGAGGCGGGCGCCCATTTCGGCGTGGAGCCGCTCGACCATGCGGCCCTCGACCTGGATCGCGCCCTTGGCGGCGTTTTCCGGCCGCTCGAACTCGGCGATGATGCGGCGCGCCCAGGCGATGTCGGCGTCGGTGGGGCTGAAGGCGGCGTTGCACGGGGCGGCCTGCTTCGGGTGGATCAGCGTCTTGCCGTCCATGCCCATTTCCGCGCCCTCGCGGCATTCGGCGGCGAACCCGTCCTCGTCGTCGAGCGTGTTGTAGACGCCGTCGACGATGTCGATGCCATAGGCTCTGGCGGCGGCGACGCAGGTCATCAGCCAGGGGCGCATCGGCGCGCGGCCCGGCACCAGGGCCGCCCGGGTTTCCTTGGCAAGGTCGTTGGTGCCCATGACGAAGCAGGCAAGGCGCGTCTCGGGATTTGCGGCCGCGGCGGCAATGGCGGCGGCGTTCAGCATGGCGAGCGGCGTTTCCATCATCGCCCAGAGGCGGACGCTGGCGGGCACGCGCGCCGCGTTGAGCTTGTGCGCGACGCGCTCCAGATCTGCCGGGGAGGAGACCTTGGGCAGCAGGATCGCATCCGGCCGGGCGGCGATCGCCATGTCGAGATCGGCGGCGCCCCAGGGCGTCGAAAGGCCGTTGATGCGGATCACCACCTCGCGGTGGCCGTAGCCGCCCTCTGCCAGCGCCGCGCGGATCTGCGCGCGCCCGGTCTCCTTGGCGTGCGGCGCGACCGCGTCCTCCAGGTCCAGGATCAGCGCGTCGACGTCGAGGCTGCGCGCCTTGTCCAGCGCGCGGGCGTTGGAGCCGGGCATGTAGAGGACGCTGCGGCGGGGGCGGATCGTGACGGGTGCGGTCATCGGGGCCTCGTCTCCTGAAGGTGTCCGGGGGCGAGCTTTTCCTCTAGGCGCTCGGCTCGTTCTTCGCCAGCCGTCTTTTCGTCGGAGAGCGGAAGATCATGTCCTTTGCGGCGACCACCGCGCCGATCGTGACGAGGGCGCAGGCGAGCGCCACCACCAGGGTGAAGGCGCCGAAGCCGAAGGCGATCAGCAGCAGCGTGGAGAGCACCGGCGCGGCATAGGCGCCGGCGCCCAGCACCTGGATGTCGCCATGCTTGACGCCGATGTCCCAGACGAAGAAGGCAAGGCCGACCGGAAAGGCGGCAAGCGCCAGCACCGCGCCCCATTCGCCGGGGCCGGCCGGCCAGACGGTGGTCTCGAAGGCGAGATGGGCGGCAAGCGACAGGGCCGAGGTGCCGAGGCAGAAGCCGGCGACGGCTTCCGTCGGGACCTTGCCGAGGCGGCGCGAGAGCACCGAGTAGCTGGACCAGAACAGGGCCGAGGCGCAGGCCGCGAGATAGCCCGGCGCGTGGGCGGGGTCGAGCGTCAGCCCCTTGCCGCCGGTGACCAGCAGCGCGGCGCCGGCGAGCCCCAGCAGCGTGCCGAGGACGTGATGGGCCTTCAGCTTCTCGCCCGGCAGCAGCGCCGAGAAGACGACGATCAGCAGCGGCCAGGTGTAGTTGATGAGGTTGGCATCGACCGGCGGGGCGTTGCGGATGGCGGTGAAGTAGAAGAAATGGAAGCCGAAGAGGCCGAGCGTGCCGAAGGCCATGACCCCGAGGGGCTGGCGCATCCGCGCGAGGCGGCCGGTCAGGCCGAGCCAGAGCGTCGCGGCAAGGCCGGACAGGCCGAAGCACAGCGCATTGAGCAGGAATGGCGGCACCTTGCCCGAGGCGGCGCCGAACAGGCCGAGGGTCGACCACATCAGGACGGCGGTGAGGCCGATCAGGGTGGCGCGCAGGCGACCGGAGGCGGCGAGGCTGGGCTCGGACATCGGGTGGGTTCCGGATGGAAGACGGCAGGTCGACGACTATTCGCAGCCGGGTGCGGCGGCGTCAATCGCGCGCGTACGGGTTGTTGCCATGCGGCGTATCAGGCAGTTGAAATCGCCGCGTCATTCGGGGCAAGGTGGCGACCCGGTCCGGCATCGTCCGGCAAGTCCTGAATTGTCTCGGAGTGTTCATGAGCACCATCGCCATCAAGAAGCTCGGCCCGGACGACGCGCCGGCGCTTGCCCCGCTGATCGCCGAATACGCGCAGGCGCTGAAGCGCGGCGCGCCGCGCCGGCCCGACCAGTTTTACGCCGAGCGCATCCTCGGCGACCGCACGGCGGAAGTGATCGGCGCCGAGTTCGAGGGGCGGCTGGTGGGCTTTGCCATCTATTTCGACCTGCCGGAGATCATCTCCGGCCTGCGCACCGGCCAGCTCGATGAAATCTACGTGCATCCGGACGCCCGCAACAACGGGCTGGCGCGGCGGATGATCGAGTGGCTGGTCGCCGAGGGCGGGCGGCGCGGCTGGTACGAGCTGCGCTGGATCGTGCCGGGCAAGAATGCGCCGGCCGTCGCGCTCTACGACCAGATCGCCGAGCCGGCCGACTGGAAGGGCTATATCCTGGCGATCGACCGCGGCGGCAACTGAGGCCGCCGCCGAAGGTTCGAGATCGCGCCCGCTGCTGCCTAAGGCCTGTGGGGATTCAGGATTCCCATTTTGCCGGAGATGTGATTCACACTCCGGATGGAACGCTTCGTACTGACCGACGCCCAATGGGCGAAGATGGAACCGCACTGTTTGGGCAAGCCGACGGACCCTGGACGCAGCGGGGGTAACAACCGACTGTTCATGGAGGCGGTGCTGTGGATTGCTCGCACGGGTAGTCCGTGGCGTGATCTGCCTGCCATGTTCGGCAACTGGAGTACGGCGTTCCGGCGGTTCAGCGACTGGCGCAAAGCCGACGTTTTCAAGCGGATTTTCGATGCTCTGTCGGATGAGCCGGACATGGAATACGCCATGATTGATGCCACCATCGTCAAGGTTCACCGGCACGGTCAGGGCGCAAAAGGGGGACTCAGAGCCAGGCCATAGGCCGCTCCAAAGGCGGCATGACGACCAAGGTTCTGGCCCTGACTGATGGGCTCGGGAACCTTGTCCGCTTCCGCCTGATGCCCGGCCACCGCTTCGACACCGTTGGCGTTGCCCCGCTCATCGACGGCGTCGAGTTCGGAGCTCTGCTCGCTGACAAGGCTTTCGATAGCAACGACATTGTCGCCAACCTCAATGAACGCGGCGCGAAGATCGTCATCTCGCAGCACCCACGCCGCGCCAAGCCCATCCCGCTCGACGTCGAGATGTACAAATGGCGCCATCTGATCGAAAACTTCTTCTGCAAACTCAAGGAGTTCAAACGCATCGCCATGCGCGCCTGCAAAACCGATCAGAGCTTCGAGGCCATGATCTACCTCACCGCCGCCGTCATCAACTCACGATGAATCCCCACAGGCCTTAGGTCGTGAACTCATAATTCTGACGAGAAACGGTATGCCCGAACCCGATCGGATACAAGAAGCAAGACCGCAGGAAACCATCAGGTTTTCAAGGGTTTGCGACGCTGTTGCCGGCGGGTTCCGGCATACCCGAAGGGCGTCGACCCGGCTGCGATCTGCGGCGTCGGACCGCTCGGCCGGGGGACTTGCCCCGGCCCTCGCGATCCTCCTGGCATATCTTTGCCCGACCGGACGCCGTTTCCGGCACAATTATGAGTCCACGACCTAGCGCAGCGGCGGGAGCGTGCCGATCGGGATGAAGCCGACCCGTGCGGTGCCGCCGGCAAAGGCGAGCGGCACGGCAACGGCGGGCTCTCCGTCGAGAGTGGCCGGCTGGCCGAGGGCGGCCAACGCCGCGGCGAGGGTCGTCGGCACGTTCGAGCCTTGCGGAAAGAACGGGGCGAGCAGCGGCGGCAGGCCGGCGGCGCCGGAAACGGTGAGCGGCAGCGTGCCGTTGAGCCGTCCGGCCTCGTCCAGCCAGAGGCTGCCGCTGGCCGACAGGGTGACCCCGCCGGAGGCAAGGCGCAGCTCGCGGATGCTGAGCGCGCCCTCATCCTTCAGCAGTGCGATCAGGTCGGCCCCGCGGGGGGCAAGCAGCGCCGCGCCGCCGGCCAGCCGCACATCGGCCAGAACATCGACAGGCGCTGCCGTTCCCGGCAGGGCGAGCGCGTCGAGCCGCAGGGCGGCGTCGGCGGCGCCCTCCATATCCGGCGACTTGCGCAGGTGCAGGTTGGCAAGGCCGGCGGTGGCCGAGAGGCTGTCGTCGGCAAGGCTGAGCACGGGGGCGACGATCTCGATGTCGCCGCGGTCGAGATCGCTGTTGCCGAGGCGCAGGCTGGCGCGGGCGGTGGTCCAGGCGGCCTTGAGGCCGGGGGCAAGGCCCTGCGCTTCCACATTGGCCGGGCTGTCGGCCTCGACGATCACATGCCAGGGATTGTAGGCAAGGGCGACGGCGCGGAAGCCCTCGAAGCTGGCGCGTTCGCCGCGCAGGCCCGCGACGCTCAACGGCTGGCAGGACAGCTCGAAACGGAAGGGGTAGCCGCCGAGGTCCTGGTCGGTGCAGGCGATCTCGCCGCCTTCCGCCTTTGCCGCAAGGCGCATGGTGGTGAAGAGGTCCGAGACCATGCCGCGCGCGACCGTCCAGTAGCCGCTCCACAGGGCGATCACCAGAACCACCAGCGTCGCCAGCAGGATGTAGCCGCGCTTCGACCCCGTCTTGCGCGGGCGCGCGTCTGGGGTAAGCGGGGAGCGGGGCGTGTCGTCGGTCATGTCAGCTGTCCTGCGGTTTTGCGCCCGAGCGGGCGCCGTGATGCCTGAAAGCACGGGCCGGCGGCGGATTCAAGGCCGTTCGCCACGGTTGCCAGCGACGGCCGCTGTTGCTAGGTCGTTTGACCCGGACGGGACGGGAAGGGGTGCATGCAGGACAGGCAGGATCTTTGGGTGTTCGGATACGGGTCGCTGATGTGGCGGCCGGGCTTCGAGTACGAGGACGCGGTGCAGGGCGTGCTGCACGGCGCCCACCGTTCGCTCTGCATCTATTCCTGGGTCCATCGCGGCACCGAGACGCGGCCCGGGCTGGTGCTCGGCCTCGACAGGGGCGGCGCCTGCCGGGGCATGGCCTTTCGCGTTGCCGCCCGCCGGCGGGACGAGGTGATCGCCTACCTGCGCGAGCGCGAGCAGGCGACCATGGTCTACCGCGAGGCGCATCGCCGGGTGCGGCTCGAGGGGCTCGCCGACCGGCAGGTCACGGCGCTGACCTATGTGGTCGACCGGACCCACCCGCAATATGCCGGCGTGCTGTCGCTGGAGCGCCAGCTGGAGCTGGTGAGCGGCGCCGTCGGCCAGTCCGGCGCCAATCCCGACTATGTGCTCAACACCGTCGACCACCTGTCGCAGATCGGCATCCGCGACCATGGGCTGGAAGCGCTGGGCAAGCACCTGCGCCAGTCGATGGCCCCACAGCTTTCCGCCGGCTGAGAGCCTGCGTCAGGCGACCGCCGAAGGGGCCAGGCCGCCGCGCGCAATGATGAAATCGAGCACGTCGGAAACGCCCTTGCCGTCCTTGACATTGGTGAAGACGAAGGGCCGCTCCTTGCGCATCAGGCGGGAGTCCCGGTCCATCACCTCCAGCGAGGCGCCGACCAGCGGCGCGAGATCCGTCTTGTTGATGACGAGAAGGTCCGAGCGGGTGATGCCGGGCCCGCCCTTGCGCGGGATCTTGTCGCCGGCGGAGACGTCGATGACGTAGATCGTCAGGTCGGCAAGCTCCGGCGAGAAGGTGGCGGCGAGGTTGTCGCCGCCCGACTCGATCAGGATCAGGTCGAGGGCGGGAAAGGCGGCTTCGAGCTCGGCGACGGCGGCAAGGTTGATCGAGGCGTCCTCGCGGATCGCCGTGTGCGGGCAGCCGCCGGTCTCCACGCCGCGGATGCGCTCGGGCGCCAATGCGCCGGAGCGGGTCAGGAACTCGGCATCCTCGCGGGTGTAGATGTCGTTGGTGATGGCGGCGATGTCGTAGGTGTCGCGCAGCCGCTTGCACAGGGCGTCCATCAGGGCGGTCTTGCCGGAACCGACGGGGCCGCCGATGCCGATGCGCAGGGGGCCGTTGGGGGAGGGCATGGGGATCTCCTTCGAAAAGCCGCTCAAGAGCGGAACAGCCGGGTGTACTGGGTCTCGTGCTTCATGGAGGCGATGTCGGCGGCAAAGGCACAGCCGCCGATCTCGTCGAGTGGGGCTTGAAGCGCGGCTGCGGCAAGGGCGACGATCTCTTCCCCCAGGCCGTTGACGACCCGCTGGCCGTCGGTCTGGCCGAGCGGCACGGCGCGCACCGCCGCCGAAACGAGGTTGGCGGCGAAGGCATGCAGGAAGGCGGTGGCGACCGGGCCGGCCGGCAGGCCCCAGGCGGCGGCAGCGGCGGCGGCGGCAAGCGCATAGGTCCACTGGCCGCGCGCAAGGGCTGCCTCGCCTTTCGTCAGGCGGGCGAAGAGGCGCGTTGCCGCCGTGTCGCCGGGCGGCGGCCAGGCGCCAATGATGGTGGCGATGAAGGCATCGCCCTGCGCGGTCGCCTCCAGCCGGCGCTCCGAGCTCGGCTGCAGGGCAAGCGAGAGATCGAGCAGCTCGCGGAACGCCGCCTCGTCGCCGAGGGCGGCCGCCCGCATGCCATGGACGAGCAGCAGCGTGTCGCTCCAGCCGGCGCCATGGCGCAGGACGCCGGTCGCCCAGGCCTGCAGCGTCGCGGCGTCGCGCACAGTGCCGTCCTCGACGGTCCATTCCAGGCCGTGGCTGTAGGTATAGGCGCCGACGGGGAAGGACGGCGACATCCAGGCGAGCAGGGCGTGCAGCCCCGCCCCGGAGACGGCGCCGGCCCCGGTGCTCGTCTCAGGAACCATCCGCAGCTGTGCCGTCATGGGAGTGCGCGTGCGAGTGGGAATGGGAGTGCGAGTGCGAGTGGCCGTGAGGATGGTGGTGGCCGGCCTCATGGGAATGCGAAGAGGTGTGGGAATGGGCATGGCCGTGATGGGCGTGATCGTGCCCCTCGACCGTGCCGTGGCCATAGGCGCCGCCTTCGGGATCGAAGGGGGCGATAAGCGGCGTGATCTTGCCGCCGAGCCGGGCCACCATGTCCTCGATCACGTGGTCGCGGCGGATGCGCAGGGCGCCGGGCAGGAGCTGGGTCGGCAGATGGCGGTTGCCGAGATGCCAGGCGATGCGCAGCAGGTCGTCGGCCGTCTCCGCCTCGATGTCGACGAGATCCTCGCCGGCGGCGAGGATGGCGACGGTGCGGCCGTCCTCCAGCCGCAGCGCGTCGCCGTGATGCAGCTGTACCGCGCGCGGCAGGTCGAGCAGCACGCGGGTGCCGCCGGCGCAGTGCAGCACCGCGCGGCGGCGGTGCCGGTCTTCCCGGTCGAGCACGACGCTGTCGGCCGGCGCGCCCTCCCAGCTGCCGGCGGCGAGGATCTCCTGCACGCGGATCATGCGATGGCCTCGGCTCCTCGTTTCATGGCGGCGGCAAGCGCCGGACGCGACCGGACCCGCTCGAGATAATCGGCGACGGGGCCGGTCTCCGGCAGGTCGAATTTCGCCAGCCTTGCCCAGTTGGCGCAGTGGGCGATCAGGATGTCGGGCAAGGTGAACTCCGCCCCCATGACGAAGGGGCCCTCGCCCAGAAGCTGCTCCAGATGGCGCAGGCCATCGGCGAATTCGGCGGCGCAGACGCGCTTGACCTCCGGCACCCGCAGCTCTTCCGGATGGATGAAACTGTTCTTGGCGGCCGTCCACAGCGCGCCTTCCAGAACATCGACGGTGAACTGGGTGACCCCGTCCTGGCGTGCCCGCTCGAGCGTGCCGGCGGGATAGGTCAGCTTGCCGTGCTTGTCGGCGAGATACTGGCAAATGGCGACGGAATCGGTGAGCGCCGTGTCGCCGTCCTTGAACACCGGCACCTTGCCGGTCGGGTTGAGCGCGGTGACCTCCGGGGCATGCGGAGCCGCCGGAAGGTACTCGTAGGACTCGCCCAGTTCCTCCAGCATCCACAGGACGCGCATGGCGCGGGTGCGCGGATAGCCGATCAGCGTGTACATGCAATGATCCTCCGGTCGGTGACGGTTCCTCCGAACCGAACCCTAGAGCCCTTTCGGCCAATTCGAAGTCAATTCTGCTTCTCGATAGGGGCGGCGATCCGGCGTCGAAACAGTCGCCGCGCGATGCCTTCGCATCGGGCAAGACCGGTTCGGCGCCGGGCGCCCGCCAATCGGAAGCCCTGCGGGGCGAGCGATTTTGCGCCAATTCCGGCGCAAAGCCCCTTGTCCGTATCCAGATACGGCCTGCGTGTCTTTGCTTGACCTTGCCACAAAATCGCTCCGCCAGAATGGCTCCGAATTGGCCGAAAGGGCTCTAGAACAGGAAATAGCGCTGGGCCATCGGCAGGACTTCCGCCGGTTCGCAGGTCAGCAGCTCGCCGTCGGCGCGCACTTCGTAGGTTTCCGGGTCGACCTCGATCACCGGGGTGGCATCGTTCAGCACCATCGAGGCCTTGGAGATGCCTGAGCGGGTGTTGGAGACCGGCAGCACCAGCCGGTCGAGGCCGAGCCGCTCGCCAATGCCGTCGTCGTAGGCGGCCTGCGAGACGAAGGTGACGCTGGAGGCGGTCATCGAGCGGCCATAGGCACCGAACATCGGCCGGTAGTGGACGGGCTGCGGCGTCGGGATCGAGGCGTTGGGATCGCCCATCGGCGCGGCGGCGATGGTGCCGAGCTTCAGCACCAGCTCCGGCTTGACGCCGAAGAAGGCGGGATCCCACAGCACCAGGTCGGCCAGCTTGCCGACCTCGACCGAGCCGACATGCTGGGAAATGCCGTGGGCGATGGCCGGGTTGATCGTCACCTTGGCGATGTAGCGGCGGACGCGCAGGTTGTCGTTGTCGCCGCTTTCGCCGGCAAGACGCCCGCGCTGGACCTTCATCTTGTGGGCGGTCTGGAAGGTGCGGATGATCACCTCGCCGACCCGGCCCATGGCCTGGCTGTCGGAGGCGATGATCGAGAAGGCTCCCATGTCGTGCAGGATGTCCTCCGCCGCGATGGTCTCCTTGCGGATGCGGCTTTCGGCGAAGGCGACGTCCTCGGGGATCGAGCTGTCGAGGTGGTGGCACACCATCAGCATGTCGAGATGCTCGTCGATGGTGTTGACCGTGTAGGGCCGCGTCGGATTGGTCGACGAGGGAATGACGTTCGCCTCGCCGCACAGCTTGATGATGTCCGGTGCGTGGCCGCCGCCGGCGCCTTCCGTGTGGAAGGCGTGGATGGTGCGGCCCTTGAAGGCGGCGGTGGTGTTTTCCACGAAGCCGCTCTCGTTCAGCGTGTCGGTGTGGATCATCACCTGGATGTCGTAGGCGTCCGCCACGGCAAGGCAGCAGTCGATGGCTGCGGGCGTGGTGCCCCAGTCCTCGTGCAGCTTCAGCGCGCAGGCGCCGGCCAGGATCTGTTCCTCCAGCGCCGCCGGCAGCGCGGCATTGCCCTTGCCGGCGAAGGCGAGGTTCATCGGGAAGGCCTCGGCTGCCTGCAGCATGCGCTCCATGTGCCAGGGGCCGGGGGTGCAGGTGGTGGCGTTGGTGCCGGTCGCAGGACCCGTGCCGCCGCCCAGCATGGTGGTGACGCCCGACATCAGCGCCTCGTCGATCTGCTGCGGGCAGATGAAGTGGATATGCATGTCGAGGGCGCCGGCGGTGACGATCTTGCCCTCGCCGGCGATGGCCTCGGTGCCCGGGCCGATGACGATGTCGACGCCGGGCTGGATGTCCGGGTTGCCGGCCTTGCCGATGCCGGAGATGCGCCCGCCGGTCAGGCCGATATCGGCCTTGTAGATGCCGGTATGGTCGACGATCACCGCGTTGGTGATGACCGTGTCGACGGCGCCTTGCGCCCGCGTGCGCTGGGACTGGCCCATGCCGTCGCGGATGACCTTGCCGCCGCCGAACTTCACCTCCTCGCCATAGATGGTGAAGTCCTTCTCGATCTCGATGACGAGATCGGTGTCGGCAAGACGGAGCCGGTCGCCGGTGGTCGGTCCGAACATGTCCGCATAGGCGGCGCGGCTGATCTTGAAGGGCATCGGCGTCTCCGTGGCGCGGCGGCGGCCGGGGCTGGGATCAGTTCCCCAGGCCCTCGGCCAGTTGTTCCAGTTCCTGGGTGCGATCTGCGGTCAGTTGCGCAAGGCACGAATAGATGAGCATCGGCTCCATCGAGCCGCCGCGGGCGAGGAAGCCGGCGGCGGCGCAGGCCTTGTCGCGATAGGGGATCCAGGCGCGCTGAGCTTCCTTCAGCGCCTCGGCGGCGCCCTTGAGGTCGGCGGGCAGGTCCGCATCCATCTCGCGCATGGACTTCATCGCCGCCGAATAGGCGGTGTTGAGCTTGGCGTCGGCGGCCTGCCAGTCCTTTTCGGCGCAGTAAGTGAGCTCCATCTGGACGGTGGCGTTGTCGCAGTCGATGTCCGGATCCTGCTGGGCACTGGCGGGGGCGGCCGGCAGCAGCAGGGCAAGCAGGCCGGCGGAGGCGGTGAGAACGGCAAGACGGGTCACGAGACGGTTCCTTCTGTTGGTCAAAGCGTGCCCATCACCTTGCCATTGAAACCGTAGACAGCGCGATCCCCAACATAAGGCACGAGGGCGACCTTGCGCCTTTGTCCCGGCTCGAAGCGGATCGCCGTACCGGCGGGAATGTCCAGCCGGTGGCCGCGCGCCGCCGCCCGGTCGAAGGCGAGCGCCGGGTTGGTCTCGGCGAAATGATAGTGGGAGCCGACCTGGACCGGACGGTCGCCGGTGTTGGCGACCTCGATCTCCAGCACGCGGCGGCCGGCATTCAGCTCGATATCGCCCTCGGCGGGCATCAGTTCACCCGGGATCATCCGGCGCTCCTCTTGTCAGCGAATCGGCTGGTGGACGGTGACGAGCTTGGTGCCGTCGGGAAAGGTCGCCTCGACCTGCACGTCGTGGATCATCTCGGCGATGCCGGGCATCACCTGGTCGCGGGTCAGCACCTGGCCGCCGGCGCTCATCAGCTCGGCGACGCTGCGCCCGTCGCGGGCCCCCTCGACGACGAAGTCGCTGATCAGGGCCACGGCCTCGGGATAGTTGAGCAGGACGCCGCGGGCGAGCCGCTTGCGGGCAACCTCCGCCGCCATGGCGATCAGCAGCTTGTCCTTTTCCCGCGGGGTCAGTTTCATGCGTCAGTCCTCATCTGGAGCCATCCGTCCGCTCAGCAATACCATGTCCGGGGCAGGGCCGAGCCGCGCCAGGTCTCCAGGAAGGAGACGAGGCCGGCGCGCAGGTCCTGGCCGCTGTCGGCGAGAAAGCGGAAGACAAGAAGATCGGGAAGGGCGCTGACGCCGCCGCGCAGCCGCTCGCCGAGCAGGGGCGAGAGGGCCTCGCGGGCCCGCTCCAGCAGGCCGGGCGCGCCCTCGCGGCAATCGACCAGCGTGGCGAAGGCGCGGCTGCCTGCGGCCGTCGCCGAGCCGGAGAGAATGTCGGTGGCATCGCCCTGGATGCGGGCCTCGTCGGCAAAGACCAGCCGGCCGCCGCGGCGGATGCGCCAGCGGTCGCGGAAGCCGAGCGTGTGCACGTCCTCGCCCATCGCCTCGCGCCCGAGCACCAGGCTCTCGATCGCCAGCAGCCGGGCGCCGGGGGCAAGGTCGACGGTGAGCGAGCGCTGCAGGGCGGCGCGGTCGAACAGGATGGTCTCCTGCGGCAGCCATTCCAGAACGGCGTCCTCCTCGGCGCGCAGGGCGCTCGCCACCTCGGCCGCGCCGTCGATGCTGCGATAGACGCGCTCGGCCGCCTGGGTGGTCAGAACGGCATGGGCGCCGGGGCCGGCGGTGGCGTCGAATTCGATCCGGTCGCCGCCGGTCAGGCCGCCGGCGGTGTTGAGGAAGACGGCGACCGGCGGGGTGCCGTGGGTTTTCGGCAGGCGGATCTTGGCCGAGCCGCTCTGGCCGAGCTCCTTCAGCCGGGTGGTCTCGCCCTGCCTGGCAAAGGAGACATGCGCATGCCCGCGCACCCGCTGCATCGCGGGGATCGGTGTGGCCGGGGCGGCGGGTTCGACGGTCATTCCGGTGTCCGGCCTCGCTCGAATACTGATGGGAATCCGGGGCTTGTGCCGGATCGGCTGAGGGCGGAACGACGGTCGCCGCCCCTTGCTGCCTCCAGCATAGCAAGAGAGGGGCCAGTCGGTTCGCTCCCGAAAGGCGCGAGGTCGGACTACGCCGCTGGACGCCGAATTGCCGCAAACTTCGGCAATTGCCGTCTTCATGGGCAGTCTGCGGGCGAGGGGGCTGCGAGCGCGCTTTGCATTCTGCCCTCAGGATCGGTTACATAGGGGGAGCATCGACGGACCGAAACTCCCGGACGGGAGGGTCCGCCAACGCCGCAGGATTGCCGCGGCGGCCGGACATGCGGAGGCTTTCTGACGTGCTGAAGATTACCGGATGCCATCTGGGCAGGCGCCTGTGCGGCCTTGCGGTCGCGGCCAGCCTTGCCGTTGCCGGCCTGCTGCAATCCGGCGAGACCGCGCGGGCCGAGGTTGCCGCCTGGATCGTCGTCGATGCGGAGACGGGAGCGGTGCTCGACCACAAGGACGCGCTGCGCCAGTGGTATCCCGCCTCGATCACCAAGCTGATGACCGCCTATCTCGCCTTCAAGGCGGTGCGCGAGGGACGCGCGACGCTGGAGAGCGCGGTGGCGATCAGCGCCAATGCCCATGCGCAGCCGCCGAGCAAGATGGGCTTCAAGCCCGGCACCCAGCTGACGCTCGACAGCGCGCTGAAGATGCTGATCGTCAAGTCGGCGAACGACATCGCCGTGGCGGTCGGGGAATCGCTGGCCGGCTCCGAGCCCGCCTTCATCGAGATGATGAACGCCGAGGCGCGCCGGCTCGGCATGACCGCGACCCGTTTCGTCAACCCGCACGGGCTGCCGGACAACCGCCAGGTGTCCTCCGCGCGCGACCTTGCCGTGCTGGCGCGGGCGCTGTGGCAGGAATTCCCGCAGTACCACGCCTATTACGGCCTGCCGGCGATCAAGGTCGGCAAGAAGACGCTGCGCTCGGCCAACCGCGAGTTCCTGGCCCGGGTGCCCGGCGCGAGCGGCATGAAGACCGGCTATATCTGCAATTCCGGACTGAACGTGGTCGTCTCGGCGACGCGCGGCGGGCGCACCGTGCTGGCGGTGGTGCTGGGCGCGGCCTCGGGCGTTGAACGCGCCGCCAAGGCCCGCGTGCTGGTCGATGCCGGCTTTCGCCAGCGCTCCGGGCGCAACCTTTCCTCGATGACCGGCGTTGCCGGCGGGCCGCCGGCCGACGGCTACTGCAAGCGCAACACCAAGCCGACGGCGGAGGAGCTGCTGGCCACCTACGGCACCGGCGGCCTGCGCGGCACCACGGCGCTGTCCTATGCCCAGCTCGATCCGGCGACCAACGGCGTGCGCCGGCCGATCGTCGGCCAGGCGCCGCAGCAGGTGGTCTCGGCCGACGACGACGACGTGCCGACCCGCGACGACGGCAAGACCGACTGGGGCAAGGTGATGGACGAGATCATCGGCCCGCGGTCCCGCGTCGACCAGGCGGTGCAAGTCGGGCTCGGCGTGCCGAAGGGCCGGGCGCCTGCCTCGGAGGCGAAGATCGCGACGCTCGCAACTGTGCCGATGCCGAAGGAAAAGCCGGTTTCGGTGATGGGGGCGGGCTCGTCGGCGCTGCTGCCTGCCGCCAGCGCCCAGGCGCCGGCAGGCGAAGCCAAGCCGGGCGCGATCTTTCGCGGCCAGCCGCTCGTGATCCTGCCGCGGCCCACCCCCAATCCCCGCCCGTAGCCAGGCGCGCCGTCGCCAAGACGGCGCCCGCCAGAGGACAGTGACGTGACCGAGACCGACCAGACCGGCAAGCGCGCGCGCGGGCCGAAGCCGCCCATCCCGCTGACCGTCATCACCGGCTTCCTGGGCGCGGGCAAGACGACGCTGCTCAACACGCTGCTGAAGGATCCGGCGCTTGCCGACGCGGCGGTGATCATCAACGAGTTCGGCGAGGTCGGCCTCGACCACCTGTTCGTCGAAGGCGGCGAGGAGGGCATCGTCGAGCTGGCCTCCGGGTGCCTGTGTTGCACCATTCGCGGCGACCTGGTGACGACGCTCGAAGATCTGCTGCGGCGCGTCGACAATGGCCGTACCGAGCGGCTGTCGCGGGTGGTGATCGAGACGACGGGGCTCGCCGATCCGGCCCCCGTGCTGCACACGGTGATGCAGCACCCCTATCTGGTGATGCGCTACCAGCTCGACGGGGTGGTGACCCTGGTCGATGCGGTCAACGGCCTTGCGACGCTCGACGCGCAGGAGGAGGCGGTGAAGCAGGTGGCGGTCGCCGACCGCATCGTGCTGACCAAGACCGACCTGGCGGAGGGCGCGGCAGCGCTCGACCCGGAGAGCCCGCTGCGCCGGCGCATCGCCCGGCTCAACCCGGCGGCGCCGGTGATCGTCGCGGCCAGCGGCGAGGCGAGCGCGGCACGGCTGATCGGCACCGGGCTCTACGATCCGGCGACCAAGACGGCGGATGTGGCGCGCTGGCTGAACGAGGAAGCCTATCGCGACGGCCATGGCGGGCATTCGCATGGGCATGGGCATCACGCGCATGACCATGGGCACAGCCACGGGCATCATGACCACAGCCACAGCCATGGTCACGGACATGACCATTCCCACGACGTGAACCGCCACGGCGATTCGATCCGCGCCTTCTCGCTGTCGACCGACCGGCCGATCCCGGCGGCGGCGCTGGAGATGTTTCTCGACCTCCTGCGCTCGGCGCATGGGCCGAAGCTGCTGCGGATGAAGGGGGTGGTGCAGATCGCCGAGGACCCGGACCGGCCGGTGGTGCTGCACGGGGTGCAGCACGTGTTTCACCCGCCGGCGACGCTGCCGGCCTGGCCGGACGACGACCATCGCAGCCGGCTGGTGTTCATCACCCGGGACCTTCCGGAGACCTTCGTGCGCAAGCTGTTCGACGCCTTCACCGGGCAGCCTGCAACCGACACCCCCGATGCGGCGGCGCTGTCCGACAATCCGCTGGCGATCCGCGGCTTCAGCGGCAGCTTCCGCTGACCACTGCGCCGATCAGTCCGCCGGTGAGCTTGCCGACGAATCCTTCGGCCGTTCGCGGCGCACGCGGATCAAGCCTTCCTGCGCGACGGAGGCGACCAGCTGGCCGTCGCGGGAAAAGAGCGAGCCGCGGGTGAAACCGCGTCCGCCCGAGGCCGACGGGCTGTCTTCCGCATAGAGCAGCCATTCGTCGGCGCGGAAGGGGCGATGGAACCACATGGCGTGGTCGAGGCTTGCGACCTGGAGCTTGGGATCGAACACGCTGGTGCCGTGGGCGAAGAGCGAGGTGTCGAGCAGCGTCATGTCCGAGGCATAGGCGAGCACGCAGGAATGGATGCGCGGGTCGTCCGGCAGGGCGGCGCTGGCCCGGACCCAGACGTTCTGCGAGGGCGTCAGCTTGCTGCGGCTGAAATAGTGGGTCATGTCGACCGGGCGCAGCTCGATGGGCCGGTCGCGCTCCCAGTAGCGGCGCACCGCCTCCGGCGCGTGGGCGAGGAACTTTTCCTTCAGCTCCGCCTCGCCGGGCAGGTCCTCGGGCATCGGCACGTCGGGCATGACCGCCTGGTGGTCGAGCCCGTCCTCGAAGGTCTGGAACGAGGCGGCGACGGAGAAGATCGGCTTGCCGTGCTGGATGGCGACGACCCGGCGGGTGGTGAAGCTGCCGCCGTCGCGAATACGGTCGACCTCGTAGATGATCGGCACGGCCGGATCGCCGGGGCGCAGGAAATAGCCGTGCAGCGAGTGGACGCTGCGCTCCTGCGGCACGGTGCGCGAGGCGGCGACCAGCGCCTGGCCGATCACCTGGCCGCCGAAGACGCGCTGCCAGCCGACCTGCGGGCTCATGCCGCGGAAGAGATTGTGTTCCAGCGGCTCGAGATCGAGTATCGAGAGGAGGTCGTCGACGGCTGAGCGCATCCGGCACCTGTTCGCATGAACGGAAAGGGTGCGAGAGCCTTCGGGGCGCGGGGCGGCAATGTCAAGACTGACCCAGGGGCACATGCCCTGCGGGTCGCAAGGAACACGGGAGCGACAGGATGGGCATCCAGATGGACGAGCTCGACGTTCTGGTCGGCGGCGGCGGGTATGTCGGCCTTTCGCTGGCGGTGGCGCTGAAGCAGGCCGATCCCGGCCTCCGCGTTGCCGTCGTGGACATGCGCCCGCGCGAGGCGCTGTCGAAGGATCCGCGCGCCTCGGCGGTTGCGGCCGCGGCAAGCCGCATGCTCGACCGGCTCGGCGTATGGTCGAAGATCGCGCCGCACGCCCAGCCGATGATGGAGATGGTCGTCACCGATTCGCGCCTGCGCGATGCGGTGCGACCGGTGTTCCTGACCTTCGACGGCGAGGTGGAGCCGGGCGAGCCCTTCGCCCATATGGTGCCGAACGGGCACATGGTGGCGGTGCTCGCCGACCGGGCCGAGGAGCTCGGCGTGGAGCTGATCGCGCCGGATGCGGTCTCCGGCTTCACCAGCGGGCCCTCGGAGGTGGAGATCCGCCTCGCCTCAGGCGCCGTGCGCAAGGCGAAGCTGCTGGTCGCCGCCGACGGCGTGCGCTCGAAGCTGCGGGACCTTGCCGGTATCGGCACGGTGCGCTGGGAATACGACCAGTCGGGTATCGTCACCACCGTTGCCCACGAGCGGCCGCATGAGGGCCGCGCCGAGGAGCACTTCCTGCCTTCCGGCCCCTTCGCCATCCTGCCGCTGACCGGCAACCGCTCGTCGCTGGTGTGGACCGAGCGGCGCGACGATGCCGAGCGGCTGGTCAAGGGCGACGACTTCACCTTCGAGCTGGAGCTGGAGCGGCGCTTCGGACACCATCTCGGCAAGCTTTCGCTCGACGGGCCGCGATACGCGTTCCCGCTCGGCCTGACGCTGGCGCGCGCCTTCGTGCAGCCGCGCCTGGCGCTGGCGGGCGATGCCGCCCACGGCATCCACCCGATCGCCGGGCAGGGCCTCAATCTCGGTTTCAAGGACGTTGCGGCGCTGGCCGAGGTGCTGGTGGAGGCACGCCGGCTCGGCGAGGACATCGGCGCGCTCGACGTGCTGGAGCGCTACGAGCGCTGGCGGCGCTTCGACACGTTCCGCATGGGGGTGGTGACCGACGTCTTGAACCGGCTCTTTTCGAACGATATGGATGTCGTGCGCGCGGTCCGCGACGTCGGCCTCGGCCTTGTCGACCGCATGCCTTCGCTGAAGCGGTTCTTCATCCGCCAGGCGGCGGGTCTGGAAGGCCCCTCGCCGCGGCTTCTGGTCGGCGAGGCGATCTGACGGTATCGGGCAGGGGACTGGACGGGGAGAAGGCCGGACGCATGGCCGGGTCACAGGCAGCCGAACATGTCCGGCCGCAACGCATCATCCTGATCACCGGCTGTTCCTCAGGGATCGGAGCCGCAGCCGCCCATACGCTGCGCGGCCGCGACTGGCGCGTCTTCGCCACCGCGCGCCGGCAGGAGGACGTGGACCGGCTGAAGGACGAGGGCTTCGAGAGCTTCCGCCTCGACTACCAGGACGAGGCGAGCATCGGCGAGGCCGCCGCGGAGCTGTTCGAGCGGACCTCGGGCCGGCTCGACGCGCTGTTCAACAACGGGGCCTATGCCATTCCGGGCGCATTGGAGGACATCCCCTCCGATGCGCTGCGCGGGCTGTTCGAGGCGAATTTCTTCGGCTGGCATACGCTGACGCGGGCCGTGGTGCCGCATATGCGCCGGCAGGGGCACGGGCGCATCGTGCAGTGCTCGTCGATCCTCGGCTTCATGGGCATGCCCTATCGCGGGGCCTACAATGCCTCCAAGTTCGCGCTGGAAGGCTATAGCGACACGCTGCGGCTGGAACTCGCCGGCGCCGGCATCCAAGTCTCGCTGATCGAGCCGGGACCGATCTCCACCCGCTTCACGCAGAACGCGATGGCGAATTTCGAAAGGGTGATCGGCGAGGAGGGGGCGGCCGTCTCGCCCCACCGGGAGATCTACGAGCGGCGCCTTGCCCGTATGCGGGGCGGTGAACCGTCGCTGTTCAAGCTGCCGGCGCGGGCGGTGGTCAAGCGCCTGGTGCATGCGGTGGAGGCGCCCCGGCCGCGGGCGCGCTACCGGGTGACCGTGCCGACCACCGTGATGGCCGGGCTGAAACGCCTGCTGCCGACCCGCGGGTTCGACTGGGTTCTGTCGCGCGCCGCGCGATCCGAGGAATAGAGGCTGCCGGCACGAGCCGCAGCCATCGCTGAGAAAGGACTACCCATGGCCGACTTCCTGCGCATGACCATTCCCTTCGCCGTCGGGGCGGTGGCGGTCGTGCTGCTGCTGGGCTTGTGGAACATGATGCGCGGCGGGCCTTCGTCGCGTTCGCAGACCTTGATGCGCTGGCGCGTCGGGTTGCAGTTCCTTGCCGTGGTCATCGTGATGGTGGTGCTCTATCTGACGGGCACGCGGCCGTAAGGCGCTTTACCGACAGACCGTTTCCAGAAAGGACGCCCCATGGTGGTGCTGAACAAGATCTACACGAAGACGGGCGATGCCGGCACCACGGCGCTGGCCTCCGGCGAGCGGCGGCCGAAGCACGATCTCCGGGTCGAGGCCTACGGCACGGTCGACGAGACGAATTCTGTGGTCGGGCTGGCGCGCCAGGCAACGGCGGGTGCGCATCCCGAGCTGGATGCCGTGCTGGCACGGATCCAGAACGACCTCTTCGACCTGGGGGCCGACCTTGCGACGCCCGAGAGCGACGAGCCGCCGGCCTATCCGCCGCTGCGCGTCACCGATGCGCAGGTCTTAGCCATCGAGGCGGCCATCGACCGGTTCAACGCGGACCTGTCGCCGCTGCGTTCCTTCGTGCTGCCGGGCGGTTCGCCGGCGGCGGCGCATCTGCATCTTGCCCGCACCGTGTCGCGCCGCGCCGAGCGGCTGATGACGGAGCTGGCCGCGCGCGAGACCGTCAGCCGGCCGGCGCTGGTCTACATGAATCGGCTGTCCGACTTCTTCTTCGTCGCCGCGCGCTGGGCGAACGACAAGGGCGCGGCCGACGTGCTGTGGGTGCCGGGGCAGAACCGCTAGGCACGGTGCTTAGCCGCACTTGACGCGGGGCCTGGCCCGCCGGAAAGCTGCCCCCAGACAACAGGACGCCTGGCCCCATGTTCATCCCGCTCTACGACCACAAGCCGCTCGTGCATGTGCGGCGGCAATTTGTCACATGGGGGCTGATCCTCGCCAATGTGGCGATCTTCCTCCTGATCCAGCAGGGCGGGCTGTCCGAGCCGGCGATGCAGGCCTCGAGCCTCTCCTACGGGCTGATCCCGGCGGTGCTGTTCGACGTGCGCGACCTCGCCCCGCATCTGGCGGTGTTTCCGGAGCCGGCAGCGCTGGTGACCTATGCCTTCCTGCATGGCAGCTGGATGCATCTGGGCGGCAACATGCTGTTCCTCTGGGTCTTCGGCGACAATGTCGAGGATGCGATGGGCCACTTCCGCTTCCTCGTCTTCTACCTGCTGTGCGCAGCGGCCGCCGGCTACGGCCATGCGCTGACGGAGCCGGGATCGGTGGTGCCCTTGATCGGCGCCTCGGGCGCGGTGGCCGGGGTCATCGGCGCCTATCTGGTGCTGCATCCCAAGGTGCGGGTCTGGGTGCTGGCCTTCGGCCGGCTGCCGCTGCGCCTGCCGGCCTCCTGGGTGCTGGGCGCGTGGATCGGCTTCCAGGTGGTGATGGCCTTCGGCTTCGGCGACCACCAGGTGGCCTGGTGGGCGCATGTCGCCGGCGCGCTCGCCGGGGCGCTGCTGGTTGTGCCGATGCGCCGGCGCGGCGTGCCGCTGTTCGACAGGGGGATATAGCCGGGGCCTGTAGCCGGGGGCGAGCGCAAGGGAGCATGCCGGTCCTGCGGCAGTCTGCTTCCCTTACGTGGCGTTGACAGCCACCGAGCGCGTCAGTACGGTCCCGGCCCGACGACAAGGAACCTGCGGAAAGCTGCGGTTCCCGGGTGTCCTGAGACGTTGCGGATACGAAAGGCGACCGGCGGCGGAAACTAGCGGTCGCGTGAGCGGGAGGTTGAAAAACCCATGAAAATCCTTGTGCCCGTGAAGCGGGTGATCGACTACAACGTCAAGGTGCGTGTGAAGGCCGATGGCACGGGTGTCGACCTGGCCAACGTGAAGATGTCGATGAACCCGTTTGACGAGATCGCCGTCGAGGAGGCGATCCGTCTGCGCGAGGCCGGCAAGGCCGAGGAGATCATCGTGGTCTCGGTCGGTCCGCAGCAGGCGCAGGAGACGCTGCGCACGGGCCTGGCCATGGGCGCCGACCGCGGCATCCTGGTCAAGACCGACGCCACCACCGAACCGCTCGCCGTCGCCAAGATACTGAAGAAGGTGGTCGAGGAGGAGCAGCCCGGCCTCGTCATCCTCGGCAAGCAGGCCATCGATGACGACTGCAACCAGACCGGACAGATGCTCGCCGCGCTGCTCGGCTGGAGCCAGGGCACCTTCGCCTCGAAGGTGGACCTGGGTGAAGGCACGGTCGACGTGACCCGCGAGGTCGACGGCGGCCTGCAGACGGTAAAGCTGAAGCTGCCGGCCATCGTCACGACGGACCTGCGCCTCAACGAGCCGCGCTACGCCTCGCTGCCGAACATCATGAAGGCGAAGAAGAAGCCGATCGACGAGAAGTCTCCCGAGGACTACGGCGTCGACGTGGCTCCGCGCCTCGAAGTGCTGAAGACCGTCGAGCCGCCGGCACGCCAGGCCGGCGTCAAGGTGGCCGATGTGGCCGAGCTTGTCGCCAAGCTCAAGAACGAAGCCGGCGTGCTTTGATCGGACCGACAGGGAGACACTGAAGATGACCATCCTTCTTGTTGCCGAACACAGCAACGATGCCGTGAACGATGCCACCCACAAGGCGATGACCGCCGCTGCCGCCATGGGCGGCGACGTGCATGTGCTGGTCGCCGGCAAGGGCGCGCGCGCTGCCGCCGAGCAGGCCGCCAAGATCGCCGGTGCCGCCAAGGTGCTGCTCGCCGACGGCGACGGCCTTGCCCAGCAGCTGGCCGAGCCGATGTCGGAGCTGATCGTGTCGCTGGCCGGCGGCTATGACGCCATCGTCGCGCCGGCCACCGCCAACGGCAAGAACATCCTGCCGCGCGTCGCCGCGCTGCTCGACGTGATGCAGCTGTCCGACGTGACCGCCGTGATCGACGGGGCGACCTTCGAACGCCCGATCTATGCCGGCAACGCCATCCAGACGGTGAAGTCGACCGATCCCAAGAAGGTCGTGACCGTGCGGACGGCGAGCTTCACTGCCGCCGAAGAGACCGGCTCGGCCTCGATCGAGGAAATCTCGGCGACCCAGTCCGACCTCTCCAGCTTCGTCGGCCAGGAGTTGTCGAAGTCCGACCGCCCGGAGCTGACCTCGGCCAAGGTGATCATCTCCGGCGGCCGCGCGCTCGGCTCCAAGGAGAAGTTCGAGGAGGTGATGCTGCCGGTTGCCGATGCCCTGGGTGCCGCTGTCGGCGCCTCGCGCGCGGCGGTCGATGCGGGCTACGCGCCGAACGACTGGCAGGTCGGCCAGACCGGCAAGGTCGTGGCGCCGGACCTCTACATCGCCTGCGGCATCTCGGGCGCCATCCAGCATCTTGCCGGCATGAAGGACAGCAAGGTGATCGTGGCGATCAACAAGGACGAGGAAGCGCCGATCTTCCAGGTCGCCGACTACGGCCTCGTCGCGGACCTGTTCGAGGTGCTGCCGCAGTTCAAGGCTGCCGTCGAGGCCGCCAAGGGCTGAGACTGCGCGCGCGCTGCGGCGCGCGCCGGACGCTTCGAAGGGCCCGCCATGCGCGGGCCCTTCCCCGTTTTGGCCCGTTTTGGCCTGTTTCTGGCCCGTTGCAGGGCTGTTGCGGGCGGTGGTCCGATGCAGGCCGCAGCGCCCTTGCGAAAAAGCGCAGGCGGGTCCTTGCGGCGGGCTCGCGAAGTTGCCATGAATAGCCCCTCACTTTCCCGGCGTGCGCCGACACCGGCAGCACCGAAACGAAATCGGAACGGACGATGGTGGTCGAGATCAAGAAAGTCGGCGTGATCGGCTCGGGCCAGATGGGCAGCGGCATTGCCCATGTCTGCGCCGTGGCCGGCTTTGACGTGCAGCTCAACGACATTTCCCGGGACCGGATCCAGTCGGGCCTGGCCTCGATCAACGGCAACATGGCCCGTCAGGTCTCCAAGGGCCAGCTGAGCGAGGAGGAGCGCACCGCCGCCCTGTCCCGCATCGTTGCGGCCGAGAGCATGGACGAGCTCGGCGAGGTCGACCTCATCATCGAGTCCGCCGTCGAGAACGAGCAGATCAAGCGCAAGATCTTCAGCCAGCTGTGTCCGCTGGTGAAGCCGGAGGCGATCCTCGCCACCAACACCTCGTCGATCTCGATCACCCGCCTGGCGGCGACCACCGACCGGCCGGAGCGCTTCATCGGCATCCACTTCATGAACCCGGTTCCCCTGATGGAGCTGGTGGAGCTGGTGCGCGGCATCGCCACGGAGGACGAGACCTTCGAGGCGGCGCGGGTGTTCACCCGCAAGCTGGGCAAGACCATCGCCGTCGCCGAGGATTTCCCGGCCTTCATGGTCAACCGCATCCTGCTGCCGATGATCAACGAGGCGATCTACACGCTCTACGAGGGCGTCGGCTCGGTGGAAGCCATCGACACGGCGATGAAGCTCGGCGCCAACCATCCGATGGGCCCGCTGCAGCTGGCCGACTTCATCGGTCTCGACACCTGCCTGTCGATCATGCAGGTGCTTTACGAGGGCCTTGCCGACACCAAGTATCGCCCGTGCCCGCTGCTGGTGAAGTATGTCGAGGCCGGCTGGCTCGGCCGCAAGACCCAGCGCGGCTTCTACGACTATCGCGGCGACGTGCCGGTTCCCACCCGCTGAAGGCGGGCGGGCACCCGGCGCCAGGCGCCTGAAACGGGCGGGTTAACCTGTCGTTAACGCTGATCGTGCGAGGGATGGGGAAGGCTCGAACCAGGAGGCTCCCATGTCCAGTGTTGCCGCCACCATGGTGGGCATGTCGCAGGCGCAAACGCAGAACCAGCTTGCCGCGACCTTCATGAAGCAGAATGCCGATGCCACGGCCGCTCTCGCGGCCATGCTCGAGCAGAATGCCGACCTTGCCGCCTCCGCGGCCAAGGCCCCGACGCCGGCGGGCGTGGGCGGCAAGCTCGACGTCACCGCCTGATCTTTCGCTCCTGATCTTTCGCTCAAAGCCTGCCGAGAAACGCAAAGCGCCGGACGCATCCGCCCGGCGCTTTTGTCGTTCTGTTTCGCTCGGCCCGGCTCTTCAGCTGCCCGAACCGCTTGACGCGGTCTTGCGTTGGGCCTCGATCGCCGCGCGCACCAGGGCCTTGGCGTCTTCCGAGGCCCATTCCGCCGGCCCCATCAGCGCGCCGATCTCGCAGCCCTTGCCGTCGACCAGCAGGGTGGTCGGCAGGCCCGGCGCCCGGCCCCGCGCGCGCACGTCCTGAAAGATCTTCATGGTGGGATCGGCATAGAAGGTGAGATTGGAAACGCCGATTTCCTTCAGGAAGGCGCGCGGCTTTTCCTCGCCGGTCTGGTCGACGCTGACGGCGACCACCTCGAAATCGTCGCTGCCGAGCTCCGCCTGCAGCTGGTCGAGCGCCGGCATTTCCTTGCGGCAGGGCGCGCACCAGGTGGCCCAGAGATTGACCAGCACGACCCTGTCGCGGAAGTCGGCGAGGGTGAGCGGTGCGCCGGCATCGTTGCTGAAGGCAAGGTCGGAGAGCTGCGAGGGCGCCTTCGCCGGAAGGAAGGCCGCCACCTCGCCGCGGGCGAGCGGGGCGATCTCAGCGGCAAGGCTGGCTGCGGCGCTGCAGGAGCCGGCCTGCTGCCGGTTGCCATCGGCCCCGCCGATCACGTATATCCCCGCCAGTCCTGCCATCAGGGCCACGGCGGCGATCCCGACGAGGAGCGTGCGCCGGGGAGGCCTGGTTCCGTTGGTCATCGATCCATTACCCGTTCCTTAGGAGCGCCAGAAAGGCACGTTCATGAGCAATCGCATGTGGGGAGGCCGGTTCTCGGATGGGCCGGACGCCATCATGGAGGAGATCAACGCCTCCATCGACTACGATCGCAAGCTCTACCGGCAGGATATAGAGGGTTCGAAGGCTCATGTCCGCATGCTTGCGGCGCGCGAAATTGTCGCCGCCGACGATGCCGACAAGATCGCTCACGGTCTAGACACGATCCAGTCAGAGATCGAGGCGGGGGATTTCACCTTCTCGCGTGCGCTCGAAGACATCCACATGAACATCGAGGCACGGCTGGCCGAGCTGATCGGCCCGGCCGCCGGCCGCCTGCACACGGCGCGCTCGCGCAACGACCAGGTCGCCACCGACTTCCGCATCTGGGTGCGCGACACGCTGGATACGCTCGATGAGCAGCTGACCGAGCTGCTGCAGGCGCTCAGCGAGCGCGCGCTCGCCCATGCCGGCGACGTCATGCCGGGCTTCACCCACCTGCAGTCGGCCCAGCCGGTGACCTTCGGCCACCACCTGATGGCCTATGTGGAGATGTTCGCCCGCGACCGCTCGCGCATGCGCGATGCCCGCAAGCGGATGAACGAGTGCCCGCTCGGCTCGGCCGCGCTGGCCGGCACGTCCTTCCCCATCGACCGGGAGATGACGGCGGCAGCGCTCGGCTTCGACCGGCCGACGGCCAATTCGCTCGACGCGGTGTCCGACCGCGACTTCATCATCGAGGCGCTGGGTGCGGCCTCGATCTGCGCCATGCACCTGTCGCGGCTCGCCGAGGAGATCGTGATCTGGTGCTCGGCGCAGTTCGCCTTCGTCACCCTGTCCGACCGCTTCTCGACCGGCTCCTCGATCATGCCGCAGAAGAAGAACCCCGACGCGGCCGAGCTGGTGCGCGCCAAGACGGGCCGCATCTACGGCTCGCTGACGGCGCTGCTGGTGATGATGAAGGGCCTGCCGCTGGCCTATTCGAAGGACATGCAGGAAGACAAGGAACAGGCCTTCGACGGGTTGCCGAGCCTGTCGCTGGCGCTGGCCGCGATGACCGGCATGGTGCGCGACCTGACCGCCAACACCAAGACGATGAAGGCCGCCGCCGGCTCGGGCTATTCCACCGCGACGGATCTCGCCGACTGGCTGGTGCGGGTGATCGGCATGCCGTTCCGCGAGGCGCATCACGTCACCGGGCGCGCCGTGGGCCTTGCCGTGGAGCGCGGGGTGCAGCTGCACCGGCTGCCGCTGGAAGACCTGCAGGCGATCGAGCCGCGCATCACCGAGGACATCTTCACCGTGCTGTCGGTCGACAAGTCGGTGCGCTCGCGCACCAGCTATGGCGGCACGGCACCGGCCAATGTCCGCAAGCAGGCCAAGCGCTGGCTGAAGGTGCTGGAGCGCGAGGCGGCGCGGCGCTGACGCTTGTTGTCCTCGCCGGCAGGGCGGGGCAGGTGACTTGCCGCCGGCAGGGCCGGCGAGGGGCTTGCGGCGGACGCCGCCGCATGCGAGGAAACGGCAGGGGCCGGCCATGCCGGCCCGCTTCGGACGGGCTTTTTACGGGAGCGGCGCTCAGAAATGGCGAAAGCTGGCATGTCTCGGGTCCTGAATGGCGGCGTGCTGATCGTGGCCGTGCTGGCGCTGACGCTCGCCGGCTGCGGCCGTCGGGGCGCGCTCGACCGCCCGGGTGACGTCGATCCCGCGCTTGCAGCACCGGGCGAGCCGGCTCCGGCCGCCGCACCGGCGCCGGCCAAACCGGACCGGCCCTTCCTTCTCGACAGCATCATCTGAGCCGTTGCGGGTTTCCGCCGGCTGAAGGGGCGGTTCCCCCGCCCGCACCCACGGTCAGGATACGGCCTTGCACCACTTCCACTATGTCGATGACCGGCTCTTCGCCGAGGACGTCTCGCTGGAGACGATCGCCGCCGAGGTCGGGACCCCGTTCTACTGCTATTCCACCGCGACGCTGGAGCGGCACTACAAGGTGTTCAAGGACGCCTTCGCCGGCATCCCGACGCTCGTCTGCTACGCGATGAAGGCGAATTCCAACCAGGCCGTGCTGTCGACGCTGGCGCGGCTCGGCGCGGGCATGGACGTGGTCTCGGAAGGCGAGCTGCGGCGCGCGCGGGCGGCGGGCGTGCCCGGCGAGCGCATCATGTTCTCCGGCGTCGGCAAGACCGCGCAGGAGCAGGCCTACGCGCTCGACGAGGACATCTTGTGCTTCAACGTGGAGAGCGAGCCGGAGCTGGTGCAGCTGTCGCAGATCGCCGTGCAGAAGGGCAAGACCGCCCGCGTCTCGATCCGCATCAATCCGGACGTCGACGCGCGCACCCACGCCAAGATTGCCACGGGCAAGGCCGAAAACAAGTTCGGCATTCCCTGGGGCCGGGCGCGCGAGGTCTATGCCCATGCGGCGGCCCTGCCGGGCATCCAGGTCTCGGGCATCGACATGCATATCGGCTCGCAGATCACCGAGCTGGAGCCGTTCGACGCGGCCTTCTCGCGGCTCGGCGGGCTGATCGCGGACCTGCGCTCCGACGGCCACAGCATCGATCATGTCGATCTCGGCGGCGGTCTCGGCATTCCCTATCATGACAACAACGAGCCGCCGCCGCATCCGGAGGCCTATGCCCAGGTCGTGCGCCGGCATGTCGAGCATCTCGACTGCAAGGTGATCTTCGAGCCGGGGCGGATGATCGCCGGCAATGCCGGCATCCTCGTCACCCGGGTCATCTATGTGAAGCAGGGCGCGGCGAAGACCTTCGTCGTCGTCGATGCGGCGATGAATGACCTGATCCGCCCGACGCTCTACGAGGCGTATCACGAGATCCGGCCGGTGGTGCGCCCGGCGCCCGACCATCCGCGGATCAAGGCGGATGTGGTCGGCCCGGTCTGCGAAACCGGCGACTATCTCGGCCAGGACCGCGACATGCCGGCGGTGGAGCCGGGCGACCTGCTCGCCGTGCACTCGGCAGGCGCCTATGGCGCGGTGCAGGCCTGCACCTATAACAGCCGCCTGCTGGTTCCCGAGGTGCTGGTGAAGGAGGGGCGCCACGCGGTGGTGCGTCCGCGTCCGACCTACGAGGAGCTGCTGGGGCTCGACCGGTTGCCGTCCTGGCTCGACGAGGACTGAGCCGGGGCGATAGCCAGCGCGAAGGAAACGGCCGGCCGGACACCTTTGCCCGGCCCGGCCTTGCCAAAGCGGGCAAAACGCCCCACCCTTCCTGAGTGCGGGGGGCGTGTGACCCAAGGGTCGGGCCGCGGAGGCAGACAGTGACAGACGCGAGGAAACCTGCCGGCTCCGGACAAGGCGCCGGGGGAGACGCTGCCCGCTCGGGCAGCGACGTGGCTGCCGCGCGGGCGCGCCTGGAGCGCGCGGTCCTGCAGACGCGCCTATCACTTCTTTGGGAGCAGGCCTGGCCGCTCCTGCAATCCGTCCTCATCATCCTTGCCCTTTATGTCGGCCTGTCCTGGCTCGGCCTGTGGTCGCTGCAGCCCACATGGCTGTCGGTGATCGCAGCGCTCGGCTTCCTCGCCCTGGCCGTGCGGGCGGCGCTGCCTCTCCTTCGTCTGCGCCTGCCCGGCCGGGCGGAGGCGCTGTCGCGCATCGAGCGGGTGTCCGGCCTCAGCCACCGGCCGCTGGCGACGCTGGACGACCGGCTGTTCGAGGGTAGCGAGAGCGCCGAGACGCGGGCGATGTGGGACGTGCATCGCCGGCGCGCCAGCGCGGCGCTTGCCAGCGTGCGCACGGACCTGCCGAGCCCGCAGGCCTTCCGCCGCGATCCCTTCGCCTTGCGCGTGCTGGCGGTGATGCTGCTGCTGGTCGGCTATTTCGTCGCCGAGGGCAGCCACTTGTCGCGCCTGTCGCCCGTCGCGGGGGCGGGGCCGCAGGTCGCCGCAATTCCCGCCCGCATCGATGCCTGGATCACGCCGCCGGTCTATACGGGCCGCGCGCCGGTGTTCCTGACCGGGGCGACGGCGGAGCTGCGCGAGCCCGGCAAGGCGATCAGCGTGCCGGAGGGCAGCGAGGTGATCGTCCGCGCACAGGGCGTCGACGATCTTGCCGTGTTGCTGGTCTCGCCCGAGGGTGCCGTGAACCTGGCCGCCCCGCCTGCGGCGGCGGACGGCGAGGGCGAAGTTGCGGCGCCGCGCGTGGCCGCAAACACCGCGGGCGACGGACTGCGCAGCCGGCTGGAGGCGTCCGCGACCCTGGAAATCCGCGGCGGAGACAATCTGCTGCATGCCTGGCAGGTGGTGGTGGAGCCGGACGAGGCTCCGACCATCCGCCTGCTCGACGACCCGGAAGAGCAGCTGAGCGGGGCGCTCAAGCTGACCTATCTGATGCAGGACGATTACGGCATTGTCGGCGCGCGCGCCGACATCCGCCCGGCGCAGCGCCTCAACCAGGACAGCGGCGCTGAGATCCGCCCGCTGGTCGAGGCACCGAGCTTTCCCCTGTCGCCGGCGAGCGGCGAGCGGCGCACCGGGACCGGCGAGACGATCCGCGACCTGACGAGCCACCCCTGGGCGGGATCCGAGGTCGAGCTGGTGCTGAGCGCCACCGATCATGCCGGCCAGACCGGCTATTCGCAGCCGCATCGCTTCACCCTGCCGCAGCGCCGCTTCGCCAAGCCGCTGGCCCGGGCCGTGGTCGAGCAGCGCCGGGAGCTGGCGCTCGATGCCAATTCCCAGGTGCGCGTGCTGGATGCGATGGACGGCCTGATGCTGGCGCCGGAGGTGTTCGGCGAGAAGGTGCGGACCTATCTCGGCATGCGCTTCGCCCGCGGACAGCTTGTCGCCGCGCAGTCGGACGACGAGCTGCGCGAGGTGGTCGACCTGTTGTGGGAGCTGGCGCTGAACATCGAGGACGGCGACCTGTCGGCGGCCGAGCGGGCGCTTCGCGATGCGCAGGAGGCCTTGCGCCGCGCGCTGGAGGATGGGGCCTCCGACGAGGAGATCGCCCGGCTGACCGAGGAGCTGCGCCAGGCGCTCAACGAATACATGCAGGCCCTGGCCGAGCAGATGCGGCAGAACCCGCAGGCCATGCAGCCGATGGACCCGAACGCGCAGAACCTGCGGCCGCAGGACCTCGATGAGATGCTGTCGCGGATCGAGGAACTGGCGCGCAACGGCTCGCGCGATGCGGCGCGGGAACTGCTCGCCCAGATGCAGCGGATGCTGGAGAACCTGCAGGCGGGCCGCCCGCAGCAGATGCCCGACGGCATGACCCAGGAGATGATGCAGGCGCTGAACGAGCTCGGCCAGATGATCCAGCGGCAGCAGGAGCTGATGGACCAGACCAACCGATTCGACCAGGGCCAGCAGCAACAGGGTCAGCAAGGCCAACAGGGACAACAGGGCCAGCAGGGGCAGATGACGCCGGAAGAGCTGGCCGAGGCCCTGCGGCAGCTGCAGGAAGGGCAGGGCCAGCTCGGCGAGCGGCTGCAGCAGCTGCTCGACCAGATGGCCCGCAACGGCGTGCCGTCGAACGAGGAGCTGGGCCGGGCCGGCGAGGAGATGGGCAATGCCCGCGACAGCCTCGGCCAGGGCCAGCCGGGCGATGCCGTCGGCCAGCAGGGCAATGCGCTCGACGCGCTGCGCCGCGGTGCGCAGGGCATGGCGGAGCAGATGTTCGGCCAGGGACAGGGGCAGGGCGAGGGGCCGGGGATGGCCGGCCGCCAGGGCAGCCCGATGGACGAGGACCCGCTGGGGAGGCCGCGCCGCACGGAAGGGCCGGACTTCGGCGACCGGGTGCGCGTGCCGGACGAGATCGACGTGCAGCGTGCGCGCCGCATCCTGGAAGAGCTGCGCCGACGCTTCTCGGACCCGAGCCGGCCGATGCTGGAGCTGGATTATCTGGAGCGGCTGCTGCGCCGGTATTGATGCTTGCCGCGCCTGCCGGGCGCGCACATGCGATTTCGGGCTCGCGCGGAACAGGCGCGGGCCCGTTGCATGTCAGGCTGTCGATCTCGGGAGGAGGGAGGCGAGGCCGCCACGCGGTCAGGCGTAGCGGCGGGTTTCCTCGCGGCAGATGCCGAGCAGGGCATCGCTGACCGCACGGCGGATCTCGGCGAGCGAGAACGGCTTGGTCACCACGTCGTGGATCAGCGCGTCGAGCCCGTTGGCGCGCTCGCGCTGGTCGGCGAAACCGGTCATCAAGAGGATCGGGATTTCGGGGTGGTCGCGCGCGGCGATCAGGGCGAAGGCGATGCCGTCCATCACCGGCATCTTGATGTCCGACAGGATGAGGTCGAACGCGCCCTTTTCCTTCGCCAGCGTTTCGGCCGCCGCCGCGCCGTCTTCCTGGGCGATGACGGCATGGCCGTCGAGCTCCAGCGCGCGCTTGACGAAGCTGCGAACGGCGTCGTCGTCTTCGGCGATCAGAATGCGGGCCATGTCCCTCTCCGTTCTTCAAGCAGCGGCGCTAGGCCGGGGCGTCCTGGACGACGTGACCGATGAACGGGAGCTGGCGCCACTTGTGGCCCATGTCCATCCCGTAACCGACCACGAACTTGTCGGGACACTCGAACCCGACATAATCCGCAGAAATGGCGGTTTTGCGGCGCATCGGCTTGTCGAGCAAGGCGGCGATGCGCACTGAGCCTGCGCCACGCTCGATGAGTCGGTCTCGCGCAAAAGCCAGCGTGCGCCCGCTTTCCAGTATGTCATCCACGAGAATCACATCCCGGCCGGCCACATCGCTCTCCACATCGCGCAGGACGCGGATTTCCCTTGACTCCGTGCCCGCGCCATAACTGGACAGATGGATAAACTCCATCTCCGGGGCAAGACCTGCCCGGTGCATGGCGCGCACGAGGTCGGCGGCGAACATGAAGCTGCCCTTCAGCACGGCGACGACCAGCAGTCGCTGCGGCCGGGAGGCCGCGATCTCGCGGGCGATCTCCTCGACACGGACCGCGATGGCCGCCTCGTCGTAAAGGGTGCGGATGTCGACGCTGTCGTTCATTTCAGCCTGGCCTGCCGTTGTTCGCGCTCCACGAAGCGCACCTGGATGTCCGCCGCCAGGTCGGGCGGAGCCGACAGGCGGGTGCGAAACCGCGTCGTGCCACCGACATCGAGCCGGCGCAAGCGCGGTTCCATGGTCCAGGCGTAGATTTCCTGCGCATCCTCGCTGCGCAGGGCCAGGCGGATGGCGGGCACGGGCATCGGCTGCTTCTCGACATTGGCGATCGTGCCCTCGATCACCAGCACGATCGAGCCGTCCTCGATCTCCCGGAAGGTACGCAGGTCGCGAAACTCAAGGCCGCGCAGGTTGACATGAAGACCCGCCAGCTGGAACAGGCCCGCAAGATCGGGCATGCGCGCCACGATGGGCGTGCGGAAGGTCACGGCCAGTGCGCACAGGGCGACGGCGCCGAAGAACATCATCATGCCGACCACCCGGCGCGGGCGCACGCGGCGCGCCTGCTGGCCGGCCGCGGACAGGACCCGCCGCAGGATCGGTTCGCTGGAGCGCGGCTTCACATGGATCTTCGGCTTGCGGGCAAGGCTCTCGATATCGACCGTCTTGGCAGCGGCGGCCTCGGCCTCGCCGGCAGCCATGGCATCGGCCGCTACCGGCAGCGAGGAGGGCGCGCTGCCCGCGGCTGCGTCCTCGTCGGCAAGGCCGTCGGCGTCATCCGTCGACGTCTCGTCCGCATCGAGCATGGAGGAGAAGACGTCCTCGCCCTCGTCCTCTTCCGCTGTGCCGGCCTCGCCGTCGCCCTGTTCGTCGCCGTCGCTGCTGTCGTCGCCGTTTTCATCGGCGGCGGACAGGGCGGCTTCCCATTCGTCGGCAGGATCGATGCTGCCTGCCTCGCCGGCTTCGGCCATCGCCGCGGCCTTGGCGCGGACGGTCTCGCCCTCCGCCGCCTCGGCACGGTCGGGCAGTTCCGTCTCGATGGAGGCGGTGTCCGGGGTGGGAAGGGCATGCCAGCGGGTGCCGCAGCGCGCGCATTTCACGTCGCGGCCTTCCGGCCCGAGAGCCGCAGGGCTGACCCGATAGGCGGTTGCGCAATCCGGACAGGTTATCTTCATTGTGGAAGCGGCCTCGTCTTGCCCACAAATACCGGCCGGAAAGGCATGGTCGACATCCGGTGAAGCCGGTTCGCGAGACGGACAGTGTCGGCCCGAGACCGTAAACACGCCGCAAACAGCGGGACGATGTTTTGCCCCGCCGGACGCTTGCCGGAGTTTTCGACCCCATGACGCCCGGATATCGTTAATGAAGCGTTAATGCCAAAGCGATAGTGTCCGGCCAACGTGTTAACGAGAGGTTTCCGTGATCCGATTCGAAAATGTCGGTCTGCGCTACGGCATGGGGCCGGAAGTCCTGCGCGACCTGACCTTCGAGATCAGGCCGCAGTCGTTCCAGTTCCTCACCGGGCCGTCCGGTGCGGGCAAGACCAGCCTGATGCGCCTGCTGTTCCTGTCCTTGACGCCGACGCGCGGCCTGATCCGTGCCTTCGGCAAGGACACATCGGCGCTGAAGAAGAGCCAGATCCCGGCGCTGCGCCGGCGCATCGGCATCGTGTTCCAGGACTTTCGCCTGCTGGAGCATCTGACCACTTACGAGAATGTCGCCCTGCCGCTGCGCGTCATCGGCCAGGAGGAGAGCCAGTACCGCTCCGACGTGGTGGAACTGCTGAAATGGGTGGGGCTGGGCGAGCGCATGCATGTGCTGCCGCCGGTCCTTTCCGGCGGCGAAAAGCAGCGCGCGGCCATTGCAAGGGCGCTGATCACCCGGCCCGAACTGCTTCTGGCGGACGAGCCGACGGGCAATGTCGACCCGCCGCTGGCGCGGCGCCTGCTGCGCCTTTTCATCGAGCTGAACCGGCTCGGCACCTCCGTGGTGATCGCCACCCACGATCTTGCGCTGATGGAGCAGGTCGATGCGCGGCGCATGGAACTGGGCGAGGGGCGGTTGCAGATCCATGACTGACGACGACAGGACACCAACGGCAGGCCAGGGCGCGGGCGCCGGAGACGGGCGCCGTCCCCGCCCGGCCGGCAGCCGTCCGGCCGCCTCCCGCCGCCCCAAGGCCGGCGCGAAGACCCGCAAGCGCGGCACGCCGGACGAGCTGCGTCCCTCCGCGCCGATCGTCCCGCCGCAGGCGGTTGCCGGGCGTGCGCTGACGCTGGTGGTGGCGATCATGAGCTTCCTTGCCTGCCTGACGGTGGGCGGGGTGACCATCATCCACGAGGCGGCAAGCGCCTGGTCCAACGACCTGCTGCGCGAGGTGACGATCCAGATCCGCCCGGCGGAAGGGGTCGACATGCTGCGCGAGATCGAGAAGGCAACGGCGGCGGCCAGGGCGCAGGCCGGTGTCGGAACGGTCCGGGCTCTCTCCGACCAGGAAACGCGGGAGCTGCTGCAGCCCTGGCTGGGCGCGGGGCTGGAGCTGGAGAGCCTGCCGGTGCCGCGCCTGATCCAGGTGCAGGTGTCGGATCCGTCCGCGTTCGATCTTCCCGGCTTGCGCGCGGTCATCAGCGCCGAGGTGAGCCGGGCCAGCGTCGACGATCACAGCCTGTGGACCAGCCGGCTGGCAGCCATGGCCAATGCGGTGGTGCTGGGTGGCATCGCCGTGCTGCTGCTGGTGCTGGGGTCGATGGTCCTGTCCGTCGTCTTCGCGACGCGGGCGGCGATGGCCGGCAATCGCGACGTGGTCGAGGTGCTGCATTTCGTCGGCGCCGAGGACAGTTTCGTCGCCCGCGAATTCCAGCGCCACTTCCTGCTGCTGGGCCTGCAGGGCGGGCTCGCGGGCGGGGTCGCCGCCATTCTCGTCTTCCTCGTCCTCGGCTTCCTGGCCGACGAGCGCACCGGCCTGCAGGGCCTTGCACGCTCCATGGACATGTTCGGCGGGGTGTCGGTGGGCGTCGGCGGCTATCTCGGCGTGCTGGCCATCATCTTCCTGGTCACGGTGCTGACGGCGGCAACCTCGCGTCTTGCGGTGCGCGCGCATCTGCGGCGGATCGAGTAGGGCAGGCTCTCGCCAAGAGCCGTATCCGGACACGAAAAAGCCCCGGCCAGATGGCCGGGGCTTTTCTTTTGGGGGGAACGGCGGGCATGCGGTGCCGCGCCGGACCCTTGTCCAGATTCGATGTCTTATTCGGCGCTCTGGCTGGCAGCGGCAGCCTGCTGCTCGGCTTCCTTCGCGGCCTTGGCGGCGGCGACGTCGGCCTTGATCTCGTCGTTCAGGCGGCGAGCGCGAACGTTGGTCGCCTCGACGATACGGGCGGACTTGCCGCGACGGCCGCGCAGGTAATAGAGCTTGGCGCGACGGACTTTACCGCGGCGCACGACCTCGACGCCCTCGAGCATCGGCGAGAAGATCGGGAACACGCGCTCCACGCCTTCGCCGTAGGAGATCTTGCGGACGGTGAAGCTCTCGTTGATGCCGCCGCCGGAACGGGCGATGCACACGCCCTCATAGGCCTGGGTACGGGTCCGGTTGCCTTCCGTCACGCGCACGTTCACGCGGATCGTGTCGCCGGGAGAGAAGCTCGGCAGCTTGCGCTGGGCTTCGACCTTCGCCATTTCCTCGGCGTTGAGCTGTTCGATGATGTTCATGGCACTACCTTTTGGTTCGTGTCGGTCAGAGCGTCCGCTGACGGTCGAGCCGTAGGGGCGAATTCACCGCGTTTTTGGCCTGGCCGGACGCATCCGGCCGCGGAATTCGGTTCGAGTCTTCCTGCTTGCGAGACGGCCGCCGTTCGTATCCCTGTCTTTGCGCCCTGTCGGGGCAAAGGCAAACGACAAACGGCACGGCTCGCGCCGGCAGGCGCCCGAGTGGCCGCTGTCTAGCGCAACTCGCCGCGTTTGTCATGCCCTTTTGCGCCCGTTCGGCGCAGAAACCTGCGCCCTAGTCGTCGTTGAGGCGCTGCCACAGGTCGGGCCGACGCTCGCGGGTCAGCCGTTCGGCCTCCTCGCGCCGCCACCGGTCGATGCGGGCATGGTCGCCGGAGGTCAGGACGTCGGGGATGGCGCGTCCCTCGAACTCGCGCGGCCGCGTATAGTGCGGATGCTCCAGCAAGCCGGTCTCGAAGCTTTCCAGGGCGCCGCTCTCGGCATTGCCCATGACGCCGGGCAGCAGGCGGACGACCGCGTCGAGCAGGACCATGGCGGCCAGCTCTCCGCCGGACAGGATATAGTCGCCGATCGAGACTTCCTCGAGGTCCCGCGCCTCGATCACCCGCTGGTCGATGCCCTCGAACCGGCCGCAGACGATCACCGCGCCGGGCCCTTGCGCCAGCTCGCGGACCCGCGCCTGGTCGAGCGGGCGGCCGCGCGGGCTCATCAAGAGGCGCGGTCTCGTGTCGCCGGCGGGGCTTGCCGCATCGATGGCAAGGGCCAGGATATCGGCGCGCAGGACCATGCCGGCGCCGCCCCCGGCGGGCGTGTCGTCGACAGAACGGTGGCGATCCGTGGCATGGTCGCGGATCTGGTGGAGCTCCAGATCCCAATCGCCGCGCTCCAGCGCCCGGCCGGCCAGCGAGGTGCCGAGGGGGCCGGGGAACATTTCCGGATAAAGGCTGAGGATCGACGCCCGGAACGTCATCGCATACTCCCTGGATCGGCAGGCCGTCGGCCTTTCGGATGTCTCTCGCAACCCCCGCTTAAGGCTTTCCCGTGTAGCAAGGAAGGCCGATCCCCGGAGATCTTCATGCTGCAGCCGGTTGCCCGCCTTGCCGAATTCGTCCGCGCCCTGGTGCAGCGGCACTATCTCGACCTGTCGGCGGCCCGCGTCTGGCCGCTCTGCGTGCTCGTCGCCTACGGGATCGTCGCCGGCTTCATCTACAATCCGGGGATGGATCACCCTTTCGACAAGCTGCAGCATCTTGTCTTCTTCGGCCTGCTGACGCTGTCGATCCACGCCTTCTTCTGCTGCCGCTTGCGCATCTCCGCCGGCATCGCCGCGGGGCTGGGCCTGACGGCCGAACTCGTTCAGGCGCTCGTGCCCCACCGCGAGTTCTCGCTGGGCGACATCGCGGCCAACATGCTCGGCGTGACCCTGGTGGTCGCGGCGATCATGCTGCTGCGCCTCGAGGTGCGGGCCGCCCTGTCCGGCGGACCCCCGGTCCGGGAAGACGACGAGGCCACTGATGCGCCGCTGGCTCAGCCGGCCGCGCCGTCGTCGTCCGCGCGCGGGTCCCGCTCCTCGCCGTCCTGAGGCTCGTCGTCCTGAGGTTCGGCGTCGGTGCTTTCGGGCACGACGATGAGCACCTTGCCGGCGGCCAGGTCGATCTCCGGTACCGCCTCGCGGGTGAAGGGGACGTAGAAGGACGCCGCGCCTTCCGGGCGGATTTCCACCAGCGTGCCGGCGCCGAAATCGGGCAGGGCGACGATCTTGCCGAGGGTCTCGCCGTCCGGCGAGACGGCTTCGAGGCCGAGAAGATCGGTGTGGTAGAACTCGTCCTCGTCATCCAGCTCGGGCAGGGCATCGCGCGGGATGTAGAGGTCGAGGCCGTTCAGCGCCTCGGCGGCATTGCGGTCGTCGATGCCTTCGAAACGGGTGACGACCATCGCCTTCTGCAGGCGCGCGGACTTGACCACCAGCCGGCGCTTGCCGTCGGCGGTTTCCAGCGGGCCGTAGTCGCAGAAGGAGAGGGGGTCGTCGCCGAAGGGCTTGACGCGAACCTCGCCGCGCACGCCGTGGGCGGCGCCGATGCGGGCAATGAGAATGCGGTCCTCGCTCACGCGGCAGTGCTCCTGGCGGGGGAGGCGGGGCGGATGTCCCCGATACGTATGCGCCGAGGCCGGACCCGGAAAGGGTGCGCGGACCTCGTGCCGAAACCCGTCCCTAGCGGAGGGCCCGGCGGACCCGCACCGATGCGGCGCGGGTCCTGAAGGTGCATGAAGGCAGCGCGCCGATTACTCGGCAGCAGCTTCCTCGCCGCCGCCAGCCGCCTCGGCTGCGGCCGCAGCGGCCTCTTCGGCTGCCTGACGCTTGGCCTCGGCGCGCTCCTTGGCCTTGGTGCCCGGCTCGGCCTTCTTCGGGTTGCTGCGGGCTTCGCGGCTCATCACGCCGGCCGCGTCGAGGAAACGCAGGACGCGGTCGGTCGGCAGGGCGCCATGGCTCATCCAGTGCTGGATGCGCTCCATGTCGAGGACGATGCGGTCGGCATGGTCCTTCGGCAGCATCGGGTTGTAGAGGCCGACCTTCTCGATGAAGCGGCCGTCGCGCGGCGAGCGGACGTCGGCAACGACGATGCGGTAGAACGGACGCTTCTTGGCGCCGCCGCGGGCAAGACGAATTTTCAGGGCCATGGTAGTCTCCTTTAGTACTTCAGTGCGACGCCGGGATCAGCGGCGAATGGCTTCGTGGTGACGGATCACTTCCTTGACGATGAAGTTCAGGAACTTTTCCGCGAAATCGGGATCGAGATTGGCGTCCCGGGCAAGCGCGCGCAGCCGCGCGATCTGCCGTTCCTCGCGCGCCGGATCGGCGGGCGGAAGACTGTGGGTGGCCTTGAGCAGGCCGACCTTCTGCGTGCACTTGAAGCGCTCCGCAAGCATGTGAACGAGTGCGGCGTCGATGTTGTCGATGGAGCCGCGCAGGCGCAGCAGCTCGTCCATCGCGGCGGACGCCGGCGCAAGGATCTCCTCGGCGCTGTCGGTCATTTCTTCTTCCCCCGTCCCAGACCCGGAAGGCCGCCGAGACCGCCGGGCAGCTTTGCCCCGCCCAGTCCGCCGAGGCCGCCCAGGCCACCCAAACCGCCAAGCCCGCCGGGCAGGCTCGGCATCTGACCCGGAAGCTGTCCGGGCAGCTGACCGGACTGGGCCATGCGCTCCAGTTCCTTCGGGTCGATGTTCGGCATGCCGCCGCCGGGCATGCCCATGCCGCCCATCATCTTGCCGAGCAGCCCCTTGCCCTTGCCCATCTGCTTCATCATGTCGGCCATCTGCCGGTGCATCTTCAGCAGCTTGTTGACATCGGCGACGTCGACGCCGGAGCCGGTGGCGATGCGCTTCTTGCGGCTGGCCTTGAGAAGGTCGGGCTTGCGGCGCTCCTGCGGGGTCATCGACTGGATGATCGCGACCTGGCGCTTGATCACGCGGTCGTCGATATTGGCCGCATCGAGCTGCTTCTTCATCTTTCCGACGCCGGGCATCATGCCCATGATCCCGGACATGCCGCCGAGCTTCTCCATCTGGCGAAGCTGCTCGGCAAGGTCCTCGAGGTCGAAATTGCCCTTCTGCATGCGGGCGGCCATCTTGGCCGCCTTTTCCTGGTCGAGCTCGCGGGCCGCCTTCTCCACCAGCGACACGATGTCGCCCATGCCGAGAATGCGGTCGGCGATGCGCGCCGGGTGGAATTCCTCCAGCGCGTCGGACTTCTCGCCGGTGCCGACCAGCTTGACCGGCTTGCCGGTGACCGCGCGCATGGACAGGGCCGCGCCGCCGCGGCCGTCGCCGTCCATGCGGGTCAGCACGATGCCGGTGATGCCGACGCGCTCGTCGAAGGAGGTCGCGAGATTGACGGCGTCCTGACCGGTCAGGCTGTCGGCGACGAGCAGGATCTCGTGCGGATCGGCAGCCGCCTTGATCTCGGCCATCTCGACCATCAGCGGCTCGTCGATATGCGTGCGGCCGGCGGTGTCGAGCATGACGATGTCGTAGCCGCCGAGCCGCGCCGCGGTCATGGCGCGCGAGGCGATCTGCACCGGCGTCTGGCCGGCGACGATCGGCAGCGTGTCGATGCCGGTCTGCTCGCCGAGGACCTTCAGCTGCTCCTGCGCCGCCGGGCGGCGGGTGTCGAGCGAGGCCATCAACACCTTGCGGCGCTCGTTCTTCGTCAGCCGCAGGGCGATCTTGGCGGTCGAGGTGGTCTTGCCCGAGCCCTGCAGGCCGACCATCATGATGGCGAAAGGCGCGGCCGCGTTGAGGTCGATCGGCTCGCCGGCGCCGCCCAGCATCTCGACGAGCTGGTCGTGGACGATCTTGACGACCTGCTGGCCCGGCGTGACCGACTTGAGGACTTCCTGGCCGATGGCCCGGGCCCGCACCTTGTCGGTGAACGACTTGACCACGGGCAGCGCGACGTCCGCCTCGATCAGGGCACGCCGGACCTCGCGCAGCGCCTCGGAGACATCGGCCTCCGACAGCGCACCGCGCCGCGTCAGCTTGTCGAGAATGCCACTGAGGCGATCTGACAGACTTTCGAACATGCCGTCTCCTTAAACCCTTTCGAGGCAGCGGCTGTCGCTGCTTCCGTGTCCCCCGTGCGGGACGGAGCGCGATCCGCAAAGCGGTGTGGCACCCGAGGGCGCATCGCGCTGTCGGGTGTGAACCTCCGGGATCTCTTTATACCTTTGCGGGTCCCGGGCGGCGGATCGTACTGTCGTCACTCTTTCGGAGTTGACGGGGAAATAGGCGCAAACGCCGCCGAAAGTCAAGGGAGCTGGCGCATTCCCTTGCAAAACGCCGCAAGCGCGGCATGCCCGCGCAAAACGCCGCATGCGCGGCAGGCCGGCTCACGGGTAGTCGCGCGAGCCGAAGATCGCCGAGCCGACGCGCACATGGGTGGCGCCGACGCGCACGGCGCTTTCGAAGTCCGAGGACATGCCCATCGACAGGCCGGAAAGGCCGTTGCGCTCCGCGATCTTGCGCAGCAGCGCGAAATGCGGTCCCGGCGTATCGTCGACCGGGGGAATGCACATCAGGCCGAGCAGCGGGAGGTGCAGCTCATCCCGGCAGAAGGCGACGAAATCGTCGGTCTCGCGAGGGGCGATGCCGGCCTTTTGCGGCTCCTCGCCGGTGTTCACCTGGATGAAGAACCGCAACTGCCGCTGCTGCTCGGCGCACTCGGCGGCCAGCGCGCGGGCGATCTTCTCACGGTCGAGCGTGTGGATCACGTCGAACAGGGCGACGGCATCCTTCGCCTTGTTCGACTGGAGCGGCCCGATCAGGTGCAGCTCGATATCGGGAAATTCCGCGCGCAGCGCCGGCCACTTGCCTTGCGCCTCCTGCACCCGGTTCTCGCCGAAGACGCGCTGGCCGGCCGCGATCACCGGGCGGATGGCATCTGCGTCGAAGGTCTTGCTGACGGCGATCAGCGTCACGGAGCCTGCCTCGCGCGCGCCATCCTGCTCGGCGGCCGCGATCCGGTCGCGGATCCCGGCGATCCGGCCGGCGGCATCCGTTCGGGTCGGTTCTGCGGCGTGCGGGGACATCGTGCTGCCTCTTCGTGCTTTGGCGTTCGGGTTCCTGCCATGGACATGCGACGGGCGCGGCGCGAATGCAAGTCCTGGAGGGGAGAGGCGCGCGGGGCCGCCCTTGCAGGTTGACCGGGCCGGCGATTTCTGGTGACAGTCGCGCCACATCATTTCTTTTCACTGAAACGAGCGAAGCACACGAGATCATGGCGACGGAGCGCTATAACGCCCGCGAAGCGGAAAGCCGCTGGCAGAAGGTCTGGGACGAGGCGAAGGTTTTTGCCACCCGCAACGAGGATCCCCGGCCGAAGTATTACGTGCTCGAGATGTTCCCCTATCCGTCGGGGCGCATCCACATGGGCCACGTGCGCAACTACGCCATGGGCGATGTCGTGGCCCGCTACAAGCGGGCGCGCGGCTTCAACGTGCTGCATCCGATGGGCTGGGACGCCTTCGGCATGCCGGCCGAAAACGCCGCCATGCAGAACAAGGTCCACCCGCGCGACTGGACCTACCAGAACATCGCGACGATGCGCGGCCAGCTGAAGATCATGGGCCTGTCGCTCGACTGGGAGCGCGAGTTCGCGACCTGCGACGTCGAGTATTACACCCAGCAGCAGCACCTGTTCCTGGACTTCCTGCAGGCGGGTCTCGCCTATCGCAAGAATTCCAAGGTCAACTGGGACCCGGTCGACATGACCGTGCTGGCCAACGAGCAGGTGATCGACGGGCGCGGCTGGCGCTCCGGCGCCCTGGTCGAGCAGCGCGAGCTGACCCAGTGGTTCTTCAAGATCTCCGACTGGTCGGAAGAGCTGCTGTCGGCGCTCGATACGCTGGACCGCTGGCCGGACAAGGTCCGCCTGATGCAGAAGAACTGGATCGGCCGGTCCGAGGGCCTGCGCGTGCGCTTCGCCTTCTCGACGCCCGCGCCGACCGGCGACACGTCGCTGGAGATCTTCACCACCCGGCCGGACACGCTGTTCGGCGCGTCCTTCATGGGCCTGTCGCCGGACCATCCGATCTCGCGCAAGCTCGCCGAGAACGATCCGAAGATCGCGGCCTTCGTCGAGGAGTGCCGGCGCATCGGCACGTCGGCAGAGGCCGTCGAGACGGCGGAGAAGATCGGCGTCGACACCGGGCTGACGGTCGTCCATCCGCTCGATCCCTCGATCACGCTGCCGGTCTACATCGCCAACTTCATCCTGATGGACTACGGCACCGGCGCGATCTTCGCCTGCCCGGCGCATGACCAGCGCGACCTCGACTTCGCCCGCAAGTATCATCTGCCGGTGCGCCCGGTGGTGCTGCCGAGCGGGGCGGACCCGGAGACGTTCGAGATCCGCGACGAGGCCTATACCGACGACGGCACGATCTACAATTCCGCCTTCATGGACGGCCTGTCGATCACGGATGCCAAGGAAGCGGTCGCCGCGCGGCTCGAGGCGGAGACGCTGGACGGGGCGCCGCAGGCGCAGCGCCAGGTCAATTACCGCCTGCGCGACTGGGGCATCTCGCGCCAGCGCTACTGGGGCTGCCCGATCCCGGTCATCCACTGCGACGAGTGCGGCGTGGTGCCGGTGCCGGTCGCCGACCTGCCGGTGCAGCTGCCCGACGACATCGACTTCGACAAGCCGGGCAACCCGCTCGACCGTCACCCGACCTGGCGCAACGTTGCCTGCCCGACCTGCGGCAAGCCGGCGCGGCGCGAGACGGACACGATGGACACGTTCGTCGATTCCTCGTGGTATTTCGCCCGCTTCACCGATCCGCGCGCCAAGACGCCGACCGACAAGGCCGTCGCCGATGCGTGGCTGCCGGTCGACCAGTATATCGGCGGCATCGAGCACGCGATCCTGCACCTGCTCTATTCGCGCTTCTTCGCCCGGGCGATGAGCGTGACCGGTCACCTCAGCGTCAAGGAGCCGTTCCGCGGCCTGTTCACGCAGGGCATGGTGACGCACGAGACCTACAAGGCGCCGGGTGGCGGCTGGGTCTCGCCGGCCGAGGTGCGCATCGAAGGCGACGGCGAGGAGCGCCAGGCATTCCTGCTGGAGACCGGCGAGAAGGTCGCCATCGGCTCCATCGAGAAGATGTCGAAGTCGAAGAAGAACACCGTCGACCCGACCGACATCATCGAGACCTACGGCGCTGACACGGCCCGCTGGTTCATGCTGTCCGACAGCCCGCCCGAGCGCGACGTGCAGTGGACCGAGGACGGGGTGCAGGGCGCCTGGCGCTTCATGCAGCGCGTGTGGCGGCTGATCTGCGAGATCGGCGAGAGCGTGCCGCAGACGGCGCGCCCGGAGGCGTTCGGGGAGGCGGCAACCGCCCTTCGCCGCGCCACCCACAAGGCCTGCCAGGCGGTTTCGGCCGATATCGAGGCCCTGTCGTTCAACCGGGCCGTCGCCCGCATCTACGAGCTGGTCAACACCTTGTCGCGCGCCGCGCAGGGCGGGGCCGAGGGCGACGACATGCGTTTCGCGCAGCGCGAGGCGGCCGGCTTCCTGGTGCAGATGATGGCGCCGATGGCTCCGCATCTGGCCGAGGAATGCTGGAATGCGCTCGGCCGCGAGGGCATGCTGGCGACGCACGGCTGGCCGGAAATCGAGGCCGACCTCCTGGTCGAGGCGACAGTCACCCTGCCGGTGCAGGTCAACGGCAAGAAGCGCGCCGACCTCGTCGTCTCACGCGAGGCTTCCAAAGAGGAGGTCGAAGCGGCTACCCTGCAGCTCGACGCCGTGCAGCGTGCGCTGGACGGCAAGCCCGCCCGCAAGATCATCGTGGTTCCGCAGAGGATCGTGAATGTCGTCGTGTGACCATCCGCAACCGCAGCAACCCACCCGCCGGCGGGCGCTGACCGTTCTCGTCATGGGGGCGGCGCTGTTGGCCGGTGCCTGCCAGGTGCGCCCGCTCTACGGCACGATCGGCGGCGTGGGCGGATCGACGCCGGCCGTGACCACCGAGCTTGCGGCCATCGACATCGATACGGTGGAGACCGCCTCGAGCGAGGATCTCGACCGGGTCGGACAGGTGCTGCGCAACGAGCTGATCTTCGGCTTCCGCCGCGGCCGCGAGGCCGGCGAGCCGCGCTACCGGCTGCGGATCCTGATCGACCGGCCGCTCAACGAGGTCGGCGTCGAGCGGCTCGCCGACGTGCCGTCGGCCTACACGGTGACGGTCAATGCGACCTATGTGCTGAGCGAGATCGGCACCGGCCGCACGGTGACCACGGGCCGCGCCTTCGGCTCCGCCTCCTTCGACTTCTCCAGCCAGCGCTTCGCCAACCTGCGCGCCGAGCGCGATGCGGAGGACCGGGCGGCGAAGACGGTCGCCGGCGACATCCAGACGCGGCTTGCCGGCTTCTTCGCGTCCCGCGGCTGATCCGCGATGGTGGCGCTCAAGGCCGGCGAGATCGACCGTTTCATCGCCGATCCCCCGGCCGACGTCTCCCTGATCCTCGTGTTCGGGCCCGATACCGGGCTCGTGTCGGAGCGTGCCCAGGCGCTGGTGACGCGTGCATCCGGTGGCGTCGATGATCCGTTCTCGCTCGTTCGTCTCGATGCCGGCGAGGTGGTCTCGGACCCGGCGCGGCTGATCGACGAGGCCTCCACCGTGCCGCTGTTCGGCGGCCGCCGGGTGGTGTGGCTGCGCGACGGGGCGGGCAAGAACCTGACGCCGGCCGTCGATCCGCTGTTCGGCGAGCAGCGCGCGGAAAGCGCGCTGGTGGTCATCGAGGCGGGCGACCTGAAGAAGGGCACCGGCCTGCGGGGCAAGTTCGAGCGCGACCGCAAGGCGGTGGCGATCCCCTGCTACGGCGACGAGGCGCGCGATCTGGAGCGGGTCATCGACGGCGAATTGCGCGAGGCCCGCCTTGCGATCAGCCGCGAGGCACGGCAGGCGCTGATGGGCCTGCTCGGCGCCGACCGGCTGGCGAGCCGCGGCGAGGTGCGCAAGCTCTGTCTCTATGCCCATGGCCGCGAGCGGATCGATCTTGCCGATGTCGAGGCGGTGATCGGCGATGCCTCGGCCTTTGCCGTCGACGAGCTGATCGATGCGGCTGCGCTCGGCGATCTCGGCAAGCTCGACCACGGGCTGGAGCGCCTGTCGGCCAGCGGCCAGCGCGCGGACATGATCGCCTCGGCGGCCCTGCGCCACTTCCAGTTTCTCGCCCGGGCACGGGCGGAGGTCGACCGCGGCGTGCCGCCGGCCCGCGTGGTCGAGCAGGCGCGCCCGCCGGTCTTCTACAAGCGCCGGGATCTCGTCTCGCGCCAGCTGTCGCTGTGGTCGGGAGAGGACCTTGCCAAGGCGGGCGAGCGGTTGGCGGATGCGGTGGCGGCGGCGCGCAAGTCGCCGGCGCTGGCCGAGGCGCTGGTCGGCGACGTGCTGCTGACGCTCGGCCGGGTGGCGCGCTCGCGCGCCCGGCGCTGAGCCCTCATCTTTTCTGCTGTCTTCCGTCTCAGCCGGGCAGGCCCGGGATCTTGCGCCCCGTGCGCATGATCGGGCCGCCATGCTTGTGTGCCGGGCGCGGAGTTTTCGGGCCGCCGGCGGTCAGCGGGCGTGCGGCATATTGCCCGTGCACCCGGTGGCGGTCGTAGAGCACGATGGCACCGGCAATCGCGATGTTCAGGCAGAACTTCGTCGGGATCTTGATGATGTGCTGGCAGGCCGCCTGCATCTGTGGCGAGAGCGAGCCGCGCTCGGGGCCGAGGATATAGGCCGCCTGCAGCGGGTGCATGAAACTCGGCAGGTCGACCGCCTCGTCGGTCAGCTCGACGCCGACCAGCTGGCAGCCCTGCGGCAGGTCCATCTCCTCGATCGAGGGCCAGTGGAACAGAGGCAGATGGCCGGTGCTCTTGGAGGTATCGGACGCGGGAGCCTTGCGGATCCGCTTGTCGGCATCGACGGTGAAGAAGAAGCTCGCCCCGAAGGCATGCGCCGAGCGCATCAGGTTGCCCAGGTTCATCTGCTTCGAAATGCCTTCCGCCCCGACGGCGAAATAACCGCGCATGGTCCTTGCGACCTCCTTGTCGTTGTGCCCGCAACCCTGCGGGCAACCGCAGGTGTCCGGAGATAGCGGCTGGGCGGCGCCCTGACAAGATTGACGAGCTTCGCGGCTTTCCCGGACCTTGATCCCGTGCTAGGCGAACCTTGGGGAAACATTGGGGGAAACGTGTGTGAAAGCTGTGTTGTGCGAACGCCTCGGCGCGCCCGAGGACCTTGTCCTGCGGGACATCGAGATGCCATCGCCCGGGCCGGGAGAGGTGCTGGTGGAGGTGAGCGCTGCGGCGCTCAACTTCTTCGATACGCTGATCATCGAGGGCAAGTACCAGTTCCGCCCGGAGCTGCCGTTCTCGCCGGGCGCCGAGTTCGCCGGCCGGGTGCTGGAGACGGGCGAGGGGATCGAGGCCTTCGAGCCGGGCGACCGGGTGATGGGCTATGTGCGCTGGGGCGCGGTGCGCGGCGCGGTGATCACCAGCGAGGACGACCTGGTCGCCCTGCCGGATGAGATCACTGATGAGGCGGCGGCCGGACTGTCGGTCACCTACGGCACCTCGCTGCATGCCTTTCGCGACCGGGCGCATCTGGAGCCGGGCGAGACCGTTGCCGTGCTCGGCGCCTCGGGGGGCGTCGGCCTTGCCGCGGTGGAGATCGCCAAGGCGATGGGCGCGCGGGTGATCGCCTGCGCTTCCAGCGCGGAAAAGCTGGAACTGGCCCGCGCCCACGGCGCCGACGTGCTGGTCAACTACGCGGAAGAAGACCTGAAGACGCGGCTGAAGCAGCTGACCGACGGTTGCGGCGTCGATGTGGTCTACGACCCGGTCGGCGGCGATCTTTCGGAGGCTGCGCTGCGGGCCACCGGCTGGCGCGGCCGCTATCTGGTCATCGGCTTTGCTGCAGGCGAGATCCCGAAGCTGCCGCTCAACCTGGTCATGCTGAAGGGCTGCGACGTGCTCGGCGTGTTCTGGGGCGATGCCATCGTGCGCGAGCCGGAAGCGCATCGCGACAATATGGAGCAGTTGCTCGCCTGGATGCGCGAGGGGCGGATCAGGCCGCACCTGCATGCGGTCTATCCGATCGAGGAAACGGCGAAGGCCTTGCGCGAGCTTGCCGACCGCAAGGTCCAGGGCAAGGTGATCATCCGCCCGTAAGGGCAAGGCGCTCCGAGGAGGCTGGAGGCGGCTTCAAGCCTCCAGCCGCACCAGCACCGGCGCGTGGTCGGACGGCTGCTGCCAGCCGCGGGCATCGCGCAGCACCTGCATGGAGACCGCCTGGCCGGCCAGGGCCGGGTTCGCCCACACATGGTCGAGCCGGCGGCCCTTGTCGGCGGCCGACCAGTCCTTCGCCCGGTAGCTCCACCAGGTGTAGAGCTTTTCCTCCAGCGGCACGAAGGCGCGCATCACGTCGGTGAGCCCTGCGGCGGTGCGCACCGCCTCCAGCTTTTCGCATTCGATGGGCGTGTGGCTGACGATCTTCAAGAGCTGCTTGTGCGACCACACGTCATGCTCGTAGGGCGCGACGTTGAGATCGCCGACGACCATGGCATTGCCGGCCATCGAGGCGAAGCGGTCGGCCATCTCGTCGAGGAAGGCGAGCTTGTGGGCGAACTTGTCGTTGATCTCCGGGTCCGGCTCGTCGCCGCCTGCCGGCACGTAGAAATTCTGCAGCGTGAAGCGGTCGCCGGCAAAGGGGATGCCGGTCGCAAGATGCCGGCTGTCGCCCTTGGTGCAGTAGTCGATCCGCTCCTCGTCGAGGAAGGGGCGGCGGGAGATCGTCGCGACGCCGTGATAGCCCTTCTGGCCCTTGATCGCGATATGCTCGTAGCCGAGCTTGCGGAAGGCGGAGAGCGGGAAGTTGCCGTCGGCGCACTTGGTTTCCTGCAGGCAGATCACGTCCGGCGCATGGTCGAGGATCAGCTTCTCGACGATCGGCAGGCGCAGCCGCACCGAGTTGATGTTCCAGGTGGCGATGGTCAGGCGGTCGGTCATGGGCGATCCGGATCTGGGCAGGAAAGGGCGAGCCTGAGAGGCGTCCTGCCTGATTGCCAGTTGCGGACCCGGCGTGCAAGGCCGGGCTTTCGGGCGCGAGGCGGATTTCTGTGCTGCGTGTCACATGAATTGGCGCTTGCGGGCGGTAATGACTGCATCCGACACTGGTGTCGAAAGGCGCGGCATCATGGGCCGCGTCGTTTGAGTGGCGCGGCAGGAGCCGCGTCATGTGAGAAAGCGCGGCAGGAGCCGCGCCGAGGCAGGACAAGGGGAGCCGTCACATGGGCTTTTTTGATTTCGTGAAGGATGCGGGCAAGTCCCTGTGGGGCAGCGACGAGCCCGAGGCCGATGCGGCCGCGGCGATCGAGAAGGAAGTGGCCGCGCTCGGTCTCGACGGCGACGTCAAGGTCGAGGTGTCCGGCGACACGGTGAAGATCGCCGGCGCAGCTCCCACGCAGGAGGCGCGCGAGAAGCTGATCCTGGCCGCCGGCAACGTGCTGGGCGTCGCCAAGGTCGAAGAGGAGATCGCGGTCGCGGACAGCGCGCCGGAAGCCGGCTTCCACACGGTGGAGAAGGGCGACACGCTGTGGGCCGTTGCCAAGAAGGCTTACGGCGACGGTTCCAAGTACACCGCGATCTTCGAGGCCAACAAGCCGATGCTGTCGGACCCGGACAAGATCTACCCGGGCCAGGTGCTGCGCATTCCTCAGCTCGGCTGAGGCTTTCGGGCCCTCCGGATCACGATCTTGTGAGGCCGGACCGCCAGAGCGGCGAATGTGAACAAGCCTGACCTCGGGCGCGCTCCCAGAGCGTAGTTCAAATTCGAAAACCGCTCTGGAAACATAGGTTTGCCGGTCGCCTCTGGTGAACCTGAAGTTCGTTCAAAGCATGCCGCGAAACGCGGCGAACTTCAGGTTCGGGCGACCGGCGTTCGGCCTCATCTCATTTTCGCTTCGCTCGATTGCTAAGCGCTTCCTTAACGCTTTGGTCATAGTGTCCAGTCCCGGTTGAAAGGGGGCTTTGGACCGAAGAGAGAGCGATGATTGCGCGCGTGCTGATCCTGTTCTGTACCCTTTTTGTGGCTTCCTGCGCGGCGTTCGATTTCGAAGATCCGAAGCCGCAGGACTATCCCATTCACGGCATCGACGTGGCGCGCTACCAGGGCGATATCGACTGGCACCGGGTGAAGCGGGCCGGCACGGAGTTCGCCTGGATCAAGGCGACCGAAGGCGGCGACTATCTCGACCCGAAGTTCATGGACAACTGGGTGCAGGCCAAGGCTGCCGGCGTGCGGCGCGGCGCCTATCACTTCTATTTCTTCTGCCGTCCGGTGGAGGATCAGATCGCCTGGTTCATCGCCAACGTGCCGGTCGACCCGGAAGCGCTGCCGCCGGTGCTCGATATGGAATGGAACGGCCATTCGTCGTGCCGGGAGCGACCGGGCCGCGAGCAGGTCCTGCACGACATGAACCTGTTCCTGCAGGCGGTGGAGCGCCATTACGGCAAGCGGCCGGTGATCTATTCCTCCGTCGACTTCCACCGCGACCGGCTGGTCGGGGCGAAGCGCGGCTTCGATTTCTGGCTGCGCTCGGTCGCCGCACATCCCGACCGCCGCTACGAAGACCGCCGCGACTGGGTGTTCTGGCAGTATACGGCCGAAGGCCGCGTCGACGGCATCAAGGGCAATGTCGACCGCAACGCCTTCCACGGCACGCGGCGCCAGTGGCAGCGCTGGCTCGAAGGCCACCGCACGCGCTAGGCGTGCGGAATTGCGCTAACGCGGGGCGGGTAACAGAGGCTGCTCCGCCCGCGTTGTCAGTCAATGGTGTCCATGGCGACAGGCTCATTTGAATTAGGCTGACCAAGGAACGGATTAAATGACAATATATAAAATATTGCGCCTTCCTTCTTCATTACACTCATTCCACGATGATCATAATCGTCAGCAATATATATCTTTTCATCAGTGTTTTTTGGCAAGGTATTGCGCCTCTTATCTCGCGCACTGAAATAAGTCCTTTCAGGGCGCCGCGCCTGGAAGACGCAGGACATGAGCCCTTTGCGCTTATTATCTATAAAAACACCAGAGGAATCATAAGACAGCGGGTGCATTTGTATTGCTAGGTTCCGGGCGACATTGGTTATCGATCGCGTCTGTTCTCGCTTGAGGAGCGCTCCCGAGGTGATCAAACTTTCCGCTTCACTAAACCCGCCATTCCGATAGACGTCCCAGGCCACATTCCCAAATACCGGCTTGATTGGATGGAATCTGTGATCATCCGGCAAGCCTTCTACCCAGGGGGCGAGTTCGGGCCAACGGCCCCAATCGCCGCGACCAAGCACCAATGCAGATTGGCACATGGTTTTGCGCGCGGGCTCCTCTGGTCGGTCCGACCGTGTTCGTTCAGTGTCCGTCACTCGGCTCTCAACACCTTTCGCTTTGACACTCGCAAAAGGGCGCAGATCCGGACTTTCTGTCGCTGCCCGTTTTTCGGAAGCCTTGAACGCTTTCTTGTCCGTTCGGGTCATCGGCTGAATGCGGACAAACTCTACATGGCTGTCTTCACCGGCAAGACTTGAGCGGGTCAGATAGTACTCGATCTGCTCCAGCCGCTGCCAGTTGTCGGTCCACAGCACGGGTACGAGATCGCCGGGCTGGAGCGGTGGGTTCTTCCATGCGTCGCCTTCGTATTCGGCAGCCCAGCGGCACGCGTCAGGCGTCTGTACATACACCGCCGCGTCGCTGCCGGGAATCTTGGCGCCTATCACCGGAGGGTTGGCGTAAACTTGGCCGCTCCAGCCGCCTGGATCCGCAGACGTGTTCCACGAACGGGTTCCGGTGCATTTCACCACTCGCTCGATGGTGACGGGCACGCCGTCGACTTTCACATCCACCGCATACCGAAAATAGGCAGGATATCGCGGATCGTCTTGCGTGCACGCCGTGCCAAGCAGCACGGCGGCAAGGCTCAGGGCGGCCACCGTGCGGGGCGGCAGAGCGAGGCGTGGGCGTCGGGTCTTCTGGTTGTCTCGCAAGGGCATGACGGCCTGACGGTAGAGCGAACTCCTGTCTTTATGACGCACTGTCAGTCAATGGTGTCCATGGCAACAGGCTCATCCAAATCAGAGTAAATTGGCCCAAATTGAAAAATAAGCATTACTGACTCTCTATCAGGTGCGATCATTAGTTCAAATCTCTTCGCGTCTGAGTATATTTCAATGCGCTCGTGATTTTCTCGCTTGCCGGCTGGCTGTTTCACATGGTATTCGTAGGATCTATCATAGTGCCATAAATTGAATGAGCAACTTGAGATCCCTTTCCTTGACTTGTCGATATATGCACCGCCCCTGCTAGGAACTATGGGGTGCATGGAATTATACAGGTGTAGTGCCCGTTGCGCGCCTTCTCCCGAGGTGACTTCTGCTCTCAAAGATGTCCTGTGCAAACTTTGCGCAGCGAAGAACCCTCCTTCAAAGTTCAGACTGGTGGCGACATCTCCCAATGCGGGGCGGACTTCGTAAAATCGTCCATCATTTGGGAGGCTGTCCACCCACGGCTTCAACGCCGGCCATTGGTCCCAGTTGTCACGGTCCAGGGATAGGGCGGCAAAGCAAGTCATACCGGGTGCGGGTGTCTTAGGTCGATCAGGGTCCAGCCACGAGGGGGCGGAGATGGGTTCGTCGTGTCCTTTCGCTCGAACTCGGGCCACGGAGCGCAGATCGGGACTTTCCCTAGCGGCTCGCACCTCAGACATCTCGAATGCCTTTTTGTCCGCCCGTTCCAGCGGCTGAACGCGAACAAACTCCACATGACTGTCCTGTCCCGCAAGACTTGGACGGGTCGAATAGTATTCAATCTGCTCCAGGCGCCGCCAGTTGCTGGTCCAGAGCACAGGCACGACGTCGCCAGGGACGAGAGGTGGGGGCCGCTGCTGCGCATCTTCAGGACTGGCTGCCCAGGTACACGCCAACGGCACGCGGACATAGACGGCTGCATCACTGCCGGGAACCTTGGCACCGATTGCAGGAGGATTGACGTAGCTGTGGTGGGTCCAGCCTCCCGGGTTTGCAGACGTGCCCCACGAACGGGTTCCCGCGCATTTCACCACCCGCTCAATAGTGACCGGCGCGCCGTCGACTTTCACATCCACCGCATACCGAAAGTAGGCAGGAAATCGCGGATCATCGCATGCCGCTGCCAGCAGCAGGGCGGCAAGGCTGAGGGCGGCCACCGTGCGGGGCGGCAGAGCGAGGCGTGGGCGACGGGTCTTCTGGTTGTCTCGCAAGGGCATGGCGGTCTGATGGTGGAGCGAACTCCTTCCTTCATGCCGTGCCGGAGCGATGCGCGCAAGACGTGTAGCGCTACACCCCTTGCGTGCGGTTGCAAATAGTGCAGACAGGCTTAACCGCAGGGGCGTTCCGGTCCCAGACCCCTCACGCAGCCGCTTCGGCGCGTGAGCCGACGATCTCCACCACTTCCTTCATGATGTCGGTGAGCTGGAAGTTCTTCGGCGTGTAGACGGCGGCAACGCCCATCGCCCGCAGACTGGCGGCGTCTTCCTCGGGAATGATGCCGCCGACGACCACCGGGATATCGTCGATGCCGGACGCGCGCAGCCGGTCCATCACGTCGCGCACCAGGGCAAGGTGCGAGCCGGACAGGATCGACAGGCCGATGACATGGACGTCCTCTTCCAGCGCGGCGTTGACGATCTGCGCCGGGGTCAGGCGGATGCCCTCGTAGACGACTTCCATGCCGCAGTCGCGGGCGCGTACGGCGATCTGTTCGGCGCCGTTGGAATGGCCGTCGAGGCCGGGCTTGCCGACCAGGAACTTCAGCCGGCGGCCGAGCTTCGCCGACACGCTCTCCACCGCTGCCCGCACCGGGGCAAGGTCCTGCGCATCGGCGCGCGCCGCCTTGCCGACGCCGGTCGGCGCCCGGTATTCGCCGAACACCTCGCGCAGCGCCGCGCCCCATTCGCCGGTGGTGACGCCGGCCTTCGCCGCCGCAATCGACGGCTCCATGATGTTGGTGCCCTCGCTCGCCGCCTGCTTCAGCGCGGCGATGGCGCCCGCCGCGGCGCCTTCGTCGCGCGCCTCGCGCCAGGCCTTGAGCGTGGCGACGGCGTCCGCCTCCACATGCTCGGGCACGGTCAGGATGCCGCCGTCCTCGCCGGTGGCGAGCGGCGAGGGCTCGCTCTCCGTGAAGCGATTGACGCCGACCACCACCTGCTCGCCCGCCTCGATGGCGGCAAGACGGGCGGCGTTCGAGGCGACCAGCGCCTGCTTCATGTAGCTCGATTCCACCGCCGCGACGGCGCCGCCCATCTCCTCGATCCGGGCGAGTTCCTCGCGTGCCTCGCTCTTCAGCGCCTCGACCCTTTCGCCGATCACCGAGGAGCCGTCGAAAATGTCCTCGAACTCCAGCAGGTCGGTCTCGTAGGCGAGGATCTGCTGGACGCGCAGCGACCATTGCTGGTCGAAGGGGCGCGGCAGGCCGAGCGCCTCGTTCCAGGCCGGCAGCTGCACCGCGCGGGCGCGCGCGTTCTTCGACAGCACCACGGCCAGCGCCTCGATGAGGATGCGGTAGACGTTGTTTTCCGGCTGCTGCTCGGTGAGCCCGAGCGAGTTGACCTGCACGCCGTAGCGGAAGCGGCGGTAGCGCTCGTCATCGACGCCGTAGCGGGTCTGGCAGATCTCGTCCCACAGCTCGGCGAAGGCGCGCATCTTGCAGATCTCGGTGATGAAGCGCATGCCGGCATTGACGAAGAAGGAGATGCGGCCGACCGCCTGCGGGAAGTCGCCCGGCGGGATCGCGCCCGATGCCTTCACCTCGTCGAGAATGGCGATCGCGGTCGCCAGCGCGAAGGACAGCTCCTGCACCGGCGTCGCGCCGGCCTCCTGCAGGTGGTACGAGCACACGTTCATCGGGTTCCACTTCGGCATGGCGCCGTAGGTCCAGGCGATGACGTCGCGGGTCAGCCGCAGCGAGGGCGCGGGCGGAAACACGTAGGTGCCGCGCGACAGGTATTCCTTGATGATGTCGTTCTGCGTCGTGCCGGCCAGCTCGGCCCGGTCGGCGCCCTGCTCGTCGGCGGCCGCGACATAGAGCGCCAGCAGCCAGGGAGCCGTGGCGTTGATCGTCATCGACGTGTTCATCTTTTCCAGCGGAATGCGGTCGAACAGCGCCCGCATGTCGCCGAGATGGGCAATCGGCACGCCGACCTTGCCGACCTCGCCGCGCGCCAGCGGATGGTCCGGGTCGTAGCCGGTCTGGGTCGGCAGGTCGAAGGCGACGGAGAGGCCCGTCTGACCCTTGGCAAGGTTGCGCCGGTAGAGTTCGTTGGACTCCTGCGCGCTCGAATGGCCGGCATAGGTGCGGAAGATCCAGGGCTTGTCGCGCCGGACCGTTGCCGCCCCGCCCGCGTGCTTCGTCGCCGGTTCCGTGCCGGGGGTCGCTCTGTCGCCCATGGAAACACTCCTCGCAAGCTTCGTGCCCGCGGCGGTGCCCATCAGGGGCCGCATGACCGGGCATCTTCCTGATTTTCCTCAAGCTCCCCGCGTTGCGGCGGGGTGCCGTCCTCCCGAAATCAAGCGCGCCTCCCGCGCCCGCAACGCACTATTTCTAGGTGCGATGCAAAAACACTCTTGGGCAAACGCGCCAATTAAGCAATAGTCCAATAGCGGAACGCCTGTTTTTGGTACGATAGTTTCGCGAGTGGGGCGTATCTTCCTCTTTCGGAATGATGCGTCGCAGCAATCGGCCGCAAGGGACGGGCGGCCGACGGCCTTCGCGCCGGCAACATGGCCTTGGGTTCGCAGGGACGGGCGGACGGGGCGCCGGAGAGGACGCGGGGGCGGGAACCAGAAAGGCGGTGCGGCGGCGGCGATGGTCCCTGTTGCACCTGCCGGCGACATAACGGCCGGCGACATAACGGGAGGACATGCGCGATATGGGCAATGCTCAGCAGGCAAACGACAATCGCGAGGCGGAGGATCGCTTGGTGAAGGACCTTTACGAGATCGGCGAGATCCCGCCGCTCGGCCATGTGCCGAAGTCGATGTATGCCTGGACCATCCGGCCCGACCGGCACGGGCCGCCGGAAGATGCGATGAAGCTGGAAGTGGTTCCCACCTGGGAGCTCGACAGCAACGAGGTGCTGGTCCTCGTGATGGCCGCCGGCGTCAACTACAACGGCATCTGGGCCGGCCTCGGCGAACCGATCTCGGTCTTCAAGGTGCATGACGAGGCCTATCACATCGCCGGATCCGATGCCTCGGGCATCGTCTGGGCGGTCGGCTCCAAGGTGAAGCGCTGGAAGGTCGGCGACGAGGTCGTCGTCCATTGCAACCAGGACGACGGCGACGACGAGGAGTGCAATGGCGGCGACCCGATGTTCTCGCCGACCCAGCGGATCTGGGGCTACGAGACGCCGGACGGTTCGTTCTCGCAGTTCTGCCGGGTGCAGTCGCAGCAGCTGATGCCGCGTCCCAGGCACCTGACCTGGGAAGAGGCGGCCTGCTACACGCTGACGCTGGCGACCGCCTATCGCATGCTGTTCGGCCACGCGCCGCACCAGCTGCGCCCGGGCCAGAACGTGCTGGTCTGGGGCGCCTCGGGGGGGCTCGGCGTCTTCGGCATCCAGCTGGCGGCCGCAGCCGGCGCCAATGCCATCGGCGTCATCTCCGACGAGGACAAGCGCGACTACGTGCTCTCGCTCGGCGCCAAGGGCGTCATCAACCGCAAGGACTTCAACTGCTGGGGCCAGATGCCCAAGGTCAACTCGCCCGAATACAACGAGTGGCTGAAGGAAGCCCGGCGCTTCGGCAAGGCGATCTGGGAGATCACCGGCAAGGGCAACGACGTCGACATGGTGTTCGAGCATCCCGGCGAGGCGACCTTCCCGGTCTCCTGCCTGGTGGTCAAGCGCGGCGGCATGGTGGTGTTCTGCGCCGGCACGACCGGCTTCAACCTGACCTTCGACGCCCGCTATGTCTGGATGCGGCAGAAGCGCATCCAGGGCTCGCATTTCGCCCATCTCAAGCAGGCCTCGGAGGCCAACAACGCGGTCATCGACCGGCGGATCGACCCGTGCATGAGCGAGGTCTTCCCATGGGAAGACATTCCGCGTGCCCATACCAAGATGTGGAAGAACCAGCACGCGCCCGGCAACATGGCGGTGCTGGTCTGCGCACCGACCACGGGCCTGCGCACCTTCGAGGACGTGCTGGCGGCAAGCGAACGCTGACGGCGAGAAACCCTCTCTTTGGTCCTGCCGCGGGGATTTCTCGCGGCAGGGCCGAGGCGTCATGCCCATCAACGCTTTCTCAAGAGGAGGGGCCTATCCTTGCGCCCCTGACCATGGCCGGCAGGGCCGGACAGCATGGCCTGAGGGGCGCCGCGCGGCCGCCGCTCCTTCGTTTTTCCTCGCCCCGCGCCGCGCGGGACGCTATGAGATTCCCATGACCTTTCGGCTTCGTATCGGCTGTGTCGCCCTTGTCGGGCTGCTTGCCGCCGCCTGCATGCCGGAGCGCACCGTCGTTCCGCCCTATTACAAGGACCTTGCCCGGGTCGACGCCTCCGTCGATGCGGCCTCGGCGCAGCAGATGATCGACAGCTACCGCCAGTCCAACGGCGCCGGCTCGCTCGCCATCGATCCGGCCCTGATGCAGGTAGCGCAGAAGCAGGCCCTCGCCATGGCCCGCGCCCAGGACATCCAAGCCTCGCTTCAGCGCGGCAACAGCCTGGCGGTGCGCCTTGCCGCCGCCGGCGAGGAAAAGACCTACGCGGTGGAGAATGTCAGCGCCGGCTACCGCACCATCGCCGAGGCGTTTTCCGGCTGGCGCGATTCGCCCAGGCACAACGCTGTGATGCTCGACGGCAAGGCGACCCGCATGGGCATCGCCACGGCCTACGCGCCCGGGTCCCGGCACAAGGTGTACTGGTCGCTGGTGCTTGCCGGGCCGGCCGGGCAGCCCTGAGGCGGCTTGAACGATGCTGGAGCGCGCCGACAGCTACGAGGCTCTCGTTTCCGGATTCCGCTGGCGGATCCCGGCGCGCTACAACATCGCCGACGCCGCCTGCAGCGCCTTCGCCGCCCGTGAGTCGGAACGCGAGGCCCTGCTGCATCTTCGCGAGGACGGCAGCATCGAGCGCTGGACCTATGGCCGGCTCGAGGAGGCCTCCTCGCGGCTTGCCAACGCGCTGAGGGCGCAGGGCGTTGCCCGCGGCGACCGGGTGGCGCTGCTGCTGCCGCAGTCGCCGCAGACCCTTCTCAGCCACCTTGCCGTCTACAAGCTCGGCGCCGTCGCGGTGCCGCTCGCCAATCTCTTCGGCGTCGATGCGTTGCGTTACCGGCTCGCCGACAGCGGCGCGGCGGCCGTGGTCACCGATGCGGCCGGGCATTCCAAGCTGTCGGAGATCCGCGACGAGCTCGGCATGCTACGCCTGATCGTCTCCACCGAGGGCGCAGCGCCGGGCGCGCTGTGCTTCGAGACGCTGATGGCGCAAGGGGCGGCCTCCTTCGAGGCCGCGGCGACCGGGCCGGACGATCCGGCGATGATGATCTACACCTCCGGCACCACGGGCCAGCCCAAGGGCGCGCTGCACGGCCACCGGGTGCTCCCCGGCCATCTGCCGGGCATCCAGATGGCGCACGAGTTCCTGCCGCAGCCGGGCGATCTGTTCTGGACCCCGGCCGACTGGGCCTGGGCGGGCGGGCTGCTCAACGCGTTGCTGCCGGCCTTGACGCTCGGTGTGCCGGTCGTTTCCTACCGCTTCGAGAAGTTCGACCCCGAGCGCGCCTTCGCGCTGCTCGAGCGCTTTGCCGTGCGCAATGCCTTCATTCCGCCGACGGCGCTGAAGATGATGCGCGCGGTCGCCAACCCGCGCGCGCGCTTCGATCTGGCGCTGCGCACCGTCGGTTCGGCCGGCGAGGCGCTGGGCCGGGAGACCTACGACTGGGCGCGAGAGGATCTCGGCCTCACGGTCAACGAGTTCTACGGCCAGACCGAGTGCAACGCGATCCTGGCATCCTGCGCTGCCCTCGGCGTCAGCCGTCCGGGCGCCATCGGCAAGCCGGTGCCCGGCCACGAGGTGGCGGTGATCGATGCGGACGGCTGCGTTCTCTCTGCGGGGCAGCAGGGGCAGATCGCCGTACGCCGGCCCGACCCGGTGATGTTCCTGCGCTACTGGGAACAGGACGAGGCGACGGTCGGGAAATTCGTCGGCGACTGGATGACCACCGGCGACCAGGGCGTGGTCGACGAGGACGGCTATGTTCATTTCGTCGGGCGCGACGACGACATCATCACCTCGGCCGGCTATCGCATCGGCCCCGGCGAGATCGAGGATTGCCTGCTGTCGCATCCGGCGGTGGCGCTGGCCGCCGCCGTCGGCAAGCCGGATCCGCTGCGCACGGAGATCGTCAAGGCCTTCATTGTGCCGGCGAGCGGCGTTGCGCCCGATGCGGCGCTGGAGGAGGAAATCCGCGACCATGTGCGTACGCGGCTTTCCGCGCACGAATATCCGCGGGAAATCGCCTTCGTCGAGGAACTGCCGATGACGACCACGGGCAAGGTGATCCGCCGGCTGCTGCGCGAGGACGCGCTGCATGGTGGTCTGGAGACCGAGGAGTAATCCTCCCCGGAACTCGCCTTGCCTGCGCTCAGTCGCGCCCCTTGCGCAGGCGTGCGAGCAGTGTCCGGGCCAGCTTGCGCAGCCGGCGGTCGGCGGCAATGTCGAGCCTGGCAAGTGCACCGCGCACGGCGCCGGCCGCGCCTTTCGAGACGACCAGCGTGGCAAAGGGCACCGAACCGCGCCACAGCGGCGCGATCATCGGGTGGTCGGGAATGGCAAGCGAGTCGGCGTCGGAAAAGCCCGCTTCGTCGAGATTGCGGCGCATCGCCTGGCGGGCCACCTGCGCGCCCGGCGAGAAGCGGGCCAGCTGCTCGTCATAGGCGATCTTCCAGGAAAACACCCGGTCGCGGTCGCGCAGCGTCACCAGCATGGCAGCCGGCGCCTCGCCGGCGCCCAGCGTGTCGATGCGCACCCGTCCCCTGGCGGAGAGCGAGGAGATGAAGGCGCGGGCAAAGGCGGCGCGCTCCGGGGTGCTTGCCAGCGCGGTGCCGCGCCGGCCCTTCCAGCCCGCAGCCTCCAGCGCCAGAAATTGCTCGAAAGCGGCCTTCACCTCTTCTGCGCCGGATACGCTGCCGAACTCGGCCGAGGCGTTCGCTTCTTCCAGCCGGCGCAGCTGGCGGTCCAGCTCCTTGCGGCGGCGGGTGCCGATCAGGCGGAACTGCTCCTCACCGGTCGGTCCCGCTGCATGGCCGGCGCGCAGGGCCTTCGCCGTGCGCGCGACGTGCCAGCCGGTTTCTGCGGCAAGATCGTCGAAGAGTTCGCTGACCGGCCCGTCGGTGCGCAGATAGGGGATAAGAAAGGTGCGGGTGCCGAACTCTTGCGCCGCTGTATCCAGCAGCAGCGACAGGACGGCGCTGTCGGCGGACGGGGATAGAAGCGGCGTTCCCAGCGGGCCGTAGTCGCCGGCGCAGGCGGCAACGATCGGAACGGCAAGGCCGGCGCGGCGGCGCAGGAAGGGCACGAGGGCGAGGAAGCTGCCGTCGCCTGCATCGCGCACGGCGAGGATATGCACCTCGCCGGATTGCATGTGCGCAAGGTAGGACAGCAGGAAATCGGGGCCGAAGAAGGGGTTCGGCTCCAGCGCCGTCTCGGCGAGCGCGCGCCAGTGCGGCAGATGCGCCTCGGCCTCGCCGGCCCGGAAGACGAGGACGGTCATCGCCCTGTCCCCTCGCTTGGACGGGCGGGCATCCTTGATCGGCTGGCGGGGGGCCTTGCGGCGACGGGAACGGGCCTCATGCGGACGGGCTGCCGTCTCGCCCGAACGTCCCGTCTCGGCTGTGCCGTCCGTCCTGATGTCTTCGGCGATTGCCATGCCGGCCCCCTCGACCGCCGGCCTGCCGGTCCCGATCCTTGTCGGGGGCAACCGTCGGTTTCAGGCACGGAAGATGCCACAGCATGCGGGCAATTGAACGTGTTTCGTTGATATTTGGTTAACCTTTGCAGGGCGCCGGCCTGCATCGGGGGAGGGGTCACGGCGCGGCCTGCGGTGCGCGGGGGGCAAGGATGAACGGGTCGACGCCAAGATGCCGGCGGGCCTGGTGGCGCAGGGCGCAGGCCTCGAAGATCATCGCCCCGGCGGTGGCGATCGCCGCGCCGTTGATGCCGAGCAGCGGGATCAAGGTCACGTTGAGCGCAAGATTGAGGGCGAAGGCGAGGGCGTAGATCCGGGCGCAGCGCCCCTGCTGATCGGCCATGGTCAGCAGCGCGTCGGCCGGGCCGACGCAGGCGCGGGCGAGCACGCCGGCCAGCAGGATCAGCATCGCGGGGTAGCCGCTGGTGAAGCCGGGGCCGAACAGCGACAGCAGCAGCGGGCCGGCCGGCACCAGCAGCGCGCACATGGCCAGCGTCGGCCAGAAGGTCCAGCGGGCGGTGTCGGCGACGAAGGCGCGGAGTTCGGCGTGCTCGCCCGCGTGATAGAGACGGGAATAACGGTGGGCGGTGGCCGAGCGCACCGCGAAATAGACGAAGTGCGCGAGCGCCGGCGTCTTGGATGCGGCGAAGTAGATCGCGACCTGATGCGGGTCCTCCCACAGGCTGACCATCACCACGTCAGCGCTGGTGATAAGCTGGAAGAAGCCTTCCACCAAGAGGATCGGCAGGGAGATCCGCAGCCAGTCGCGAAAGGTCCAGTCGCCGCGTGCCGGGCGGCCCGCCGGTGCGCGCGGCAGGGAGCGGGAAAGAACCAGCATCTGCACCAGCGCGACGGCCCATGTGGCGAGGATTGTGACGATGCAGGCATTGGTCGCCGTGGCCGGAACGCCGGTCCAAACGGCCGCCGCCATGCCGGCGAGAATCGCCAGCGGGCGCCAGATGAAGGTCGGCAACATGGCCAGAAGCGGCCAGTCGTGGGCACGCGCGATGCCGTCCTGGATGCTGCCGATGGTGAAGAGCGGCAGGCAGACGGCGCCGAGGGCGAGGGGGAGGATATAGTGGGAGGCGATGAGGTCGCCGGCGAGCCACACGGCAAGGATGCCGGCAAGGGCGATGCCGGTGGCGGCAAGACCGCCGGCAAGCCGGCTGCCGACGAGCAGGGCGCGCAGCCGTCCGTGCCGTCCCTCAGCCCGGTATTCGGGGATAAGCCGCAGCACCGAGGACGAGAAGCCGAGCGGGGCGAAGATGCCCAGCACCACCACCAGGGTCCAGACGACGACGTAGATTCCGTATTCGTGGCCGCCCATCAGCCGGGCGAGGATAACCTGCATGACATAGGCGAGAACGGCGCCGAGAACGCGGATCGCGAACACGGTGAGCGCCATGCGCTGGGCGCGCGAGGCGTCCGGCTCGCCGTTGAGGATAAGCTCGCAGCGGGCAAGCACAGGCTGCACGCGCGCGAAAAGGGCGGCGGGCAGGATCCTTTCGGCCCATGTCACTGGCGACAGGCGCAACGCCGGGAGCTCCTTCTCGGGTCAACCGCGAAAATCTAGCCCTGGGGGCTTAATTTTCCGTGCGGTCTGCGTGCAGGAGCAAGGGTATGGACGCAAGGGGAGCCCGCGCGCGCGAGGCGCGGGATCACGATCCGGTGATCGGCCGGACCGCAAGACCTCTTGGGCCTTGGCAGGCCTGCCTGCCGGTCAGCCCCGCGCGGGAGACAGGCTGCGCGAGGCGGCGATGGCGATGAAGGCAAGGGTCAGCGGCACGAAGGATAACCACAGGACCGTGGTCCAGCCATAGGCGGTGAGCAGGCCGCCGGAGAGCAGCGAGCCGAAGGCCATGGTGCCGAAGACGACGAAGTCGTTCAGCGACTGGACGCGGGTCTTCTCTTCCGGCCGGTGGCACTCCAGCACCATGGCGGAGGCGCCGATGAAGCCGAAGTTCCAGCCGACGCCGAGGAGGACAAGCGTCACCCAGAACTGGGTCACCTCGATGCCGGTCAGGCCGACGACGGCGGAGGCGCCGATCAGCGCAAGGCCGGTGACGACGATGGTGGTGGCGCCGTAGCGGGCGATCAGGCTGCCGGTGAAGAAGCTCGGCGCATACATGGCGATGACGTGCCACTGCAGGCCGAGATTGGCGGATTCCTGCGACAGGCCGCACAGCTGCATGGCGAGCGGGGCGGCGGTCATCAGGAAATTCATCAGGAGATAGGAGACGACGCCGCAGGCCACCGCCACGATGAAGCGCGGCTGGCGGGCGATCAGGCCGAGCGGCCGGCCGCCGGCGCGCTCCGCCGCGGTCGGCTTCGGCAGGCGGATGCCGGCGAGGATAAAGGCGGACAGCGCCGCCACGCCCGCCTGCGCCACGAAGGTGGCGGCGAACATGTAGGGCATCCACAGATACATCGTGTAGGTGACCAGCTGCGGCCCGATGACGCCGGCAAAGACGCCGCCGGCCATCACCAGCGACAGGGCGCGGGGCCGCTTGTCGGCCGGCACGCAATCGGCGGCGGCGAAGCGGAAGGAGAGGACAACCGCTGCATAGGCGCCGCCGAAGAAGGTCGCCGCGCAGAACAGCCAGAACGAGCCGATGAAGACGGCAAGCGCCGCGAGCAGGCCGACCAGCACGCCGCAGACCGTGCCGGCGAGGAAGGCGGCGCGCCGTCCGTAGCGCTGGGCGATGGCGCCGGAGGGCAGGGTGCAGGCGGCCATGCCGACGACGAAGATGGTGATCGGCAGCGTCGCCAGCGCCGGGGTCGGCGCCAGCGTATGCCCGACGATCGCGCCGGTGGCGAAGACCACGACCGAGTTCGCGCCGGCCAGCGCCTGGACGATGGCGAGGCGGACGACATTGCCGCGGGCGTACGGGTAGAGGGACGAGTGCTCGGAAGGAGCGGGCTGGGCCGCCGCGGCGTCGGACATGAGGGCTTGAACCTGACTGGTGGGCAAAATCCGGCACGCGAGACGACGCGCCAAGCATTGACCATCGCATAGCAGATCGGGAATATGAGCAGAAATGATGATATTTCACACGTCCATGAAGGATCTGCATACATGCTCGACCGGCAGCATCTCGTCTTCATCCGTGAGGTCGTGCGGGCGGGCAGCGTCACCGCCGCGGCGGAGAGGATGAACCTCAGCCAGTCGGCGATCAGCCATGCGGTCGCCAAGCTTGAAAGCCGTTACGGAATAAAGGTCTGGCACCGCAAGGGCCGCAGTCTGCAGCTGACCCAGGCGGGGGAATATCTGCTGCGGCTGGCCGACCGGCTGGTGCCCGAACTCGACCATGCGGAGCAGGTTCTGGCCGACATCGCGCAGGGCCGGCGCGGGGCGATGCGCATCGGAATGGAGTGCCATCCTTGCGAAAAATGGCTGATGCGGGCGACGGGGCCGTTCCTGGCGGCCTGGCCGGACGTCGATATCGAGATCCGCACCGCCTTCCGCTTCGACGGCGTCGCGGCGCTGGCGGCGCACGAGATCGACGTGCTGGTGACGCCCGACCCGGTCAACGTGCCGGAGCTGGAGTTCGAGCCGGTCTTCGACTACGAGCTGAAGCTGGCGGTGCGGGCAGATCACCGGCTGGCGCAGCGCGCCTTCATCACGCCGGAAGACCTTCTGGGCGAGGACCTCCTGACCGTGCCGGTTGCGGCCGAACGCCTTGATCTGTTTACCCGTTTTCTCATTCCGGCCGGCTACCGGCCGCGCCGCCGGGTGACGGTGGAGAGCGTGGAGCTGACGCTGCAGATGGTGATGGCCGGGCGGGGAGTAACGGTGCTGCCGGACTGGCTGCTGGCCGAGAGCGCGGCGGGGCTGGACCTTGCCCGGATCGGCATCGGGCGGGACGGCCTCGGCAAAAGCATCAATATCGGCGTGCGCCGGGCGGAGCTTGCGACCGACTATCTGCAAGGCTTTCTGGAGATCGCCCGCCGGGTCGGCCCGGCCGAGGCGGCCTTGGCCCCGGCGTGCGGGGACAAGTGGTGATCCCGACAGGATTCGAACCTGTGACCCTCAGATTAGGAATCTGATGCTCTATCCTGCTGAGCTACGGGACCATGCTGCCGATGCGGCGGGGAAAACCATGTTTCCCGCCGCGCTTGATAGCAAACTCACGTCAAAAATCAATTTGATTGCGCAGCGGGGACAGGGAGAGCGCGCAAGGCGCAGCCGCCGCGGAACGCCGCGGCGGAGCGCGGGGGCCTGACGGGGACAAGCGGTTGCGGGATCTTGCGCGGAATTTTGCAAAATTCCGTCTCAATCTCGCGAAATTTCGAGTTTCCGCTCTCAATCCTGCACACGCGCCGTGTCGGGGCTGGCGTGTCGGCGCTCAGGCGCTGGCCGGGGACAAGCTCCGCCGCGCGCTCGGCGAGTGACCGAAGCGCTCCTTGTAGTCGCGCGAGAAGCGCCCGAGATGGGAGAAGCCGCAGGAGAAGGCCGCCTCGGTCACGCTGGGCGCATCGCGATGGGCGAGCAGCTGGTAATGCGCGGTGTCGAGGCGGGCATTGCGCAGCACCTGCATCGGCGACAGGCCGAAGACCCGCTGGAAGCCCTTCTGGAGGGTGCGGACATTGATGCCGGCGGCGCGGGCGATGTCGGCCAGCGTGATCGGCTCGGCGAGATTGGCGTGGATGTAGTCGAGCGCCAGCCGGATCGCCCTCGGGCGCGCCTGGCTGTCGGCGCGCTCGATGATGTGGGTGATGTTGCTGCGCTGGAGCATCAACAGCGCGTGGGCGAGATCGTGCTCGGCGCGCAGGTCGCCGCCGCCGAGCGGGCGCTGGAACAGGCGGCCGCCCTCCACCGCCTCGACGCAGGCGGTGACCATGCGGTGCAGCTGCCGGCCCTGCGGCGAGGTCAGGTCGACCTTCATGTCGAAGCGGACGGGGCCGGGCAGCGGCGCGCCGACGAGATCGCGCGCGACGTTCTCCAGATGGGTGCGGTCGATCTGCACCAGGACCTTGCTGCAGCCTTCGCCCCAGTCCAGCCGCGCGGTGCGGTCCGGATTGAGGATCGCCGCCGCCTGGGGCGTCGCCATCATCTCCTCGCCGCGATGCTGGACGCGGGTGCGGCCCGAAAGCGGAAGGTGGAAGAGATAGAAGGAGCCGAGCAGGCCCGGATCGATGCTGACCTCGGCGCCGTAGGAGAGATAGTTGACCGACAGGTTCAGCCCGCGCACCGCGTTGTGGCGGACGGAAAGGCTGGAGCGGCGGTTGCCGATCTCCAGCCGGTGGTCGCAGAATTTCTGGCCGACCCGGTGGCGGGCCTCGTCGAGGTCGCTGGTGCGCAGCACCGGATGGCTCGCGAAGTACTCCCTCGGCGGCAGTGTCCGTTCGGCGGTCATGGCGTTCCCCGGGGCTTTAGCCTCTCAGGACATGATCAACGCAAGTTCCTTCTGATATTTCAAGTCTAAAATATTTCGCCGCAACACGCGTTCGTTTTCTGGATAAGGGATTTTGCGGTTCCGGTGCAGGCTCGGGTGAACAAGAACGCAAAAAACCCTGTCCAGACGGAGCCTCAATGATGCAACCTGGCGTGACAAAGGCCGATACCGGCCTCAACGGACATTCCTGGAACGTGGTGGGGCACACCTATGTGCCCAAGCTGAAGAGCGACGATGCCTTCATCTGGCATGCGACGATCCCGGACGGGACTTTCGTTCCGCCGCATATCCACACGACCCAGGACGAATGGATCTACCTGATCGAGGGCAATCTGGAGGTCGAGTTCGGCGACGACGTGGTGCGTGCCGGGCCGGGCGACACGGTGCGCATGCCGATGGGCATCGCCCACGGCATCTTCAACCGCTCGGGCGCAACCGCGCGCTGCGTCTTCGGCGTGTCGCCGGCGCGCAGGCTCTACGAGCTGTTCACCGTGCTGGACGGGGTGAAGGACCCGGCCGAGCTGGTGCGCCTGTCGGCCCTGCACGAGGTCGACTTCCTGCCGCCGCCGGAGGGCGCCTGACCATAGACGCGCCGGGCCGGGAAGCGGGCGGCGTGCTGCGCCGCCTGATCGCCCGGCTGGTTGGCCCGGTGGCGGGCGGTCCGCCTGAGGTTGTGCCGCCGCGCCCGCCGCAGTCTTCACCCGAGATCCAAGACGCGAGACCCATGCCCCTGCTGCCCCCCGCCCGAGACTGGGACGACGCCTTCGCCAACATGGCCCATGTGGCGAACTCGCACGAGCTGCCCGGCTTCTGGTCCGCGCGTGCGGCCGACTACCGCGCCGCCATGCAGGCGGCCGGCCACCGGCTCGACCTCGACATCCCCTATGGCGCGCATCCGCGCGAGACCTACGACATCGTCTGGCCGCAAGGCACGCCGCGCGGCCTCGCCGTCTTCGTGCATGGCGGCTACTGGATGCGGCTCGACAAGTCCTACTGGACCGACTTTGCCGAAGGGGCGCGGGCGCGCGGCTGGGCCGTGTGCCTGCCGAGCTACACGCTGACACCCGAGGCCCGCATCTCGCAGATCACCGGCCAGATCGCCCGGGCGATCGCCCATGCGGCGGCGCGGGTGGAGGGGCCGATCCGCCTGTCGGGCCACTCGGCCGGCGGCCATCTGGTGACGCGGATGGTCTGTGCCGACAGCCCGCTGGAGGCGGGCGTGCGCAACCGCATCGAGCACACGCTGTCGATCAGCGGCCTGCACGACCTGCGTCCGCTGCTGCACACGGGCATGAACGACACGCTGCATCTCGACCTTGCCGAGGCGCGGGCCGAGAGCGCCGCGCTCGCCGAGCCGGGGCTGGCAGCGCCCCTGACCTGCTGGGTGGGCGGCGGCGAGCGGCCCGAATTCATCCGCCAGGCGAAGCTGCTTGCCGACATCTGGGGCGGGCTGGACGTGCCGGCGCGTGCCCATGTCGACGGCGAACACAATCATTTCACGGTGCTGGAGGCCCTGAAGGACCCGGCATCGCCGATCACCGACGCCTTTGTCGGCTCCCCGGCGGGAGCTGTGGGCGCGCGCAAGACAGAACGGAGAACGAGTGCGATGGAGCCCGGTATCGTCAAGTCCCGCGAGAGCCTGGACCAGATCCGCTGGAATATCCTCGGCCAGACCTACGTGCCCAAGCAGATGACCGAGGAGTGCTTTTCCTGGCACGCCTCGCTGCCGCCCGGCACCTTTGTGCCGCCGCATATCCACCCGGACCAGGACGAATTCCTCTATATCCTGGAAGGGCGCTTCAGCTTCCTGCTGGACGGCCAGGAGGTGATCGGCGAGCCGGGCGATCTGGTCAAGCTGCCGCGCGGCGTGCCGCACGGGATCTTCAACAAGTCGGACAGCACCATCAAGACGCTGTTCTGGGTGACGCCGACCCTGCAGCTCTACGACCTGTTCTGGGCGCTGCACAACATGGGGCCGGGTGCCGATCCGGCCGAGATCGTCGCGGTGTCGGCCGCCCATGCCATCGACTTCCTGCCGCCGGAAGACAGCGGGGCGGGACAATGACCGTCCTCATCGCGGGCGCAGGCATCGGCGGGCTCACCACCGCGTTGATGCTGCACGAGCGCGGCATCAAGGCAACGGTGGTGGAGCAGGCGCCGCAGGTGCGCGAGGTGGGCGTCGGCATCAACACGCTGCCGCATTCCATCGCCGAGCTGGCAGGGCTGGGACTGCTGGACCGGCTGGACGAGGTGGGCCTGAGGACGCGCGAGCTGCGCTACCTGACCCGGCAGGGGCAGGAAGTGTGGCGCGAGCTGCGCGGCCTGCATGCCGGCCACACATTCCCGCAATTCTCGATCCATCGCGGCCGGCTGCAGAAGGTGCTTTATGATGCGGCCGTGGAGCGGATGGGCAAGGATGCGGTGCTGACCGGGCTGCGGCTGTCCGGCTTCGTGCAGGACGAGGCCGGCGTCACGGCGCATTTCACCGATGCGGCGGAGGGCGTGACCTCGCGCACGCTGCGCGGCGAGGTGCTGATCTGCGCCGACGGCATCCACAGCGTGGGGCGCAAGCGCTTCTACCCGAACGAGGGCCCGCCGAGCTGGGCCGGCGTCGTGATGTGGCGCGGGGCGGCCGAATGGCCGGTCTGGGAGGACGGCGAGACCATGGCGATCGCCGGCGGTCTCGGCGCCAAGCTGGTGCTCTACCCCATCGCCCCGGCGAAGGACGGCCGGCAGCTGATGAACTGGGTGGTCAATGTGCGCGTTGCCGACGGCTCGGTGTCGCCGCCGCCGCCCGAGAGCTGGTCGCGCCAGGCGCCGCTGTCGCGGGTGTTGCCTTATGCGCGGCGCTTCACGGTTCCCGGTTTCGACGTGGAGGCGCTGGTGCGCGCCAGCGGCACGATCTTCGAATATCCGATGGCGGACCGCGACCCGCTGCCGCGCTGGACCCATGGCCGGGTGACGCTGCTCGGCGATGCCGCGCACCCGATGTATCCGGTCGGCTCCAACGGGGCGGCGCAGGCGATCCTCGATGCACGGTGCCTTGCCGACCACATGGCGGCGGCCGAGCATCCGCGCGAGGCGCTGTACCGCTACGAGGAAGAGCGGTTGCCGAAGACGGCGGAGGTGGTGCGCACCAACCGGCGCGGCGGACCGGAGCGGGTGATCGACGAGGTGGAGCGGCTGAGCCCGCGCCGCTTCGACAATATCGACCATGTGCTGTCTTACGAGGACCGTAAGGCAATCGTCGAAGGATATGCCAAGATGGCTGGCTTTGCCGCGCGCAAGGCGGGCTGAGGCACGAGACAGAACCGACAAGAAGACACACGACAAGAAGAGACGACAGAAGAAGACCGGCGGACGGGAGGCCGGCAGGACGATACGGCAGGCAGGGGCGCTGCGCGCCTTGATGCCGCCAGAGGCAAATCGACCCCGACAAAGGGGCGAAAAGAGGGGAATGACCATGACTTGCACGTGGACGCGTAAACTGACCGGCCTTGCCGCGGGCGTCGCGCTGGGCGCGTTGATGAGCTCGGCGGCACTGGCCGAGGACATCAAGATCGGCATGGTGGTGACGCTGTCGGGCCCGCCGGCCGCGCTCGGCCAGCAGATCGTCGACGGCTTCCAGCTGGCGCTGGAGCAGAACGGCGGGCAGCTCGGCGGCCAGCCAGTCAGCCTGATCGTCGAGGACGACGAGCTGAAGCCGGACGTGGCGCTGCTCAAGGCGCGTTCGCTGCTGGAGCGCGAGCAGGTCGACTTCGTCGTCGGCACCGTGTTCTCGAACATGCTGCAGGCGATCTTCAAGCCGGTGGTGGAGGCCGAGACCTTCCTGATCAGCCCGAATGCCGGCCCGTCGACCTTCGCCGGGCGCAACTGCAACCCGTATTTCTTCGTCACCTCCTACCAGAACAACCAGCCGGCCGAAGTCAGCGGCATGATCGCGACGGAGGAAGGCTTCAAGAACGTCTTCGCCATGGTGCCGAACTACCAGGCCGGCAAGGACAATGTCGCGGGCTTCAAGCAGGGCTTTGCCGGCACGCTGGCGGACGAGGTCTATACCCCGCTCGGCCATCAGGACTTCTCGGCAGAGATCGCCCGCATCTCCACCTCGGGCGCCGACGCGCTGTTCGCCTTCATGCCGGGCGGCATGGGCGTGCGGCTGGTCAAGCAGTTCGACGCGGCGGGCCTGTCCGACAAGATGAAGTTCCTCTCGGTCTTCACCACGGACGAATCCACGCTGCCGGGCCAGCAGGACGCGGCGGTCGGCTTCCTGTCCGCCGGCTCCTGGGCGCCGGATCTCGACAACGAGACCAACAAGGCCTTCGTCGCCGCCTTCGAGGAGAAATACGGCTATGTGCCGGGCTCCTATGCCGCCCAGTCCTATGACGCGGCGCTGCTGATCGCCAGCGCGCTGGAGAAGACCGGCGGCAACACGGACGACAAGGAGGCCATGCGCAAGGCGCTGGAGGCGGCCGAATTCGCCTCGGTGCGCGGCAAGTTCTCCTTCAACACCAACCACTATCCGATCCAGGACTTCCACATGCTGACGGTGGTGAAGCGGGACGACGGCAAATACGCCACGTCCTTCGTGCGCAAGGTCGTCTCGGACTACAAGGACAGCCTGGCCCAGGACTGCAAGATGTAAGCAGCTTCCGCCGGCCCTTCCGGCGGGGATGGCGACTGGCGCGCGCGGGCTGTCTGGTTCGCGCGCGTTTTTTTTGGGGGGCACCGCCGTCCGAGCGGCGCAGTCTCAGTCGAAGACGACCGGGCAGCGCGTGAGGTGCCAGTCTTCCGACAGGCCGCGACTGTCGAGCGCGCGCTTCAGCCGGTCGCTGATGAAGAAATCGCTGGCAATGCACTCGTCCCACCAAAGATCTGGGCCTTCGAGCGCCGCCTCGGAGAAAACAGCCAGCGGCTTTTGGGGACGTGCCATCGATACGTGCCAGCGACCTGTGCCAGGTTGTTGCCGCAGGTTCACGCTCTTCTCCAGCAGGAGGGCGTCCTTCTTGTTGCCCTGACTGAGATAGAAGAATTCCCCCGGCATCAAGGTCTTGCCGTCCGGATGCCACAGGCGCGCGGGATAGAGCGCGCCCTTGCCCATGTCGAAGCTCCGCACCACCTCGGCGCTTTCGCCTGCCAGGAAAATGAAGCCGTTGGAAAAGATCTGTGGCACAGGCTGTTCGTGTGCAGACGGATGGCTGTTCGGGAGCGGATAATTGTCTGTCGGAAAGCTCTCCCGCGGCAGGAACCAGCCGACACCGGTCTGCCGCATCGCTTTCAGGATCGGCTCCGGCGTTCTTCCGTCATTTTCGAGTGTTTCACGGGACCGCCAACCACGCATGTTTTCCAGCGCGGTAGATCCCTGCACCAACCAGATGCACGGCTCACTTGGGTGTCCGCCGTCCGCGCCCAATAGGTCTCTCCCGCTTCCGTTGCCCACCAGACTTCCCGTCTTCATATACGAGAGGTCGCCGGTGCAGCCAGCCGGAATTTTCCTGCAAGGGTTGCGCATCTTCCGGTGGCAAACTGCTTAGCCGGGTTGCGATGGCGGACAGGCCCCGGCTAGGATGGGCCATCGACCGAGTGGCAACTCGTCACCCGAATCTGAAGTTCGTCACATTTCGCGGCATGCTCTGTACGAACTTCAGATTCAAAAGGGTGACGAGCAGGTTTAGTTTTCCGGTGTGGTTTTCGAATTTGAAATACGCCCTGGAGGGGGCTGCCAGAATGAGGCGTATTTCAAATCCACCACACCCGGGATCCGGGCAGATCGCCGCAGGACCGAGCGTTGCAGAAACCGGGGGAGTTTCCCGGCTGCACCCAAGGGACAAAAGCCCAGGGGAGGAGACGTCGAGATCAACCGCGCACCGCGCAAGGGGGTCTCAATGACGCTTGCCTCTCTGCTTCTCGTCGTTCTCGCATCCTTCATCCATGCCACCTGGAACCTGTTGGCGAAACGGGCGGCCCATGCCGGCGCGGCCTTCGTCTTCGCCTATAACGTCGTCGCCTGCATCGCCTATGCGCCCTGGGTGATCTACCTGCTGATCGAGGGCGGCATCGCCTGGACGGCGATGGGCGCCGCCTTCATCGTGCTGAGCAGCCTGATCCATCTCGCCTATAGCCTCTGCCTGCAGCGCGGCTACCAGGTGGCCGACCTGTCGGTCGTCTATCCGGTGGCGCGCGGGACGGGGCCGATGCTCTCCAGCCTCGGGGCCTTCGTGCTGCTGGGCGAGGTGCCGACCGGCACGGGGGTCGCGGGTCTGCTGCTGGTGGTCGCCGGCATCCTGCTGATCTCGACGCAAGGGAAGATCGCCGCCTTCACCCGCCCCGGCGGCCAGGCGGGCCTGCGCTGGGGCACGGTCACCGGCGGGTTCATAGCCGGCTACACGGTGGTCGACGCGGTGGCGGTGAAGTCGCTCGGCATCGCGCCGGTGGTGCTGGAATGGGTGTCGAACCTGTTGCGCTTCCTGATGCTGCTGCCCGTGGTGCTGGCGCGCCCGCGCCAGGCGATGGCGGCGATGCGCGGGCACTGGTGGACGGCGGTCGGGGTCGGGCTGCTGGCGCCGGCGTCCTATATCCTGGTGCTCGCCGCCCTGAGCGAGGGCGCGCCGCTCAGCCTCGTCGCGCCCTTGCGGGAGATGTCGATGATGGTCGGCGCCCTGATGGGCATGGTGATCCTGCGCGAAAGCGTCGGCCCCTGGCGGCTCGCCGGCTGCGCGGTGCTGATCGCGGGCGTCATCCTGCTCTCGGCCTCGTGAGGGCGAAGAAGCGCTGCAAGGCCAACGGGATAGGGCGGCGCACGGAAGGGACGGGCCGCGAAAAACATGGCCGCCCCCCTGACGAAGCCCGAGCGAGTTGTGTATGGTGTGCCGCGCCACTCAAGGGGGCGGCGAGGATCAGGATACAGATGGACATTTATCTCATCGCTCCGTTGCCGAGCTTCGGCGATGAAGCGCTCGTGGCCGACAAGGTCCTGAACATCGACGAACGCTATGCCCTGCTGGCCTCGGCGGGGATCACCACCGTCGCCGCGCTGCTGGAGGGCGATTTCAACATCCGGCTGTGCGACGAGATGACCGAGGATGTCGATTTCGACGATCCGTCCGACGTCGTCGCCATCAGCATGAACGTTGCCCAGGCGTCCCGCGGCATCGAGATCGCCCGCAGGTTCCGCGCCAAGGGACGGCGCGTGGTCATGGGCGGCCCGCATGTGTCGCTGGCGCCCGGCGACTTCGACGGGGAGGCGGACAGCCTGATCATCGGCGAGTTCGAGACCGTGGCGAGCGAGCTGAGCCGCGATCTGCTGGCCGATACCCTGAAGCCGCGCTACCTGTGCGGCCAGGCCGATCTGGGGCGTTCGCCGGTGCCGCGCTGGGATCTCTACCGCAACGACCGCGCGATCAGCGGCGTGATCCAGACGAGCCGCGGCTGTCCGTTCGAATGCAGCTTCTGCGACGTGATCCAGTATCTGGGGCGCGTGCAGCGGCACAAGCCGATCGAGAAGGTGCTCGCGGAAGCGCAGGTGCTCTACGATCTCGGCTATCGCAGCATCAATCTTTCCGACGACAACTTCACGGTCAACCGCAAGAAGTCCCGCGTTCTGCTGGAAGGGCTTGCCGGCTGGAACGGGCGCGACGGCCGCCAGCCGGTCCAGTTCGCCACCCAGGCCTCGATCGACCTGTCGCGGGACGCGGAACTCATCGAGCTGTGCAACAAGGCGGGATTGCGCGACATCTTCGTCGGCATCGAGACCAGCAACGAGGACGCCCTCAAGGAGGTCAAGAAGCGCCAGAACATGCGCCGGGACCTCGTGACCGAGATCAGCCGCATCGTCGCCGGCGGGCTGACGATTACCGGCGGCATGATGGTCGGCTTCGACCAGGACGACCTGGGATGTTTCGAGCGCCAGTTCGAATTCGGCATGGCCTTGCCGGTCGTGAACTTGCGGGTGTCGGTGCTGGTCGCGCCGGTCGCCACCCCGCTCTACGACCAGATGGCGGCCGAAGGCCGGCTGGTTGCGGACGGCAAGCAGAGCAGCTTCCCCGGCGGCAATCTGTGGACGAATATCGAGCCGCGGCAGATGACCCGCCGCCAACTGGCCGAAGGCGCCATCTGGCTGGTCGAGGCGCTGCACGATCCCGACAATGCGATCAAGCGTTTCGAGCATCTCGCCGCATTGCTGGCGCCGCCGCCGGAGCACCTGCGGGCGAGCGACCACATGGTGACGCCCGGCAAGGGCGCTTCCGGAGTGCTGAAGCTGTTCCGGCAGGCCGCAAGGGACCGGCGCGGGCGACGCGTCATCGACGCCGTCAACGACCTGTCGCACCAGCGTCCCGAAATTGCGCGGGACCTGTCGTCCGCACTCGCCATCTTCCTCAATTCGTTCACCTCGCTTCACCGGCTGTCGCAGCAGGGCACCAGGCAGGTCCACCTGGGCAGCGAGCAAGCCCTCGCGCAACCGGCCTGAGGCCCGCGACGGCAAGACCAAGCAATCCGATGGACAGGCGCGTGAGCGAAACAAGCCTTCAACGCGAGATCGCGGCGGTGCTCGAGCAGCGCCATGACGCGCCGCTGATCACGGTCCTGGGACGGCGCGGCCAGTACAGGACGTTCGACGGCGCGCAACTCGCGGCGCGCGCGAGGGACGTGCAGGCGCTCTGGGATCGCTGCCTCGGCGAGGGGCCGCATGTGCTGATTGCGGCGCTGCCGGCCGGCGAGGACTTTCTCCTGACGCTGGTGGCAACATTGCTCGGCGGCGGAACCCTGGTGCCGATCGCCCCGCCGCGCGCTGCCGATCCGCCGGGCCGGCTGGCGCGCATCGCGCGGACCTGCGGCGCGCGGGCAGTCCTTTGCACCACGAACAACCGCGCCATGGTGGCGGAGCAGCTGGCCGGCGGGTCGGCAGAACGGGACGGGGAGCCGGCCTGCCCGGTTCTGGCCGTCGACGACCCTGTTCCAGTGCGGCAAGCCTTTGCTGCCGGGGGGCCGTGCGCCTTCCCGGTGATCCAGCATACGTCCGGCTCGACCCGCTTTCCCAAGGCGGTGCCGGTGACGGCCGACCAGATCCGCGCCAATTGCGGGATGATCCGCTCGCTCTGGGGCATGAACGCCGACAGCGTCATCGTCAACTGGCTGCCGCACTATCACGACATGGGGCTGATGGGCTGCATCCTCTATCCGCTGCTGTCGGGCGCGCATTCGGTGCAGATGAGCCCGTTCGACATGATCCGCCGCCCGGCCGCCTGGCTGGAGGCGATCTCGACCTGGCACGGCACCTTCAGCGGCGGTCCGACCTTCGCCTTTCTCGAATGCCTGAACCGGATATCCGAGGACGAGGCGCGCGGGCTCGACCTCAGCTCATGGGAGAGGGCGTTCTGCGGCGCCGAGCCGGTTCCGAGCGGATTGCTGGACCGCTTTCACCAGCGCTTTGCGGCGAGCGGCCTTGCGAGGGAGGCGGTGTTCGCCTGCTATGGGATGGCGGAATGCACGCTGTTCGCGGCCGGCGAAGCGGGCCCCTTGCGCGACAAGGACACGGTTCCCGAGCCGTGGGCCGGGTTCGAGGGCTGCCTGCTGTCGCAGGCAACGCGCGAACACATCCGGATCGCCGATCCGCAGACGGGCCGGGCGCTGCCCGACGGCGCGACCGGCGAGATCTGGCTGAAAGGCCCCTCGGTCTGCGAGCGGTATCTTGGCCGCGACGCCGAGGAGACTGAGGATTTCGCCACGGACCCCGACGGCACAAGGTGGCTGAGGACGGGAGACCTCGGCGGCATTTCCGGCGCGTATCTCCACATCACCGGGCGCGCGAAGGACGTCATCATCGTCAACGGCCGCAATGTCGCCTCGGCGGAAGTCGAATGGCTGGCGGCGCGCGAACACGGCGACCTCAGCCCGTCCGGGGCGGCGGCGTTCGCGAGCGACGGCCTGGCGCCCGGCCATGCCGAACTGCTGATCGAATTGCGGGCCGGGGCCGCGCCGATGGACGATCCTGCCTTGCTCGCCGCGCGCATCCGCAAGTCGGTTGCGGCGAGTTCCGGCGTCTGGCTGGAGCGCATCGCCCTGCTTCCCCGCGGCACGCTGCCGCGCACCAGCAGCGGCAAGATCAGGCGTCAGCAGGCGGCGCGCGATCTCGCCTGCCTGCACGGCGCAGCCATCTGCCTCGACAAGGCACACGTCGCGGGGGCCGCATCGTGAGCCGGCATGTCTGGTCGGATCCCGACAGCTTCGTGAAGACGCCGGCGATGGCCGTCGCCGTGCTGCGCGACCTGGAGCTGCCGCGCATCGACCGCTATCTCGACGAAATCGCCGAGCGCGGCGGCGTGGATCTGGATGCGTTGCGCCGGCTGTCGGCCAACACGCTGGTGGCGATGAGCGGCGAGGCCCATCTCAGGGTGCGCCGGGTCATCGCCCCGTTCTTCAGCCAGTCGGGCCTGGCGCCGTGGCGGCCGATGATGGAAGAGGCGTGCCGCAGCGTCTGCGAGGAGCTGAAAAACGCGAGCGACCCGGATCTCGTGCGGGATGTCACGATCCCGCTGTTTCTCAAGGTCATGCCGCGGATCCTCGGCCTCGACCTGCCGCCGACGCCGGAGCATTTTCAAGCCGCTGAAACCGCGCAGCGCCTGACGGAACCCTATCTGTCGCTGCCGACCCTGAGGGCGCTGAACCAGGCGGCGCGCCTGCTGGTCTCGACCTGCCCGCAGACCGGGGCGGGCGAGGGCTCGGCGCCCGAAAGCCTGCTGGCCTGTCTGCGTCGCCGCCGGGGCGACCTGCCGGACGGGCTGGAGCCGGAGTATTTCGTCGTCGGCCTGCTGGCCGGCTCCAATTCGGCAACGCAATCGCTGGCCTTCGCCCTGCACGGATTGCTCAGCGGGCCGGCGCAGCTTTGGGCCGATGCGGGAGGGCCCGCGTGGGGCGCGCAGGAGACCCAGAAGCTGCTGGGCCTCTACCAGTCGACCCGCACCCTGGTCCGGGTGGCGAACGAGGCGACGGACGTCGCCGGCTGCCCCTATCACAAGGGGCAGTCCGCCGTGGTCGACATCGTGGCGGCGAACGCCTGCCTGCGCGCGGACAGCCTGCGCGCGGACAGGGGGACGCGCCAGAGCCATATGAGCTTCGGCAGCGGCGCGCACAGATGCCCCGGCGTGTTCCTCAGCGAGATGCTGATCGAGACGGCGATCCCGATCCTGGCGCGGACCTTTCCCGACATCACCCTCAAGACCGACGAATGCCGGTTCGTGGTCACGCCCATGATGCAGGCCCCCACGGCGCTGCCGTGCTCCCTCGACAAGACCTCGCGGCGGGTGAGCGCGCGCCTTTGCGACATCCGGGACATGGGCAGCGCCCACCGGATCCTGAAGGACAACGACGCCTTCGCGCCCCCGCCGATGGAAAGCCATCTGACGCTGCTGTCGCAGGCGAGCGGCGAGGACCTGGACGAGGCGACGCGGATCGCGCGCAACGCCCTGTTCTTCATGGACGGGCCACGGCACGAGGTGCTGAAGCAGGTCCTGATGCGCTTCCTGGGCGCCGCGCAGTTGCAGCCCTGGCGGAGCGTCGTCGATGCGGCGCTGGACAAGGCGCTGCAGGAACTGTCGGCAATGGCGCGGCCGGACCTGGTGTCGGGCTATTCCGATCCGCTCCGCCGGAGCGTGATGACGCGCATTCTCGGCATCTCCTGCCGAGACCAGGCGCGGTTCGACGCCATCGCGCCGCAGCTGCAGGACGTCCTGGAGCCCTGGCTTTCGATGCGCAAGCTGCGACGCGTCCAGGCGGTCTTCACCGAGGCGCTGTCGCTGATGCAGGTGCCTGCCGCCTCCGAAGGGCCGCCGTCGCTGCTGGAGCATCTGGTTGCCGATGCGCCGGCGGGTTTCGACGAGGCGGACCTCAAGGCCGTGGTGCTGGTGCTGTATGGGGCCAGCTTCAACCTTTCGCACACGCTGTCGAACGCGCTGCTGTCGATCCTCTCGCGCCCACCAGAAGACCGCAGCGCGGCGAGCGGGCAGGCGTGGGTGGAGGCGAATATCGACGAGCTGATCGCGCGCTGCAGCGGTCCGAAATTCATCTATCGCGTGGCGCGCACCGACCTGTCCCTCGGGGATCTGGCGATGAAAGCCGGTGACACGGCGCGGCTGAACGTGCATGTGTTGAACCGGCAGTCTCCGGCCGGCAAGGGGCATGTATCGTTCGGCAAGGGCCTGCACCGCTGTGTCGGTGCAACGCTCTCCGTGATGGTCCTCAAGGCGGCCATTCCCGCAATTTTCCGTCGCTTCCCCAACCTTGCGCTCGATGTCCAGGCGCACCGCTATCACCCCATGTCGGAAACCGTCGCCCTCAGCACGCTTCCGTGCATCTTCAGCAGAACAGAGCCCGAAAATGACTGACGCCAGCGAATCCCAGCTGTTCTCCTTCCTTCGCGAACAGGTTGCCCAGCGGACCAAGACCTCGGCCGACCAGATCCGCATGGACATGTCCCTGTCGGATCTCGGCCTGCAGTCGATCGACGCGGTTCTCGTCTGCGGCGAGGTCGAGGACCGCTTCGAGGTGGAGGTCGATCCTGCGGAGATCTTTCAGCACGACACGCTCGGCGACTTCGCACGGTCGATAGCGGATCGCATGGCAGCCTGATGGCACTGTTTCACCTCGGGCTTTCGACGTCCGGGCACGACCCGGCGCTGGCGATCGTCGATGCCGACGGGCAGCTCGTCTTCGCCGAGGCGACCGAACGCTTCCTGCAGGACAAGAGGGCCTGGGGCATCGCTCCCGACCATGTGCCGCATCTTGAATCCGCCTTGAGCCAGATCGGCTTCGATGCCGGCTCCGACACGCTGGCGGTGGCTGCCAGCTGGAAGAAGACCAAGGCCGACCTGCCGGTCGAGCTGATGGGCGACCTGCTGCCCGTGACCGATGCCCTGTGGCTGCGGGAGCTGCATGCAGGGATCAACACGCATGCGGGCGCCTCGCTGCTGCGGCTTGGCCTGGTGCAGCAGATGCCCGAGGTGCGCCGCTACGACCATCACCTGTGCCACGCGGTGATGGCCTGCGCCTTCGCCCCGGTCGACACCGCGTCCTGCCTGGTCATCGACGGCGAGGGCGAGGCCGGGGCCGTGTCGATGTTCGACCTGCGCGAGCGACGGATCAAGCGCCGCTGGCGCTCCTGGGGGCCCGGGAGCCTCGGCACGCTGTATGCCTGGCTGACGCAGCTGTGCGGGTTCGACTGGCGGCTCGGCGAAGAGTGGAAGGTGATGGGGCTTGCCGCCTACGGGACGGTGAGGCCGGAGATCCGCGACGCGTTCCTGTCGCTGCTGGAGGTCGATCGCGGGCGCCTGCGCTTCGTCGACAAGGACGCGCTTCCGGCCCTTGCGGAGAGGATCAGGACCTTCGCTCGCCCGGCGGGCGAACCCTTGATGAGCGCGGCGGACCTTGCCGCGAGCGGGCAGGCCGCCTACGCGATCCTCGCCGACCGGATCCTGTCGGAGAGCGCGGACGGGGCGGAGGGAAACCTGATCCTCGGCGGCGGCTGCGCGCTCAACTCGTCCTATAACGGCACCATCGCCGGGCGCATGGGCTACGACCGGCTGTTCGTGCCGCCCGCGCCCGCCGACGACGGCAATGCGGTCGGTGCGGCGCTGCTGAGCTGGATGGAAACGGCGAAGACAACCTGCGTGCCCCTGCTGCCGGCGACGCCGTATCTGGGGTCGGTCGCCGCCACGGCTGCGCTGTCGAGGCTGGACACTCTCGGCGGCATCGCGCGGGTGAGCGATATCTCGGCGGATGGCGAGGACCGGGTTGCCGAACTGCTGGCGGAGGGAAAGATCGTCGGTGTCATGCGCGGGCGGGCGGAGTTCGGTCCGCGTGCGCTCGGCAACCGCTCCATCCTGGCCGATCCGCGCCCGGCCGACATGAAGGACCGGATCAACCGGCTGGTAAAGGGGCGCGAGCCCTACCGCCCCTTCGCGCCGGTGGTCTGCGAAGAGGAGGTCGCGGACTGGTTCGACAACCCGCAGCCCGCGCCCTACATGTCGGTGACACTTCGCTGGCGCGAGGACAGGCAGATGCTGGTCCCGGCGGTCGTCCATGCCGACGGCACCGGGCGGTTGCAGACCGTCACACCAAACAGTGCGCCCTGGATGCATGGGGTGGTGCGACGCTTCGGCGAGCGGACCGGCGTTCCGATCGTCCTCAACACCAGCTTCAACATCATGGGCAAGCCCATCGTCCACTCGGTCGAGGATGCCCTGGCGGTGTTCATGACCTCGGGCCTGTCCGCGGTGGTGATCGAGACCACCTTGATCGAGAAGTCGGCAGCAGTCTGAGCCGGCGCAGCACAATCAAGAAGTCGTTCCATGTCAGACATGCCAGACGCCGCAAGGCCGGAGCCCGACGATCCGGCGGCGGTCGCCAGACAGGGGGCCGCGCTGCGGCAGGGCCGGCGCGTGGACGAGAGCGTCCGGTATCTTTCAAAGGCCATGCTGCGCCATCCCGGCGGCCTCGCGATCAGGTACGAGCTGGCGCTGTCCCTGCGCTGGCAGGGCGAGCATGCGCAAAGCCTGGCGCTGGTGGAGGAGATCCTCGCGGCCGAGCCGGCCCACAAGCCGGCGCTCTACGCGAGGGTCGACACCTTGATGCAGGCGCGGGATTTCGATGCCGCGCTGGAGGCGGCCCGGCAGATGCTGGCGCGCTTTCCCGGCGATCCCGCCGCGCTCGCAAAAAAGGGCGAGGCATTGCGGCAGGGCCGGCGCGTGGACGAGAGCATCCGTCACCTCTCCGAGGCTTTGCGGCGCCATCCGGACAACCTTCCGATCAAGCACGAGTTGGCGGTGTCGCTGCACTGGAACGGCGAGCATGCCGAGAGCCTGGTGCTGACCGAGGAGGTCCTCGTCGCCGCGCCGTCGCACAAGCCGGCGCTCTATGCCCGGGTCGAAATCCTGACGCGGATGAAGGACTTCGCCGCGGCCGCCGCCGCCGGCGCGGCACTGTCGGAACGGCATCCGGACGAGTGGCAGGCGCAGCTGCGTCATGCGGTGGCGCTGCGCCATGCCGGCGATCCGCTGGGCGCGCGCGGCATCATCGAGCGGATCCTGGCACGGCCGGACGCTCTCCAGCCGCAGGCGCGGGCGAGATTGCGCGTTGAGGCGTCGCGCTGTCTCACCGACAGGGGCGAGATACGGGCCGCGCTGGAGGCCGTGCGGGCGGCCCTGAAGGAGGCGCCGGGCAGCCGCGAGGCCGTGGTGCAGGCGATACAGCTGGAACGGTTCGCCCTCGATCATACCGCGGCCCTCCGGCTCTGCGACGAGGGCCTGGCCCGCTGGCCGGACGACGACGGCATCGTTCGCCAGAAGGTCACGACCTTGATGCAGGCGGGCGACATGACGGGCGCGCAGGCAGCCCTTGCCGCCTCGCGTCACCCGCATGCCGACCTGTGGATCGGGCTGGACCTGGACCTGCGCCACTTCGACCATGCGCGGGGCCGGCTCGACGAGCAGATCGCGAAAGGGGAGGGCTTGAGCCCGGCGCTGCAGCGGCTGGAGATCCGCCTCCTGCGAAACGAGGGCCGTGCCGACGACGCCCATGCGCGGATGCTGGCCTATTGGAACCGGAACGCCGGATCCCCGGAAGCCGCGGCGCTGGTCGTGAACGGCCTCGTCAGCACGGAGCGCATCGAGGAGGCGGAGGCCTTTGCCGCAGGGTTGCCGGACGCCTTGAGAGACCACACCGCGGTCAGGCGGGCGCTCGCCCATCTTGCGCTGACGCTCAGTGACATCGAGACCTCCACGGACCTCCTGATCGAGGATGCAAGGCACGCCCCCTCGCTTCTGGACCATGTCAGGAGACTGGTGGCGGCCGCGGGGCGGTGGGGCTTCGGGACGGCGCCGTCGCGCGCGGTGATGGCAAGGCTCGAGCACCTGCTGGCCGAGGCAGAGCATCGCCTTCCCGACTTTACGCTGGGCGTCCTGCGGGCGCAGGTCGCCATGGGAACGAGCGCCTGGGCCGAGCTGCTGACGCGCACCGGGCGCGCCTGCGGCCAGTCGCCCCGCGATATCCAGCTGCTGGCGCTCAAGGCACGGGCACAGTTCGAGACGGAAGAGTTCGCAAGGTCGCTGGCGGCGACCGAGACTGTCCTTTCGCATAACCCGGCCGATGTCGCGGCATTGAAGCTGCGTCACGAACTGTTCTTCGTGTTCGGCGATGCCGAGGGCGGGGCGGCGTTTCTCATCGAGCAGATCTGCTCCGGCGCGCTGCCTGCCGAGCATTGGATCTGGATGGCGCGCTACATCCCCCTCGTGGATCGCCTGACCGGGCTTCGCGAGTGGATCGCGCGCCATGCGGCCTTGCAGAGCCCGGACGTGTCCAACGCCACGAGGCTTGCACGGTACTTTCTGCGCCACGAGGACGATCCGACCAGGCTGGCTCCGTCATCCTATCCCCGATACCGACCCTTGAGCGGCGAGGACCTGCACGATCTGTTCGCGGCGGCGGAAGCCGGGCAGTCCGAACCGGGCACGCCCTCGGCCGCCGGGCTGATTGCATGGCAGCTGCAGGGCGAGGCGCGCGCCGACCGGGCGGCGTGGCTCGCACGCGCGCAGTACGCGACTTACCTCCACCGGGTCATCGGCCCGCGCAATGTGTGCCGCGATGCCCGGCTCGCATTCGAGCGCAGCGATGCCTTCGCCGAGCTGGAGGAGCGCATGAGGTCGCGCGTTCCCACGCTGATCGTCGGAACGCATCTGGGTATCGGCAACCTGATTTTTCGCGGGAGTTATTTTCAGAACACCGCGTTCCTGGTGAGCTCGGTGACCCGTCACGAGGACCTGAACAGCAATTACGAGATCATCCTACCGACAGACCGACTGGCTGCGGCACGGATCGTCAAATGCCTGAAAGGCGGGATGAGCGTCTTCTCCACCCCCGATTTTCCGGCCGAGGCCAACACGAAGGCAGGCTTCAGGAGCGAGGCGGCCGGCAGCCTGTTCGGTGTGCGCTGCACGCTGCTCGACACGGTGCCGAAGGTCGCCCAGGCGCTGGGGGTGCCGATCTACTGGATGCAGGCCCTGCGGTCGGGCACGGACGTGCGGGTCGATGTGCGGCGCATGGCGGACGCCTTGCCGGACGAAGACACCGATAGCTGGGCCGCGCGCTGGGCGCAGGACTATCTGGACCTTCTTGCCGGCGTCATGACGTCGGGCGCGGACAACCAGAATTTCTCCTCGGTCATGTACCGCTATCTGATGCTGAAGAAGGACGATCTCAGCCTCGCCCGGCACAATTATGAGTCCACGACCTAGGTCGTGGACTCATAATTGTGCCGGAAACGGCGTCCGGTCGGGCAATGATATGCTAGGAGGAGCGCGATGGCCGGGGCAGTCCCCCGGCCGAGCGATCCGACGCCGCAGATCGAAGCTCGAACGGCGCCCTTCGGGTATGCCGGAACCCGCCGGCAACAGCGTCGCAAGCCCTTGAAAACCTAATGGTTTCCTGCGGCCTTGCTCCTTGTATCCGATCGGGTTCGGGCATACCGTTTCTCGTCAGAATTATGAGTTCACGACCTAGCCCTGCGTGGCGAGCTGGAGCCGCGGCGGAGCCGAGCGCGGGCGCTGCGCCTTCGACGCCGTCTTGTCCTCGTAAAGCCGCGCGTCGGCGAGGGAGAACAGCCGGTCGCCGCTGGCGGGCTCCTCGCCGGACCCCGCAAGGCCGATGGCGGCGGACATCGGCACGGTCTCGCCGTCCACGGCCAGCGGCGACGAGGCCACCTTCCGGCGGATCGCCTGGGCCAGCGTGCCGGCCTCGGCAAGGGGCGCAGCGGGAAGCAGCAGGGCGAACTCGTCGCCGCCGAGACGCGCGACCAGGTCGCCGGGCCTTGCGCAGGAGAGCAGAACTTGCGCGAAATGCGCCAGCGCCCGGTCGCCGGCCAGATGGCCGAAGCGGTCGTTGAGGGGCTTGAAGTCGTTGAGATCGATCAGCACCAGGCACCAGGGGCGCTCGTTCGCCTGTTGCTGCAACCGGTCCATGCGGGCCGCGAAGGCCCGGCGGTTGGCAAGGCCCGTCAGCGCGTCGGTTTCCGAAAGGCTCTTCAGTTGCCGGTGCAGACTGTCGACGGCCATCAGCGCAAAGCCGAGGTTCCAGACGGTGGCGCTGAACACCGTGCAGAGCAGGGCATAGGAGGCGAGCGCGTAATAGACCTCGTAGTCCAGCGCGCCCGCGAGCACCGCCCCGTTCGAGGCGACGATGAGGGTCTGGCCGGCAAGCGCCACGGCGAAGGCGGTGGCGGCAATCACCGCGCCGATGCCCGAGACCCGGTTGCGCAGCAGCTGGACAAGGCAGGCCAGCATCACGGCGGACTGGCCCGAGGCATAGACGATGGCGCGGCCGCGGCCGCTGTCGTGCAGGGCGATCATCACGACCGCGGCGGCGAGGGAAAAGGCAACGGCGAGCACCTGTCCGCCGTCTTGCCGGGAAAAGCGCCGCAAGCCGATCCAGAACTGCGCGAAACCGAAAAGGATGATCGTGTTGCCGAGGACGGCGGGCACCAGCGCGCCCGCATTGCCCTGGGTCGCCAGCACGAGCCCGCCCACCAGCGACAGAAGCGTACCGGCGAGCCAGTGCCGGGCGGCGGTGTGCGGGCGGTACATCCAGGCAAACCCCGCCCAGACCGCGGTCACGGCCAGCGAGTTGAGGAAGATCAGGATATAAAGGGTCTGAAAGTCGAGAGCGGGCATCGGGTGTCATCCTGTCGCCTCCCAGTAGGAGAGGGCGGATGAACATCGGCTGAACCGGATCGTTGCAATTTTAGGGATCGGCGGAAGGGGCGGTGGACACTGCGCCGCGATGCAAGGCGAGAGGCTGCCCCGGCCTTGTCCCCAAGCCGTTCGCGGCGCAGGAGATTATGCCCGCGCGGCGACCTTGCCGGTCATCGCGAAGGCCCGAGGCGGGCGCTTTCGGCCAATGTTTTCAACGGAAGGGGAAAATTGGTGGAGCCGAGGGGAATCGAACCCCTGACCTCTGCAGTGCGATTGCAGCGCTCTCCCATCTGAGCTACGGCCCCGCTCTTCGAGCGTGAGCGGCATTTAGGAGAGGGCAGGTGCCCCTGTCAAGCATTTCCCCGGTGCGTGAGGACAGCCTGTAGACAAGCCCGGCTTGCGGGCCGGGATGCGGGTCTCTGGAGCCTTGCGGCGGGCGCGCGCGGCGGCTACATGAGGGGAAATCGCCCGTTTGTCCAAGCCCCCCGACGGTCCAAGCCGGAGACCCGCCGCCCATGCGTGCCATCCTCGACGTGATCTTCCTCATCCTCAATCTCTATACGTGGGTGATCATCGCCAGCGCGATCTTCTCCTGGCTCTATGCCTTCAACGTGATCAACTCGCGCAACCAGTTCGTCGCGATGATCGGGCAGGTGCTCTACAACCTGACCGAACCCTTGCTGCGGCCGATCCGCCGCTATGTGCCGTCGATGGGCGGGCTCGACCTGTCGCCGATCATCCTGCTGCTCGGCATCTTCCTGCTGCAGCGGGTGCTGGCCTATTACGTCTATCCCAACGTCTTCTGACGCCTTGGCCGGCCCGGCCGCGATGACCGGCGATGCGGAGACGGCGTGGAGCGTGACGCGGGACGGGGTGCGCCTTGCGGTGCGGGCAACGCCGCGCGCCGCGCGCGACGGCATCGACGGGGTGACGCGGCTGTCCGACGGGCGGGCCGTGCTCTGCGTGCGGGTGCGGGCGGTCGCCGACAAGGGCGCGGCCAATGCGGCCGTCGCCAGCGTGCTGGCCGCCGAACTCGGCCTTGCGAAGCGCGACGTGCGGCTGACCGCGGGCGCGACGGCGCGGCTCAAGACGTTTCTCCTTGGCGCCCGCGATGACGCGGATGCGCAAGCGATTGCCGCTCGCCTTGCCGACATCGCCGGCAGCGGGCGGCTAGAGTAACCCAACTTTACTTTGGCGGTGTCTTCCGGAGGTTCCATGACTGCAAAGCTGATCGACGGCAAGGCGCGGGCGGCGCGCCTGCGCGGCGATGTGCGCGAGGCCGTTTCCGCGCTGAAGGCCGGTCACGGCGTGATGCCCGGCCTTGCGGTGGTGCTGGTCGGCGAGGACCCGGCGAGCCAGGTCTATGTCGCCAACAAGGTGCGCCAGACCGAGGAATGCGGCATGCGCTCGATCGAGCACCGGCTGCCGGCGGAGACGCCCGAGGCGGAGCTGCTGGATCTGGTGGCGCGGCTCAATGCGGACCCGGAGGTCGACGGCATCCTGGTGCAGATGCCGCTGCCGGCGCAGATCGACACGGACAAGGTGGTGCTGGCCATCGACCCGGCCAAGGATGTCGACGGGCTGCACCCGACCAATGCCGGGCGGATCGTGCTCGGCCGGCCGGGCCTGGTACCCTGCACGCCGAAGGGCTGCGTGATGCTGGCGAGCGAGGCGCATGGCGGGGATCTCTCCGGCCTCGACGCGGTGGTGCTCGGCCGCTCGATCCTGGTCGGCAAGCCGGTTGCGCTGCTGCTGCAGAACGCCAATTGCACGGTGACCATGGCGCATTCGCGCACGCGCGACATCGCCGACCTGTGCCGGCGCGCCGATATTCTGGTCGCGGCCGTCGGCCGGCCGCAGATGGTGCGCGGCGACTGGGTGAAGCCGGGGGCGACGGTGATCGATGTCGGCATCAACCGGGTGCCGGCGCCCGAGCGCGGCGAGGGCAAGACGCGGCTCGTCGGCGACGTCGCCTTCGACGAGGCGGTGAAGGTCGCCGGGGCGATCACCCCGGTGCCGGGCGGCGTCGGGCCGATGACCATCGCCTGCCTGCTGGCCAACACCGTGCAGGCGGCCTGTGCCCGCCGGGGGCTGCCCGCCCCGGCGCTGTAAGATCAGCGCTTTGAGGATCTCCACAGGCGGATGAGCGCTGCGGAGAGGCTGTCGGCTGGCCGGTCCCGGGTCGCGGCTGCGCCTTGCCCGGGAAGACGCAGGAGAGGGCCGGGAGAGAGGCTGCTCCGAAAGAGCGTCCTGAACAGTACCCCGAAAACGAAAAAGCGCGCCGGAGGGCGCGCTTTTTGTTTGGCTGAGCTGGGCTGGATCAGGCGCGGTTGGCGTTGCCGCCGGCCGGCGCAGGCAGCAGGACCGCGAGCATCAGCCGGTAGGGCAGGAGCAGGGCGGCGGCGACCAGCAGCTTCACCGTGAAATCGCCGGCGGCCCAGGACAGCCAGCGCGGCAGTTCCAGGGAAAAGACGCCGAGGAAGGGCGCGGACGAGGTGGCGAACTCGTCGCCATAGCCGAGCAGCGGGGTCGCCGCGAGCGAGAAGGCGAGGCCGAAGAACAGCACCGTGTCGAGGATCGAGGCCAGCGTCGAGGAGACGGCCGGGGCCAGCCACCAGGTGAAGCGGCGCAGCCGGTCGAAGACGGCAATGTCCAGCAGGTGGGCCATCAGGAAGGCCGAGCCGGAGGCGACCGCGATGCGCGGGGTCGCAAGCCAGATCGACAGCAGCACGGCCAGCGCGAAGCCGACCAGCACGACCTTGCGTGCGGCGCTCGGGCCGAAGCGGCGGTTGGTGAGATCGGTGACGAGGAAGGCGGCCGGATAGGTGAAGGCGCCCCAGGTCAGCAGGTCGGCAAGGTTCAGCCCGCCCAGCGTCGCTTCCAGCGGATACTGGACCAGGATGTTGGAGGCGACGACGACGACCGCCATGGCAAGGACCGCCGGGACGGCCTGCGAAAGGGTGAAGGGTGCCGGTGCGAAGCGGGTCTGCGTCATGTCGATGGGTCCTGACCTTCGGCCGCGTGCCGGCCGGGTGCGGTACGGCCCGGCCGATGCCGGAACCGCGACCGGAAAACGCGAAAAGAGGCGCCATGGCGCCTCCTGCAAGCTCGTTCGTCGATGATCGCGCCGCGTCCGGCGGGGCGAGCCTGCCGGACGGTTGCGAAGACGGGCCGTATCAGGCCGCGGCAGCCGAAGCGGCCAGGCGGCGCCGGATCTCGGTGCGCAGGATGCGGGCCTTCGGCGACAGGTCGCTCTCGGCAGCCTTCATGAGGAAGGCGTCGAGGCCGCCGCGATGCTCGACCGAGCGCAGCGCATGCGCGGAGATGCGCAGCTTGTAGGTCTCGCCCAGCGCGTCGGAAATCAGCGACACGTTGCACAGGTTCGGCAGGAACCGGCGGCGCGACTTGTTGTTGGCGTGGCTGACGTTGTTACCGGTCATCACGTCCTTGCCGGTGAGTTCGCAACGGCGTGCCATGGGACACCTTTTTCTTTCTTCTCGGAGCGAGCCCCGATCGTTTCAAGACGGGGCGGATGCCCCTGCTGGAGATTGCCGGGGCGTTCGCGGACCCGCACGGCCCGGCGCCCATTGTCCGGCAATGGTCGAAAAGTCGGCTTGCTATACGGGGCGAGCGACGCGCCGTCAAGGCGTCTTGCACGCGAAATCGCGCGAAAGCGGCGGACCGTCCGCGCGCCGGCGACCAAGGACGCAAGTCCCGATACCGCAAGAGTGGCGCGGGCGCAACGCGGCGCGCCCATCGCCGGAAGAGGCCTCGACGACATTTGCAGTCCGTTAACCATGCGGTTACCGTGTTTCGCGAGAATGCCAGCACGAACGGTTCGCCGTCCCGCAGGGTTTCAGGCCGCAGGCCATCCTCTCGCGGGAAAATGCTTTGCGTCCCCCCGGGGTCCCTTTTCGGCTCTTCGGGTCGGTCTTGTCGGGTCGGTTCCTTCGGTCCACCGGGCCCGCCGCGTCCTCAAGCTCGAGGGCGCGCGTGCATCGGCGACGGGCCGCCCGAAGCGGGTGCGCAGGCAGGGCCGGAAGTCGAGTGTGTTGTCCGGCCGGCCGCGGCCGCGCGGAGTGTGAGGTTCCGATGTCCAGGCTCTTCCTTTCGTCTGCAAGGTCACAGGCCCGCCGCCTGCTTCCCGCCGGCTTTGCCGCCGCCGCCATGCTGGCCGCCCCGTTGGCGTCCGTTCCGGCCAGCGCCGAGACCGCACGGCTCGGCGGCGTCTACGATATCTCCGTCTCCGGCTTCAAGATCGCCCGCGGCTCGCTGTCGCTGGTGCTGCAGGCCAACGCCTATTCCGCAAAGGTCGGCATGGAGCCGGCCGGCATCGGCACGCTGTTTTCCGCCGGCAAGGGCGGGGCGGAGGCCTCCGGCTGGGTGTCGGGGAAGAAGGTGGTGCCGTCGAGCTACAAGATGGCCTCGCGTGCGGCCGACCGCGACTTCTTCGTCGACCTGGCGCAGGGCTCGGGCAAGGTGCGCTCGATGCGCGTGACGCCGAAGTTCAAGCCCAATCCGGAGCGGATCGAGGTCACCAAGAAGCACACGCGCAACGTCGTCGACCCGCTCAGCGCCATCCTGATGCCGGTGAAGGCGGCCAAGGGCCAGCCGGACGCCTCGGTCTGCGACCGCCGCATCCCGGTGTTCGACGGCTGGACGCGCTTCGACATCCAGCTCGGCTTCAAGGAAATCCGCGAGGTCTCGGGCAAGGGCTACGACGGCAAGGTGGTGGTGTGCTCGGCGCGCTGGATCCCGGTCGCCGGCCATCGCCCCTCCACCAAGTCGGTGAAGTACATGGCCGAAAACCGCCGCATGGAAGCCTGGCTCGCTCCTCTCGGCTCCGGCCGCGTCTTCGTGCCCTACCGCATAGAGATGGGCACCAACAGCGGCACGCTGGTGGTGGAACCGCGCCAGCTCGACTTCAAGGCCGGCCAGGACCAGGCCGCCCGCTGAAGCGAAAACTGCTTCTGACGCCCCCGATTTCACAAGCGCCGGCGCGGATCGCTCCCGCCGGCGCTTGCATTTTCGCCTCGCGCACGCCATGTCGACGCGGCGGGCAACTTGACAGCGGCAGCCTCCCTCGCCAGTGTCGCGCCGCAAATGACCCGGCGCCGGCATGAGGCCGCGCCGCAGACTTTCTGGACCGGTAAACCGATGCACAGCTTCCTCGAGTTCGAAAAACCCGTCGCCGACCTGCAGGGCAAGGTCCACGAGTTGCGGTCGGTCGCGGGTTCGGGCGAGGCGGTCGAGATATCGGGCGAGATCGAACGGCTGGAAAAGAAGGCCGAGCAGACGCTGCGCGACCTCTATTCGCGGCTGACGCCCTGGCAGAAGACGCTGGTGGCGCGCCATCCGGACCGTCCGCATGCGGCGGACTACATCACCGGGCTGATCGAGGACTTCACGCCGCTGGCCGGCGACCGCAGCTATGCCGAGGACGCGGCGATCATCGCCGGCATCGGCCGGTTCCGCGGCCGCTCGGTGGCGATCCTGGGCCAGGAGAAGGGCGCCGACACCCAGTCGCGGCTCAAGCACAATTTCGGCATGGCGCGGCCCGAGGGCTACCGCAAGGCGGTGCGCATCATGCAGATGGCCGAGCGGTTCTCGCTGCCGGTGATTTCCTTCGTCGACACTGCCGGCGCCTATCCGGGCATCGGCGCCGAGGAGCGCGGCCAGGCCGAGGCGATCGCCCGCTCGACCGATGCCTGCCTGGCGCTGGGGACGGCGAACCTTGCCCTGATCATCGGCGAAGGCGGCTCGGGCGGTGCCATCGCCATCGCCACCGCCAACCACGTCGCCATGCTGGAGCACGCGATCTACAGCGTGATCTCGCCGGAGGCCGGCGCCTCGATCCTGTGGCGCGACAGCGCCAGGGCGCAGGACGCGGCCACCAACATGAAGATCACCGCGCAGGACCTGATCCAGCTCAAGGTGATCGACGAGATCGTCGAGGAGCCGCTGGGCGGCGCGCACCGGGCCAAGGCCATCGTCATCGACCGTGCGGGCGGGGCCATCGACAAGGCGCTCGCCCGGTTCGACGGGATGAGCGGCGCCGAGATCCGCGCCCATCGCCGCGACAAGTTCCTGGCCATCGGCCGGTCGCTGTAAGCCCGCCAGGGGCTTCGATCGCGCTCTGCCGCCAAAACGCCAGAATCTTGCGTCAGCAAGACGCGAGCATTGTGAAATCCGTCCGCAGGGCGGCGCTGGAACCGTTGTGTTTCCGGCCGCCGCTGAGGGCAGGACCGCTGGCGGGGTAACTCCCAAGTGACTGGAAGTGCGGGCCGCGCCGACCGATAGTGGCGGCATGGCAGGCAGGCATGACGGTCGCGGGGCAGGGATTTCGAACAGGGTCCCTGACAGGTTTCGGGCAGGGTTCGGGCTCAGTTTCGGCAGGGTTTTAGGCAGACAGGCATGATGGTGCAGGGGATCGCACGGCTTCGCACAAACACCCGCAGGACGCTTGTGGCGCTGGCGCTTGCCGGCGCGCTCGCCGGTTGCCAGGCCGACGAGATGATCACCTCCGGGCCGAAGCACCTGCGCGAGATCAGCGCCAGCATCCGGCAGAAGATGCCGGGCCTCGACATGTCGACGACCAGCCCGATCATGCTGCGCATCTTCAAGGAAGAATCCACCCTTGAAGTGTGGAAGCAGACGCGCAACGGCCGATATGCGCTGCTGGAGACGTTCGAGATCTGCAAGTGGTCCGGCGAGCTGGGTCCGAAGGTCAAGGAAGGCGACCGCCAGGCGCCGGAAGGCTTCTACGAGATCACCCCGGCATTGATGAACCCGAATTCCAGCTATCACCTGGCGTTCAACCTCGGCTATCCCAACCAGTACGACCGCTCGCACAACCGCACCGGCACGCATCTGATGGTGCATGGCGCCTGCTCCTCGCGCGGGTGCTACGCGATGACCGACCAGCAGGTGCAGGACATCTACGGCCTGGCGCGCGAGAGCTTCAAGGGCGGCCAGCGCTCGTTCCAGGTGCAGGCCTTTCCCTTCCGCATGACCGCGGAGAACATGGCCAAGCACCGCAAGTCCGAGCATTATGACTTCTGGCGGATGCTGAAGAGCGGCTACGACCATTTCGAGGTGACCAAGCAGCCGCCGAAGATCGCCGTCTGCGAGAAGCGCTATGTCTTCGACGCGGTGCCGCTGGTGGAGGGCGTACCGTTCCGCGCCACCGCCAAGTGCCCGGAATACGACATTCCCGACGCCATCGAGGTCGCAGTCGCGCAGAAGCAGCGCAAGGACGAGCAGAAGATCATCGAGATCGCCGCGGCAGAGGAGCGGGCCGAGCGCCGGCGCGCGCAGATCGCCGCGCTCTTCGGCAACAGCGAGGCGGACAAGGCCGGCGAGACGGCAGAGACGCCGGGCGAGACGACCCCGGCGGCCGGCACCAGCCAGCCCGTCGCGGTGGCCGCGACCACGGCGGCGCCTGCCGCTGCAACGGCCCGAGAAGCTACGGCGACAGCAGCCACGGCGACGACCGAGGCTGCCACGCAGCAGACGGCCTTCGCTGCGACCGAGAAGAAGACGTCCGGCGGGTTCTTCAGCCGGCTGTTCTCAGGGGGCAGCAGCGACGAGGCCGAGGCTGCCGACGGCACGCCGGACCCGAATGCGCCGGTGCCCCCGGCCAAGCCGTGATCATTGGAACTGTCGTAGGTTTTACGCCCAGATCGCCATGCGCAGGCCTCTTGCGTCGCGCTCCGGCTCGCGCGGGAACGGCGTCGCACGCCCCTGCGCGATGCGCTCGGCGATCACCGCATTGACGCAGGCATCGATCAGATCGTCGCGGCCGGCCCCGGATGGCGGGCGCTGGCGCAGGAATGCCTCGTCGTAGCCGTAGCGGCACAATAGGGCGATGCGCTCCTCGAGGCCCGGCATGCTGGCCGCGCTTTTCACCTTTTTCGGCAGGCTCATTGCCCGTTCGCCGTTGAGCCGCCAGAAGGCGAGCTCGGGGTGCACCTCGAAGACGCGCGCCTCCAGCGCCGGGGTCATCAGCGCGTCGATCTCGCGGATCTTCGGGAAGAGGTGGAAGGCCTGGCGGGACACCTTGCGCGGCGGCTCTGAGGTCGCGAGCGCGGTGCTGCAGGCCTCGCCGTAGTCCTCGCAGAAGACGGCAGCGCGCGAGGGCACGGAAAAGACCGAGGACTGGCGCTCGCCGAGCAGCGGGCGCACGCAGCGCTCCGGCCCGCGCCCGCCAAGGCCGGCACGCTCCGGCAGGCCGATGGGCATGTCGACGGCAAGGACGGAAATGCCAGGATCGGCGAGAAGCTCACCGAAGGCGCGCAGCTGCAGCAGCGTGTGGCGGGGCGGAGCATCCGGCGCCGCGAATTCGCGCAGGACCGCGATCCATCCCGAGCGGCAGCCGTCGATGCCGGCGACCCGCAGCATGGGCTTCGCGTCCCGGCCGCTCAGGCGCGCAGCGGCGCGTCGAGCACGCGCCGGCAGGAAACGAGCGCCATCGGATTGATCAGCGAGGACTGCTCGTCGGCAAGCAGCAGGTCGCGGGCATGGCGCTTGACCGAGCGGGCGACCATCTCGAAGACGGTGCCGGCGGAGCGCTTCAACGCGGTCTCGTCGTCGAGCCCGGCCAACAGGCCGGCGGTGAAGGTGGCGGCCATCAGGTCGCCGGTGCCATGCGGTGCGTTCGGCACCAGCCCGTGCTCGGCGGCGATGGTGGCGCGCGGCGTCACCAGCAGGTTGCAGGTGGAGTTGCGGCGCATGGCGGGGGCGGAGGTGACCAGCACGCGCTGCGGCCCGAGCGCGCGGGCGGCGGCGATGGTGTCCGCCTCGCTCTCGATCCGGCGGCCGCTCATCCATTGCAGCTCGAAGAGGTTGGGCGTTGCCACATCGGCGAGCGGCAGCAGCGTGTCGCGCACGGCGGCGGCGGTTTCCTGCGGCACGTAGAGGTCGCCGTCGTCGCCGCTGATCGGATCGCAGAGATAGAGCGCGCGCGGATTGGCCTTGCGCACCGCCGCAACGAGGCGGGCGACGGCGGCGGCCTGCGAGGGGCTGCCGAGATAGCCGGAGACGACCGCGCCGATGCGCGGCAGCAGGTCGGCGCCAATCAGGTTGTCGGCGAGCGCGGCAAAGCCCGCATCGTCCTGCACATGGCGGTGGCCGCGCCCTTCGTCCGGGTTCCACGGCAGCAGGATGGTGGGCAGGAACCAGACCTGGTGGCCGAGCCGTTCCAGCGCGAAGAGCGTGACGCGGCCGCCGACGGAGCCGCGAACGACCTGCGAATTGATGACGAGGACGTCGCGCGCGTCGGCCGCGGCGGGCATGAGCTTGGTCATTCCGCAGCGGACCGTTCGCCGCCGAAGCGGTTGCGGATATAGGCGTCGACCATCGCCTTGAACTCCTCGGCGATACCGGCGCCGCGCAGGGTCGCGACCTTCTTGCCGTCGACGAAGACGGGGGCGGAGGGCGCCTCGCCCGTGCCGGGCAGGGAGATGCCGATATCGGCGAACTTGCTCTCGCCCGGACCGTTGACGATGCAACCCATCACCGCGACGTTGAGCGCCTCGACGCCGGGATATTTCTCGCGCCACACCGGCATGGAGCGGCGGATGTCGTCCTGGATGTCGCGGGCCAGCTCCTGGAACACGGTGGAGGTGGTGCGGCCGCACCCCGGACAGGCGGCGACGACGGGGATGAAGGCGCGGAAGCCCATCACCTGCAGCAGTTCCTGCGCCACCTGCACCTCGCGGGTGCGGTCGCCGCCGGGCTCCGGCGTCAGCGACACGCGGATCGTGTCGCCGATGCCCTGCTGCAGCAGGATGCCCATGGAGGCGGCGGAGGCGACGATGCCCTTGGTGCCCATGCCGGCCTCGGTCAGGCCGAGATGGAGGGCGTAGTCGCAGCGCGCGGCAAGGTCCGCATAGACGGCGATGAGGTCCTGCACCTGGCTGACCTTGGCCGACAGGATGATCTTGTCGCGGCCCATGCCGAGCTCCTCGGCCCTGGCGGCCGACAGAAGCCCGGAGCGCACGATCGCCTCGCGCATCACCGCGGCGGCCGAGACGGGCGCGGGGCTGGCGGCGTTCTCGTCCATCAGGTGGGTCAGCAGCTCCTGGTCGAGCGAGCCCCAGTTGACGCCGATGCGCACCGGCTTGTCGTGCTTGAGGGCGATCTCGACGATCTCGGAGAACTGCCGGTCGCGCTTGTCGCGAAAGCCGACATTGCCCGGATTGATGCGGTATTTCTCCAGCGCCTCGGCACAGGCCGGATGATCGCTCAGGAGCTTGTGGCCGATATAGTGGAAGTCGCCGACCAGCGGCACATGGACGCCGATCCGCTCCAGCCGCTCGCGGATGCGCGGCACGGCGGCGGCGCTCTCGTCGCGGTCGACGGTGATGCGCACGATTTCCGAGCCGGCCCGCGCCAGTGCCGAGACCTGGGCGACGGTGGCGTCGATATCGGCCGTGTCGGTGTTGGTCATCGACTGGACGACGACCGGGGCGCCGCCGCCGACGGTGACCGAGCCGACCTTCACCGGGACCGAGACGCGCCGTGCGGCCGGTCCGGCCTGCGTTTCGCGGATGGGGCTGTTGCTCTGCATGTCGCCGATCGTCCCGATCTTGCGGAAGGCCTGCGCTCCCGCCCTGCAAGGATACCGCCCGATTGAATAGGGCGCGCCACGTGCTTTCGCAAGGCCGCAGCAGAGAGCACCGCCCCTGCCTGCTTGACGCGGGCGGTGCGAGACAGCATCTGAAATGGGCGCCATTTTCCAAAAAGGGGCAGGGAGCCCGCCCATGCTGCTCGTCGTTCTCAGCCGGACCCTTGAGCTTGCCCGCGACCGGTTCGGCACGCTGTTCGCCGCCGGCTGGGGCTACATGCTGCTGCTGCTGGCGCTGAACCTGGCGATCAGCGGCCAGTTGATGCCGGAAACGGGCTTTTCCACCGGCTCCTACATGATGGAGCCGCTGGCCGGCGAGGGGCTGGGCGGCGACCGCGAACGGGCGCTGCGCATCCTGGCGGGGGTGGCCAATGTCGCCACCGGCTTTTCCATTGCGGTGGCCTATCTGCGGCGCATCCTGCTTGGCGAGCGGGCGTTTCCTTTCGCCTTCGGCGCGCGCAACCTGCGGGTCGCGTGGAAGCTGCTGCTGCTCGGCGCGCTTTCCGGCGTCTTCTTCGTGCCGATGCTGCTGGTCGCCGGGCTGTTGCTGCCGGTGCTGGCGCCGGCCGGCTTCGCCCTGCTGCTGGCCAGCCCGTTCCTGACGGTGATGCTGGTGCAGCGGCTGTCGCTGGTGCTGCCGGCGGCCGCGCTCGACGACCGCATGTCGCTGGGAGACTCCTGGCGCCTGACCGCCGGTATCGGCTGGGCGCTGGTTCTCGCCGCGCTGGCCGTGGCGCTGGTGGCGGGGCTGGCGGCGGGCCTGTGGGTCGGCCTGGTCTGGCTGGTCGGCGAAGCCTTCGTGCCGGCGACGGGCATGGCCGCGGAGCTGCGCTCGGCGCTGGTGCCGATGGGCGTGATGGTGATCGTCACCTGGCTCTTCGCCTCGATGCATGCCACCGCCTATGCCCTGACGCGCGAGCGGTTCGTGGAACAGGCCGGCCTGAAGATCGCTGACGCGGAACGGGCGGCCGAACGGCGGGCGGAGGCCGGCCGCGACAAGGCGCGCCAGGCGGTGCGCTCGGTCATCGAGACCCGCTCCCGTCGGGATTGAGCCGCGCAGGAGTTGCCCGCCCCGCCGACGGTGCAGATGCGATCATGACTTGCCTGAGGCGCCAGCCTGTCGCAGAAGTGGAAGGTCTTTTTGAAGGGGGCTCCATGTTTGCAAGGACAACCGCCCGGCTGTTCACCGGTGCGTTCAAGGCATTGTTTTCCGATTTCGACGGGTTCCTGCGGATCGTCTGGGCCTGGTATGCGCTGGTCGCCGTGCTCGGCGTACTCGGCACGCTGCTTGCCGCCAATTCCATCGCGGTCGGGTTCGTGGTCGTTGCGGTCTGGCTGTGCTCCTCCGCCTCCATCGCCGTCGCCTGGCACCGCAACCTGCTGCTCGGCGAGCGGCCCGGGCCGGTGAATCTCAGCTTCGGCCGGCGCGAGATCGCCTATCTCGGCAAGACGCTGCTGGCGTTTCTCATCATGCTGATCCCGTCCATCGTGGTGATGACCGTCGCGACCCTGTTCATGCAGGGCTGGATGGGCTTGATCATCGCTGCCGGTATACTGGTGCTGCTGATCCTGCCGTCCTTCATGCGGCTGTGCCTCATCCTGCCGGCAACGGCGCTGGACGAGCCGCTGGGCATCAGCGATGCGTTTTATCGCAGCGAGGGGCTGGGTCTGCCCATGGCGCTGGCCGGCGTCGGTACCGGCCTGTGTATCGGCGCCGTGGACATGGTCCTGTCCTTCGTCGCCAACACGATTGGCGGGGGAGCGGTGTTCGCCGCGATCGCCGTGCTGATCCTGTCGCTGGCGCTGCAGATCGCCCTGACCGCGCTGCAGATCGGCATCCTGTCCGGCGGCTACTACATCCTGCGCGAACGCGACATGGCGCCGCCGGCGGCACCGCCGGCCGACTGACCGGAACTGCCTGCGACAGGGTGACCCGGGCGGCCCGCCGCCTCTTGTTGCAGTGCAGCGCGATCTCATGTTCTATGTGGCGGGCCGCCTGAACGGGCGGCCTTGCCGCGCCGGTCCGGCGCAGGCGGCACCGATTTTCGGACCGTTTCCAGCGTCCGCCAGGACAGGAGATCTCTTCGCATGCTCACCAACAAGTCCGCCCTCGTCACCGGCTCGACCTCGGGCATCGGCCTTGCCATCGCCCGCATCTATGCGGCGAACGGCGCCAATGTGACGATCAACGGGTTCGGCGATGCCGAGGCGATCGAGGCGGAGCGCGCCGGCATCGAGAGCGAGTTCGGCGTCAAGTGCCGCTATTCGTCCGCCGACATGACCAAGCCGGACGAGATCGCCGCGATGGTGACGGAGGCCGAGGCGGCGTTCGGCTCGCTCGACATCCTGGTCAACAATGCCGGCATCCAGCACGTCTCGCCGGTCGAGGAATTCCCCATCGAGAAGTGGGACGCGATCATCGCGATCAACCTGTCCTCGGCCTTTCACACGACGCGCGCGGCGGTGCCGGGCATGAAGGCCCGCGGCTGGGGCCGCATCATCAACACCGGCTCGGCCCATGCGCTGGTCGCCTCGCCGTTCAAGAGCGCCTATGTGGCGGCCAAGCACGGCATCGCCGGCTTCACCAAGACCATCGCGCTGGAAGTCGCCCAGTGCGGCATCACCGTCAACGCGATCTGCCCGGGCTATGTCTGGACGCCGCTGGTCGAGCGCCAGATCCCCGACACGATGAAGGCGCGTGGGCTGACCGAGGAACAGGTCAAGCGCGACGTGCTGCTGGCCGCCCAGCCGACCAAGGAATTCGTCACCGTCGACCAGGTGGCCTCGCTGGCGCTGTACCTGGCCGGCGACCAGGCGGCCTCGATCACCGGCACCATGCTGCAGATGGATGGCGGCTGGGTCGCCCAGTAAAGGGCGCCCGGCACGACGACCTACCCGGATCGCCCGGCCCCCGCGCCGGGCGATGCCGTTCTCCCATTCCTGCGACAGCCCGAGGCGACCCATGAGCAAAGCTCCCAAGCCGATCAATCTCGCCCTGCAGGGCGGCGGGGCGCATGGCGCCTTCACCTGGGGCGTGCTCGACTGGATGCTGGAGAGCGGCCGCTTCACCATCGAGGGCATCAGCGGCACCTCGGCCGGGGCGATGAACGCGGTGGTGCTGGCCGACGGCTTCCACAAGGGCGGCGAGGACGGGGCGCGCGAGGCGCTGGAGAAGTTCTGGAAGGCGGTCAGCGACCAGGCCTGGCTCAGCCCGCTGCGGCGCTCGCCCATCGACATCATCATGGGGCAGTGGAGCCTCGACATGTCGCCGAGCTATCTCGCCTTCGACATCGCCTCGCGCTTCGCCTCTCCTTACGAGTTCAACCCGCTCAACATCAATCCGCTGCGCGACGTGGTGGAGCAGACGGTCGACTTCGAGGCGGTGCGCGCCTGCGACCGGCTGAAGATCTTCATCAGCGCCACCAACGTGCAGTCGGGCAAGATCAAGGTGTTTTCCGACGGCGAGATCACGCTCGATGCGGTGATGGCCTCGGCCTGCCTGCCGCATGTGTTCCAGGCGGTGGAGATCGACGGCGTGCCCTATTGGGACGGCGGCTACATGGGCAACCCGCCGCTGTTCCCGCTGTTCGGCACGACCGGAAGCAGCGACACGGTGCTGGTGCAGATCAACCCGGTGGAGCGCAAGGAAACGCCGCGCACGGCGCGCGAGATCCTCAACCGGCTCAACGAGATCACCTTCAACTCGACGCTCTTGCGCGAAATGCGCGCCATCGAGTTCGTCACCCGGCTGATCGAGGACGGCAAGCTGGAGGCCGGGCACTACCAGAAGGTCCACATGCACCGGATCTCGGCGACCGAGCTGAACCCGCTGCAGGCGTCCTCCAAGGTCAACGCGGAATGGCGGTTCCTCACCCATCTGCGCGACATCGGCCGCGCGGCGGCGCAGGACTGGGCGGACGCGCATTACGAGGCCGTCGGCAAGCGCTCGAGCGTCGATCTGCGCGCCGAGTTCCTGTGACGCGCGCCCGCCGGGTGATTCGTTTTTCGCGAAGGTGATTCGCGTCCGAACGGCGTTTTGCGCGCTTCGTTAACGCCCCTTAACCGCGTTTTGCGCTTCGCCTTGCAGATTGCGTCGCGGGGCGGTTAGCGACCCGTTAACGACCCCGGTATGTTGCGGTTCTGGAAGGTGCGCGCACCACATCTGCGAAATCAGCGTGCCAACGATTTGGCAAGGGTTTTGCCGCATTATTGGCACGCTGATAGTCAGGTTGTGCGTCGTCAGCGATTGGCGGACGAGGGAAGGCGGCAAATGCGACCCCGCTGTCTTCCTTCGTCCCGCCAGCATCTCATCCGGCACGCAAGTGCTGCTGAAACCGGATGACGACTGCCGAGAACTGCGCAAGGCGCACCGCTCGGCTGCTACGTCCGGTGATTATTCCCCATTTCCAGTCGCTTGCGCAACCGGCCGGGCCGGCCATCGCCGGTAAAGGTTACCGGGTGATGACGATTCGCGCATTCTGTTTGCCGCCGTCGCGGATCAAACCGAACAGCCGGCGGGCATTGTCCGGGTGCAGACGGACGCAGCCATGAGAGGCGGGGCGGCCGAGATTGCGGATGTCATTGGTGCCGTGGATGGCATAGCCGCCGAGGAAGAACACCGAATGCGGCATCGGCGAGCCGTGATACTTGCGCGAGAAATAGCGGCGGTGCATGCGGCCGGGCCGAAAGGTGCCGACCGGGGTGCGATAGCCGCGCCGGGCGGTGGAAACCGGCCAGTCGTGGATCTGCCGTCCGTCCCTGTAGACCCGCATGCGCTGGTCGGACAGATCGATGCGGGCGATGAGGCCGGCGGCCTTTGCCGGGCCGGCAAGGCCGGGCGCAAGCATCAGGACGAGCGCGCAGGACAGCGCGGCCAGGAGCTTTCGCGCACGCGCAAAAGCCGGTGCAAGACCTGGATGGTTCATGTCTCCCCCCAATTCTCTTCGTGCCGGCTCCCTCCGGATTTTCCACAGGGTATTAACAGTCGTTTTCCACAATGCCGCAAGGCCCGTTCGGGCAAGGGTGCGAATTCTCGCTCCATTGCGCCGCCGCGCCCTTAAATTGCCCGCTCCACAGCCCTAACTGTGACACAGGGAGAGGCGCCGGGCCGACGGGAGAGGTTCGTAATGACGATATTCGGTGCCAGTTTTGCGCGCCAGGCGCGCCGGGCCAGTTTTGCGCGCCAGGCGCGCTGGGCCAGTTTCGCGCGCGGGAAGGGCCAGGCGAAAGCGGGTGCCGCAGCGGCGGCAATGATCGCGCTGCTGGCGGCGACCGGTCCTGCGCTTTCCGAAAGCGATCTGGAGCGGTTGAAGCGCAGCGGCGAATGCGCAGGCTGCGATTTGCGCCTGTCCGAGCTGCGCGGGTTGACCCTCGAGAGGGCGCAACTGGCAGGGGCGAACCTGCGCGAGACGGACCTCAAGGAGGCTTCGCTCATCGGCGCGAACCTTGCGGGCGCGGACCTGCGGCGCACCGAGCTGGAGCGCACGGACCTGACCGGCGCCGACCTGTCCAAGGGATCGATGCGCGGCGTCGATCTGGAAAAGGCGATCCTGACCGAGGCGAGCCTTGCGGGCGCGGACCTGCGCAATGCCGACATGATCGAGACCAATCTGGTGGGCGCCGGCCTGCAAGGGGCGGACCTGCGCCAGGCGCTGCTGATCCGTGCCAACGCGTCGGGTGCCGATTTCAGCAAGGCGAAGATGGAGGGCGTCAACCTGGAACGCGCCAACCTGATGTCGGCGACATTCGCCGGCGCGCGGCTGCCCAATGCGGATTTCGACCGGGTGAGCGCGGTGGGGGCGGATTTCCGCGATGCGGATCTGACCGGCGCGCATTTTTCCAGCGCCGACCTGACCGGCGCCAACCTGTCGGGCGCGCGGCTCGACGGGGCCTTGATGCGGCGCACGCGGCTGGTGGGGGCCGATCTTTCGGGCGCCAGCGGCCTCGACGGGGCGCGCATGGTCGGGGCCTGCGGCGACGCGACCACGAAGCTGCCCTACGGCATTTCGCTCAAGACCTGCAGCGACATGGACGACAAGGACCGCTGAGGCGTGGGGTGTGCGTCGGTGTGCCCTCGCCTCCGCTCCGGGAGCCAATAGGCCCCGGCTCTCCGGCTTCGCCTGCGGCCGGGGTGACGGCGGAGGGTGGGGCGAGGCGCTGCCTCTCTCTCAGGATGTCATCCCGGCCGCGCGCCAGCGCAGAGCCGGGAACCATTGGCACCCTCGGCAGGTGTTTTGTCGCTCCAGCCTTCCTCTAGCGTCTTCCCGGGCAAGCGGAGCGCGACCCGGGACCGGGGAGGCAAAGACGTTGCGGCGTGGTTCGGGCGCGCGCCTCGTACGCCCTCGCGGGAAGATTGACGCGGCGGCGGGGATCGCCAACAAGATCACGCCATGAGCCGACCTGCCTTCCGCTTCGCCCCCTCGCCGAACGGCCGCCTGCATCTGGGCCATGCCCTGTCGGCGCTGCTGAATGCGCGCATGGCGAGGGCGCTCGGTGGGCGGCTGCTGATCCGCATCGAGGACATCGACCGGACCCGCTGCACGCCGGAACTCGAGGCCGGGGTGCTGGAGGATCTCGCCTGGCTCGGGCTCGACTGGGAGCGCCCGGTGCGCCGGCAGTCGGAGCATTTCAACGAGTATGCGGCGGCGCTTGACCGTCTTTCCGCCATGGGGCTGGTGCGCAAGGCCTTCCTGACCCGCGGCGAGATCGCGCGCGCGGTGGCGCAGCTGGCAGAGACGCGCGGGCAGCCCTGGCCGTGCGACCCGGACGGGGCGCCGCTCTATCCCGGCGACGAGGCGGTCTTGAGCCCGCAGGAGATCGCGGCGCGCGAAGCGCAAGGGGCGCCGTTCGCGCTGCGGCTCGACATGCGCGCTGCGCTCGCCCGCTGCAAGGCGCCGCTGTCCTGGCAGGAGTTGCAAGACGACGAGGGACGACAGGCGCCCACACCCATCGCCGCCGATCCGGCGCGCTGGGGCGATGTGGTGCTGGCGCGCAAGGACACGCCGACGAGCTATCACCTGTCCGTGGTGGTCGACGACGCGTTGCAGGGCATCACCCATGTGGTGCGCGGGCGCGACCTTTATGAGGCAACGGCGGTGCACCGGCTGCTGCAGGCGCTGCTCGGCCTGCCCGAGCCGCTCTATCGCCACCACCGGCTGGTGATGGGCGAGGACGGGCGCAAGCTGTCGAAGTCGCAGGGCGATACCGCGCTGGCCGAGCTGCGGAAAAAGGGCGCGACGCCGGAAGAGATCCGGCGGCTGGTCGGGCTGGAGCCCTGATCCCTGCAGCCCTGATCCTTACAGCCCGAGGAAGGCCATCCACAGCACGGTGGAGACGACCGCAAGGCCGGTCGTCATGGTGATCGAGTTCGCCGACATGGCATGGCCGGTGCCGTAGCGGTTGGCGAAGAGGAAGGCGTTGATGCCGGTCGGGCAGGCGGCCGTGAGCGTCGCCACCGAAACCCACAGGGGCGGCAGGTGCACCACATGCGCCGCCATCAGGTAGACCACCGCCGGCATCACGCCGATCTTCAGCACGCTGAGCAGCAGGCCGGGCACCAGATTGCCGCGGATGCCGTAGGCGACGATACTCATGCCGAGCGAGAACAGGGCGACCGGGATCGCCGAACCGGCAATGCGCGCGAGCACGTCGGCGAAGACGCCTTCGATCGGCAGGCCGGTCACGCGCCAGATGCCGCCGGCGACGATGCCGATGACGATCGGATTGGTGGCGAGATTGCGGGCGATGCCGACCAGCAGCTCGCCCAAGGGCTTCGCCTCCTGGGTGCCGTCGAGCACGGCGGCCCGCTCCATCAGGACGGCGCAGACCACGGTCAGCACCGGCAGGTGGATGGAGATCAGCACGAAGAGCGGTACCAGCCCCTCGTCGCCGTAGATCGCGGTGATCAGGGGGATGCCGACCAGAACCGTGTTGGCGAAGCCGGCGCTGATGCCGGCGATCACCCCGGCGCGCGCCTCGCGCCCGAACACGTGCCGGACGATCACCGTGCCGAGCGCCCAGACCACGGCGACGCCGGTGAAATAGGAGATCCAGAAACCCCAGGGCGAGACGCCGCCGAGCGAACTCGTCGCCAGGGTGCGGAAGATCAGCACGGGGATGGCGATCACATAGATGAACTGGCCGAGGGCATCGCCGATCTTCGCATCGAGAATGCCGAAACGGGCGGCGGCATAGCCGATGCCGATCAGCGCGAAGACGGGTAGAACGATGGAGAGGATCTGGTCGACCATGAAGGCTCTTTCGCACGCCCGGGGTGCGCCGACAAGCCGCAGTCGGGCATGCCCGCCATGCCCCGCTTGATTTGCCCGGCAGGTAGGGCACCATGGCAGGCAAGGGGACGCGAGGAGATTCTGCACCATGGTCGGAACGATCGCACCGGAGGGCGAGGCGCCCACAGCCGGTCCGCAAGCCGGCGCCGGTGACAGGGAGGCGGCGCAGGAGGCGGCTTCCGTCGACCGGGTGGCGGTGCTGCTGCACGACCTGCGCACGCCGCTGGCGGCCATGCGCACAGCGGCCGAGATGATCGGCGCCGATCCCACCACCCAGCGCCAGGCCTCGGCGCTGAGGACCCTGGAAATGGCCATCGACGCGCTGCTGTCGATGACGACGCAGGGGCTCGCCGGCACCACGCCGGAGGACGAGGACGCCTGCGACGTCGCCACCGACATCCTGTCCGTATGCGAGCTGTTTTCCGCCGAGGCGCGGGTGCGCGGGCTGGCCGAGCGGCGCGACATCGCCGCCGGGCTGGCGAATTACCGGGTCGCCGATCCGCTGGCGCTGCGCCGCATCCTCTCCGTTCTCTACGACAATGCGCTGAAATACACGGCCGAGGGCGGGCTGACGCTCACCGCCCGTGTCGGCGGCGAGGGGGCGCGCGAGGGGGGCGGCGCGGGGGCGCCCGAGCTCGAGCTGAGCCTTGCCGATACCGGGATCGGCATTCCGGGCGAGGAACGCGGGCTGCTGTTTCGCGCCCGGCGGCGCGGGGAACTCGCCCGCGATACGGCGACGGGCAGCGGGCTCGGCCTGTGGAGCGCCAGCCGGCTGGCGGTCGCCCAGGGCGGGCGGCTGGAGCTGGCCGAGAGCTCGCCGGCGGGAAGCCGGTTTTCCCTGCGCCTGCCGCTGCGCCCGTTCGAGGGCGGCGGCGCGGTGCGAGGGAACGGCAAGCCGGGCGGGCGCCGCGAGAGGCCGAACATCCGCTGCCTGGTGCGCAGGCGGCTGCTGGTGGTCGACGACAACGAGGCGAACCGCAAGATGATGGAGGCGATGCTCGGCGCCTTCGGCTGCGACACGCTGCTGGCGAGCGGTGGGCGCGAGGCGCTGGAGCTGCTGGCGCGCGAGCCGGTGGATGCGGTGCTGCTCGACATCAACATGCCCGGCATGGACGGGATCGAGACGCTGGCGGAAATCCGTGGTCGGGGGGACGCCGCCGCCCGCCTCCCGGTGCTGGGCATCACCGCCGCGACGCTCTCTGCGCGCGAAAGGGAAGACCTGTCGGGCTTCGATCTCCTGCTGGAAAAGCCGGTGCTGCCGGCGGCGCTGTTCTCTGCCCTCGACCGGGCGATCGCCGGGCGGGCGGGCTAGGTCGTGGACTCATAATTGTGCCGGAAACGGCGTCCGTTTCCGGCAATGATCCGCCGGGGCATAGTTCTGCTAGTTCCGCACGTGTAATCTAGGATTTTAATCTCGTGGTTTCGTCATGTCGATTTCGGGGTATCTTATGGACCTAACTTGCGACTGAATGTATCGGTCGAATTTTATGAATTTATCTGGCGTTATATTGGTCTCATGATATCTATAGCGAACACCAAAATACTCGTCATACATGTACCAGACAGTACAGTAGAGCCTTGCACCATCCTTATGCATAGCAGCAGGGCAACTCCAATAGATTGGCTTTAAATTTGAACCATGAACAACGGGGTCTGTCCTATAATAAGCTGCCGATCTATTCCCCTCTCCCGGCCCGTAACACGCAGTAATCCCTTTCATTATTTTCTTGTTCGAGGGGTATTTTCTGCAGAGGCGCTCGAATCCTCTGGCTGTTGAGTTGTAAAGCATTAATACCCCTGGGGAATCCGATAATATTACCGTATAGCCACCAAATTCCCGGCTCTTAATTACTAAATTGATTAGCTTCACGTAAAACGGGTTATCTTTACATCCGGGGGGTGCGACGTTATTCGCTTGAATCTCCGCCGGCTCTACAATCTCTTGTTTGAAAATCGATATAAGATCCACAGGAACTGCGAACGATCGCCCACTACGAAGCCGAACGAATACGGATCCGTTGCTGTCATCAGGGCACTTGCTAAGTATGTAACTCAAATCCAATCTCGGATTTACTTCTTCTTCTTCTTCGTTTAGGAATTGCAACTTAAATTCAACATCATCCGCAGCCGATGTTCTTCCGGTTGCGGAGCATGAATGAAAAGCCAAGAAACATGCAAACAACTTCGATTTAAAGGCGGACTTTTCAAAGATTCCAATCATTCTTCACACCTGGGAGATGTTATTTCGGCGGTATTGGCTATAATTCTCCATTCCCGCCCCCTGCACGAAAGAAGTCTACCGCAGCCGATGATAGCTGCTCGTATAGTGCACAGACTCCGGGTCTCAACTCAACCTTAGGAGGAGCGCGAGGGGCCGTCGGGCTTCGACCTGCTGCTGGAGAAGCCGGTGCTGCCGGCGGCGCTGTTCTCCGCCCTCGACCGGGCGATTGCGGGGCGGGCGGGCTGATCCGGCTGCCGTCCCGGCGCGAGAAGCTTCAGATCACCACGATGCCGGTATGCTTGGCCTTGTGCTCGGGCTCGACATGGATCGTCGTGCGCGCGCCCGGCACCTCCTTGGAGATCGCCGCCTCGATGCGGTCGCAGATGTCGTGGGCGCGCTCGACCGTCATGTCGGCCGGCACGACCAGGTGGAAATCCACGAAGACGACGTGGCCGGCCGAGCGGGTGCGCAGGTCGTGCGCCTCGATGGCCCCGTCCGCGGAGGTGGAAATGACCTCGCGGATGCGGTCCTGCAGCGCCGGGGCGACCGCCTCGTCCATCAGCCCGCCGAGCGATTCCTTCATCAACCCCCAGCCCGACCACAGGATGTTGAGCGCGACGAGGCCGGCCAGCAGCGAATCGAGCTCGCGAATGCCGGTCAGCATCACCAGGATGACGCCGGCCAGCACGCCGAGCGAGGAGAAGACGTCGGTGTAGAGATGCTTGCCGTCGGCGACCAGCGCCATGGAGCGATGGCCGCGGCCGATGCGCACCAGGACGGTTGCCCAGATGCCGTTGAGCACGGTGGCAAGCGCGTTGACCCCCAGGCCTTCCGGCGTGAAATCGACCGGCTGCGGGTCGAGATAGTTCTTCCAGGCCTCGTGGCCGATGGACAGGGCCGCCAGCACGATCAGCACGCCGACGAGGACGGCGGCCATGTATTCGGCCTTGTGGTGGCCGTAAGGATGGTTGCTGTCGGCGGGCTTGGCGGCGAACCAGACGGCGAGGAAGGCGGCGATCGCGGAGGCGACGTTGACGATCGATTCCAGCGCGTCGGAATACAGCGCCACCGACCCGGTCCAGCGATAGGCCAGGTATTTCAGCGCGAGGACGGCGAGGCCGACGAAGATGCTGGCGAGCGCAACGCGCAGGCGAAGGGTCATGGAAGGGCAGCCTCGCAAGTGGTCCGGGACACGAGGGCCCCGATTGCGGGCAAAGCCCTAACCCTTTTTTGCCCTCAAGACAAACCTGCCGGGCCTCTTCACTGCATCGCCGCGCCGAGGATCATGCCCGGCCGGCCGCCCGGCTCCACCTGGACCAGCACGGCGCAATGGCCGGCCTTCATCTTGCGCATCTCGCTGGCCGGCAGGCGGTAGCTGGCGGGCCCGCCTTCCCACATGCCGATGGCGCGGATGCCGCGCACCACATGGTGATAGGTGACGCTCCGGCCGCTGTTCTCGCCGCGGTCGATCTCCACCTCGACCGGGCGGGAGACGAAGACGAAATAGATCGTCGCCATCTTCACCGAAGCGGGCAACGCGCCGTCGACATGGACTTCGAGAAGATCGCCGGCCATCTCGAGATCGACGGTGACCGGCAGAGGCGCCTGCTTGTCCAGCTCGGCCTGCAGGGCGCTGCGGTCGCTGCCGACCACATGGCCGCTGCCGTTGACGACGATCTGCGGCGTATAGACGGCGCGATCTCCGCGCGCCTCCGCATAGGCGCGCTGGCGGGCGCCGTAATCGGGCGAGGCGAGCGTGTCGCGCCAGCCGAGATAATCCCAGTAGTCGACGGGATAGGTGAGGGTGACGAGATCGCCGCGGCGGGCGAGCTCGCCCATCAGCTTGTCGGCCGGCGGGCAGGAGGAGCAGCCCTGGCTGGTGAACAGCTCGACGACGGCGCGCTGCTCGCCGGCCTGCGCTGCCGGGAGCGCCGCAGCCAGCGCCAGAAAGACGGACAGAATGAGATGTGCCGGTGCCCGCATCGGGGGATCTGACCATTCCTGTGAAAGCGGCGACCGCAGCGGATGCCGCAGCCCGAGAGCCCCGACAATAGGTTGGGTCGCAGGCGAAGGCCACTCACGAGGGCTTGAAATCACGCAATCGGGAACGGCGGTTCCGGGGTCAGCCGTTCGGGCTCGCCAGGACGTCTTCCAGCTGCGGCAGGAAGACGTCGCGGTAGGTTTCCGGCGACAGCGGGCCGATGAACTTGAAGCGGATGGTGCCGGCGGCATCGACGATGAAGGTCTCGGGCACGCCGTAGACGCCCCACTCGATGGCGGCGCGGCCGTTCTCGTCGGCGCCGACGCGCGAATAGGGGTTGCCGAGCGTGCCGAGGAAGCGGCGGGCGTTCTCCGCCTTGTCCTTGTAGTTGATGCCGATCATCTGCGCCTGGCCGGAGCGGGCAAGCTCCTCCAGCAGCGGATGCTCCTGGCGGCAGGGCACGCACCAGGAGGCGAAGATGTTGACGATGCTGACCTTGCCGACGAGATCGGCGCGGGAAACGCCGGGGACGGGCGCGCCGCCGTCGACCAGCTCGGGCACGGGCGGCAGCGAGAATTCGGGTGCGGGCCTGTCGATCAGGGCGGAGGGAACCTGCGAGGTGTCCTTGCCGCTGAGCAGCTGGATCAGGAACAGCACGGCGAGCAGGCCGAAGACGATGAGCGGCAGCAAGGCCAGCAAGGGCACGCGGCGGCGCGGGGGGGCGCCGTCCGGCTGGCCGCCGGTTTCGGTCCTGGTTTCCAGTTCGGTGCTCATCCGCGCTCTCCGGAGGCAGTCGCGTTCGAACGGCGGCGCACGCCGTCCGCCTCCAGCTTCGCCAGTGCGGCGGTGAGGGTCCTGCGGTCGGCGGCGAGCCAGGCGAACAGGCCGACGATGGTCGCCAGCGTGATCGCGTAGCAGGCGAGGATGAAGCCCGCATGGGCTCCGAGGTCGAGAAGCTCGGTCATTCGGCGGCCTGTGGTCGTGCCGCGGCGACGCGGGTGCTGGCGGCGCCGAGCTGCAGCGTGCGCAGGCGGCGGCGCAGGATCTCGTTGCGCATCGCCATCAGGTGCATGACGAGGAACAGAAGGGTGAAGGCGAGCGCCATCGTCAGCAGCGGCCAGAGGATCGTCGGATGGATGGTCGGGCCGTCGAGCCGCATCACGCTGGCCGGCTGGTGCAGCGTGTTCCACCAGTCGACGGAGAACTTGATGATCGGCAGGTTGACCGCGCCCACCAGGGTGAGGACCGCCGCCGCCTTGCCGGCGCGGATCGGGTCTTCCATCGTCCGCCACAGGGCGATCAGCCCCAGATACATGACGAAGAGCACGAGGACCGAGGTCAGGCGCGCGTCCCAGACCCAGTAAGTGCCCCACATCGGCTTGCCCCAGAGCGAGCCGGTGACCAGCGACAGGAAGGTGAAGGCCGCGCCGATGGGGGCGGCGGCGCGTGCCGAGACGTCGGCGAGCGGATGCTTCCACACCAGGGTGCCGAGCGCGGAGATCGCCATGATCGAGTAGCACATCATGGCGAGCCAGGCGGCCGGCACATGCAGGAACATGATCTTGACCGTGGCACCCTGTTGGTAGTCGTCGGGCGCGACGAAGAAGGTCATGTAGAGCCCGGCGGCGAAGGCGAGCGCGCAGGCGCCTCCCAGCCACGGCAGAAGCCGGCCGGAGAACGACATGAAGCGCGTCGGGTTGGCAAGATCCATCAATCCCATGGAACTGTTCTAGTGTCGCTGGAGCCTGCTTTCAATCGGGGAGAATGCGACACCTTTGCGTGTCCCTCAGTCGGCGGAGAAGCGCAGGCCTGCCGCAGCGGCAAAGGGGCCGACCACGGCGGTGATCAGCGTGACCGCGCAGAGATAGAGAAACGGCGCCAGGAAGGGGGCCGGGTCGCTCACCGCCGCCCCGGACGCGCTGACCCCGAAGATCAGCACGGGTATCGAGAAGGGCACCACGAGCACGGCCAGCAGCAGCCCGCCGCGGCGAAGGCTGACGGTCAGCGCCGCGCCGACCGCGCCGATCAGCGTCAGGGCCGGGGTGCCGACGGCCAGCGTCAGCGTCACCGCGCCGATGGCCAGCGGCTCCAGGTTGAGGAAGATCGCCAGAACCGGGGCGGCGGCGACCAGCGGCAGGCAGGTGCCGGCCCAATGAGCGAGGCACTTGATCAGCACGACGATCTCCAGCGGCCGGCCGGCCATCAGCACGAGGTCGAGCGATCCGTCGTCGCGGTCGGCCTGGAACAGGCGGTCGAGGCCGAGCAGCGTGGCGAGCAGGGCGCCGATCCACAGCACGGCCGGGCCGATGCGGGCGAGCAGGTTGAGATCCGGTCCGACGCCGAAGGGAATGACCGTGACGACGGCCAGGAAGAACAGCACGCCGATCAGCGCGCCGCCGCCCGAGCGCAGCGACAGGCGCAGCTCGCGGGAGAACAGGGCGGCGACCCAGCCGCGCGGGCGGTCGGCCGCGGTCATGCCGGGATTTCCGTGTCGGCGGGCTCGGGAGCCTCGAGATGCAGCCTCAGCAAGCCGTCGAGGCCGAGCGCCTGGTGGGTGGCGGCGAGAATGATGCCGCCGCCGGCGACATGGTCGCGCATCAGCTCGGTCAGCTGCGCCTCCGAGGCGGCGTCGAGCGCGGCGGTCGGCTCGTCGAGCAGCCAGACGGGACGCGGGATGGTCAGCAGCCGGGCGAGCGCCAGACGGCGGCGCTGGCCGGCGGACAGATAGGCGGCCGGCAGGTCGGCGGTGTGGCCGATGCCGAGCAGGTCGAGCGCCGCCTGCGGAGAACGCGGGGAAAGACCGCCGAGCGCCGGCAGCCCGGCCAGGAAGTCGCGCCAGAAGGCAAGGTTCTCGATGACCGAGAGGGCCGGCTTCACCGCGTCGAGATGGCCGGCATAGTGGCAATGCTCGAAAGGCTCGGCCTCCGCCTCGCCGCCCTCGACGCGGACCGTGCCCTCGGCCGGCGGCACCAGGCCCGCCAGCACGCGCAGCAGGCTCGACTTGCCGACGCCGTTCGGTCCGGTGACGGCCATCGCCTCGCCGCTCGAGACCGCGAGCGAGAGGCCTGCGAAGACCCTGCGGCCTCCGCGGTCGCAGGCAAGCTGTTCGGCAAGAAGACGCATCGGCCCCGGATCTGCTGCGCGCGCCGGGCCGGTCATGGCCGGCAGCGGCGGTTTTCGTGCCCGCACGGATGGTCCGCCCGGCAGGACGAGGCATGGCATGCAGGCCGGCGGCGATCAAGCGGCAATGCGTCGCTGCCGGCGCGCCTGCCGGCCGCGCGACCTCGCCATAATGACGAGACGGCTCGCGCCGCTAACCGCTGGCCCCGCGCGCCGAAATTCGCTATACGGGCGCCAACCCGCACGCGGCGCACCCAGGTGCCCGCAGACGCGAGACGGCAAACCCGGCCGGCGGCGTATCCCAAGACGACGCTTTCCGCCGGGGATGCGCATTCGTTGGGTGCCAGGCGGCCATGGGGCCGCATCCGCCCGAGGACAACAAGGGGACCGCCAGCCGTGACCAAATCACTCGACAGTTTCAAGGCCAGGAAGACGCTCCAGGTCGGTGACAAGACCTACACCTATTTCTCCCTCCCCGAGGCGGAGAAGAACGGGCTGGAGGGCGTGTCCAGGCTCCCCTATTCGCTGAAGGTCGTGCTGGAGAACCTCCTGCGCTTCGAGGACAACCGCACCGTGACCGCGGACGACATCCGCGCCGTCGCCAAGTGGCTGGTGACCCGCACCTCCGAGCACGAGATCTCCTACCGTCCGGCGCGCGTGCTCATGCAGGACTTCACCGGCGTTCCGGCCGTGGTGGACCTTGCCGCGATGCGCGATGCGGCCGTGAAGCTCGGCGGCGACCCGAAGAAGGTCAACCCGCTGGTGCCGGTCGACCTGGTCATCGACCACTCGGTGATGATCGACTATTTCGGCACCCAGGACGCCTTCACCAAGAATGTCGAGCTGGAATACGAGCGCAACGGCGAGCGCTACGAGTTCCTGCGCTGGGGCCAGTCGGCCTTCGACAATTTCCGCGCCGTGCCGCCGGGAACCGGCATCTGCCACCAGGTCAACCTTGAGTATCTCGGCCAGACCGTGTGGACCAAGGACGAGGACGGCGAGACGCTCGCCTATCCGGACACGCTGGTGGGCACCGACAGCCACACGACGATGGTCAACGGCATGGCCGTTCTGGGCTGGGGCGTCGGCGGCATCGAGGCCGAGGCGGCCATGCTCGGCCAGCCGATCTCCATGCTGATCCCCGAGGTCGTCGGCTTCAAGCTGACCGGCAAGCTCAGCGAGGGCATCACCGCCACCGACCTGGTGCTGCGCGTCGTCGAGATGCTGCGCAAGAAGGGCGTGGTCGGCAAGTTCGTGGAGTTCTACGGCCCGGGCCTCGACAACCTGAGCCTCGAGGACGCCGCGACCATCGCCAACATGGCGCCGGAATACGGCGCGACCTGCGGCTTCTTCCCGGTCGACGAGGACACGCTGGAATACCTGCGTTCGACGGGCCGCGATCCCGAGCGGGTCGCCCTGGTCGAGGCCTATGCCAAGGCGCAGGGCATGTTCCGCACCTCCGACACGGCCGAGCCGATCTTCACCGACACGCTGGAGCTCGACATCTCCACCGTCGTGCCTTCGCTCGCCGGCCCCAAGCGCCCGCAGGACCGCGTCGCGCTCGACGAGGCGGCCGAGAAGTTCGTCGCCGCGCTGCGCGAGATCAAGGGCGGCGGCAAGGATCCGTCCACCCTTCCGGGCTCGACCGGCGAATCGCGCTTTGTCGACGAAGGTGCCACCGGCGTCACCGGCCAGGCCCGCCAGCGCTATGACGTCAACGGCAAGACCCATGGTCTGGCCGACGGCGACGTGGTGATCGCGGCGATCACCTCCTGCACCAACACGTCGAACCCCTCGGTGCTGATCGGTGCCGGCCTCGTCGCCCGCAACGCGCTGAAGAAGGGCCTGAAGGTCAAGCCGTGGGTGAAGACCTCGCTGGCTCCCGGTTCGCAGGTGGTCACCGACTACCTGAAGAAGGCCGGCGTGCAGGACGATCTCGACGCGCTGGGCTTCAACCTGGCCGGCTATGGCTGCACCACCTGTATCGGCAATTCCGGTCCGCTGGACCCGGCGATTTCCGAGGCGGTCAACGAGAACGACCTGGTGGTCTGTTCGGTGCTGTCGGGCAACCGCAACTTCGAGGGCCGCGTCAATCCGGACGTGCGGGCGAACTACCTCGCCTCGCCGCCGCTGGTCGTCGCCTATGCGCTCGCCGGCTCCATGTTCATCAACGTCGCGGAAGATCCGCTCGGCGAGGACCAGGACGGCAACCCGGTCTACCTGAAGGACATCTGGCCGACCAACCAGGAGATCACCGACCTGATCCGCTCCTCGATCACCGAGGAGATGTTCCGCGAGCGCTATTCGGACGTCTTCAAGGGCGACGAGCACTGGCAGGGGATCAAGGTCGAGGGCGGCATGACCTACAAGTGGCCGATGAACTCGACCTATGTGGCCAACCCGCCCTATTTCGAAGACATGACCATGGAGCCGAAGCCGCTCGAGGACATCGAGAGCGCGGCGGTCCTGGGCCTGTTCCTCGATTCCATCACCACCGACCACATCTCGCCGGCCGGCTCGATCAAGGCGGAGGCGCCTGCCGGCGTCTATCTGCTCGAGCACCAGGTCGCCAAGAAGGACTTCAACTCCTACGGCGCCCGTCGCGGCAACCACCATGTGATGATGCGCGGCACCTTCGCCAACATCCGCATCAAGAACCAGATGGTGCCGGGCGTCGAAGGCGGCGTCACCATGAAGGACGGCGAGCAGAAGTGGATCTACGACGCGGCGATGGACTACAAGGAGGCGGGCACGCCGCTCGTCATCTTCGCCGGCAAGGAATACGGCACGGGCTCGTCGCGCGACTGGGCTGCCAAGGGCACCCGCCTGCTCGGCGTGCGCGCCGTGATCGCCCAGTCGTTCGAGCGTATCCACCGCTCCAACCTGGTCGGCATGGGCGTGCTGCCCTTCACCTTCAAGGACGGCGAGAGCTGGCAGTCGCACGGCATCACCGGCGCCGAGAAGGTGACGATCAAGGGCGTCACCGACCTGAAGCCGCGCCAGATGGTCGACATGCTGGTCGAGTTCGCCGACGGCACGACCAAGACCATCGAGGTGCTGTGCCGCATCGACACCGAGGACGAGCTGGAATACGTCCGCGCCGGCGGCATCCTGCATTACGTGCTGCGCAACCTCGTCACGTCTTGATTTGGAGACCGCGCTCCGGCTCGCCAGAGCGCGTCCGGACACTGCGATACGAAAAAGAAGGGCCGGCATTCGCTGGCCCTTTTGCTTTTGGGGAAACCGATGCCTGTCCCCGCGTCCTCCCGGAGGGCGCGTCAGCGCCGAGCCGGGATCGGGGAGGTCCGGGCGGTTATGGAGTACCGGAAGGCTTTCGGCTCGTCGGTCCCGGGTCGCGCTTCGCTTGCCCGGGAAGACGCGGGGGAGGGCTGTGCTTGCGTGAGGCGGGACGGCCCTGGCCACCCCCTCCGCTGTCACGCCTGCGCAGGCAGGCGTCCAGTATCCGCTGGGGCGAATGATGGCACGCAGGCAGCAACCTCCGGCCTTGCGGCGGCAACCTTGCGGCCTGAGCCGAACCGTTCGGGGTTACTGGTTCCCGGTCTTCGGCTGCGCCGAAACCGGGACGACACTCTGTGGGCGGGGCGGGCGGTGTGCTTTCCCCGCCGACTTGCCAAAGATCGTCGCCCTCTTCAAAGCCGGACCGGGACGCCAGCTCGACACCATGAGGTGATGACGTTCATGGCAGGGAAGGCGGAAAAGCCCTCAGGACGCCAGCAGCGCGTCCAGCAGGTCGGCGTAGATCGCCTCGACGCGGGCGGCGGCCTGCGGGCCCATGCGGTGGAAATAGGCAAGGCCGGGGGCGGCATTGACCTCCAGAACCACCGGCGGCGCACCGGGCGCGGCGAGCAGGTCGACGCCGGCAAAGCGCAGGCCGAGCGCCGCGGCGGCGCGGATCGCGGCATCAGCGGCGGCGGGATTGAGCGTGTCGGTGATGTCGCTGGCGCTGCCGCCGGTCGACAGGTTGGCATTGGCCAGCAGGGCGATGGTCGCGCCTTTTTCCGCGATGCTGTCCGGCGTGAAGCCCGAGGCGGCGAGCTCGCTGAGAATGCGGGGGTCGTCGGCGGCGATGCGCGCGCCCTTGCCGTCGCTGGCGAACTCCGCAAGCCGAGCGGCGATCAGCGCGGAAAGCGGGCTGGCGCCGTCGCCTGTGACCGACAGCGGGCGACGCGCGAAGGCGGCCTTGACCCTGCCGTCGAGCACGACGACGCGCAGGTCCTCGCCGGCGACCGCCTGCTGCACCAGCACCCGGTCGTGCAGCGCCAGCAGCGCATCGAGGGCAAGGTCGAGGCCGGCGGCATCGCCGACGCGGGTCACCCCGTCGCCCTCCGATCCCTCGTTCGGCTTGGCGAAAAGGGGATAGCCGACCTCCTCGGCGAAGGCATGCGCGGCCGCGCGGTCCGGCAGGCGGGCGGCGACTAACGGGTTCTTGAGGGAAAGCTGGACGGTGCGGCGCGGCCCGTGCAGCAGCACGCCGCGCGGGGTCGCGAGCCCGGCGGCCGCCAGGAAGCGGCCGGCATAGTCCTTGTCGCGGGCAAGGGCGGCAGCGCCCGCCCGGTTGATGTCGAAATGGGTGCCCTTGAAGAAATGCCGGCGGCCAACCGCATCGATCACCGCCCCGGCATAGCCGTAGAGCGGTTCGGTCTCGATGCGCGCGCCGCGCTGGGCGGCGAGGCGCTCGAGGATCTCGACAAAGACGGGCCGTCGCACGGTCGCCTCGGCTGTGCTCACGCGAAATGCGCCTGTGGAAGAGCGTCTGCCGGGCGGTCAGTTGCCGCGGCGCTGCATCGTGTTGGCGTTGTAGTCGATGTTGAAGAGCTTCGGGTCGGTCGGGCCGTTGACCTTGGTGTTGTAGATCGCCACCGAGGTGTCGTAGCCCTGCGCGTCCGTCACCGTCCACTGCTTCAGCTCGGTGGTGGCGGCGTCGAAGATCAGCGTCAGCTTGCCGGTGCCGAAGGTGGAATTGTCGGCCAGCACCACGGTGACCAGATCCGGCTCGACCGAGACGCTGGCGACTTCCGCATCCGCTTCCAGGTTGATCCGGTCGGCCAGCAGGAAGCGCAGCGGCGTCTCGTTCAGCGGCCAGATGTCCTGGGTGGCGAGCTTGCGGTCCTTGACCGAGACCGACTTGCCGTCGGCGACGATGTCCACCTTGGAGGGCGGGTTGTAGTAGAAGCGGATCTTGCCCGGCCGGGCGAGATAGAACTTGCCTTCCGCCCGCTCGCCATTGGGGCCGAACTGGATGAAGTCGCCATGCATGGTCTTCACCGAGTTGAAGTAGGAATTCACCTCGGCGAGCTTGGTCTTCTGGTCAGAGCTCAGCGCGGCGGCACCCGCGGGTGCGAGGCCGGAAAGGGCAAGGGCCGCGCTGGCAGCAAGGGCAATCAGCGTGCGGCGGGCGATGCTGGTCATCGAAACGGCTCCGTCGGCTCGGTCGGGTATGCGGCTCACCGAATGAGCGCGCCGCATACCGTCAATTGTCAGGATGCGCTAACAGGCAGCTGTGGCAAAGTTGCGACGGGCCACGGGCTGCGTGCCTTGCGCGGTCAATAGTCGTCCTCGACCCCGTTCTGGACCAGGATCTCGCGCTTGCCGGCATGGTTGGCCGCGCCCACCAGCCCCTCGCGCTCCATCCGCTCGATGATCGAGGCGGCGCGGTTGTAGCCGATCGACAGGCGCCGCTGGATGTAGGAGGTCGAGGCCTTCTTGTCGCGCAGCACCACGGCGACCGCCTTGTCGTAAAGGTCGTTGCCGTCGTCGTCGCCGCCGCTGCCGCCGGCCAGCGCGTCGTAGGGGCTGTCGCCGCCGTCGTCCTCTTCCGTCACCGCCTCGAGATATTGCGGCGTGCCCTGGCGCTTCAGGTGGCTGACGATATCCTCCACCTCCTCGTCGGCGACGAACGGACCGTGGACGCGCTGGATGCGGCCGCCGCCGGCCATGTAGAGCATGTCGCCCTGGCCCAGCAGCTGCTCCGCGCCCTGCTCGCCGAGAATGGTGCGGCTGTCGATCTTCGAGGTCACCTGGAAGGAGATGCGGGTCGGGAAGTTGGCCTTGATCGTGCCGGTGATGACGTCCACCGACGGGCGCTGGGTCGCCATGATCAGGTGGATGCCGGCGGCACGGGCCATCTGCGCCAGGCGCTGGATCGCGCCCTCGATGTCCTTGCCGGCGACCATCATCAGGTCGGCCATCTCGTCGACGATGACGACGATATAGGGCATCGTCTCCAGCGGCAGTTCCTCGTTCTCGAAGATCGGCTCGCCGGTGTTGCGGTCGAACCCGGTCTGCACCGTGCGATTGAAGACTTCGCCCTTTTCCAGCGCTTGGGAGACGCGGGTGTTGTAGCCGTCGATGTTGCGCACGCCCATCTTCGACATCTTCTTGTAGCGCTCCTCCATCTCGCGGACGGTCCACTTGAGCGCGACGACGGCCTTCTTCGGGTCGGTGACGACCGGCGTCAGAAGATGCGGGATGCCGTCGTAGATCGACAGTTCGAGCATCTTGGGATCGATCATGATCAGCTTGCACTGCTCCGGCTCAAGCCGGTAGAGCAGCGACAGGATCATGGTGTTGATGGCGACCGACTTGCCCGAGCCGGTGGTGCCGGCAACGAGCAGGTGCGGCATGCGCGCAAGGTCGGCGATCACCGGTTCGCCGCCGATGGTCTTGCCCAGCGTCAGCGCCAGCTTGGCCTTGGTCTTCTCGTAGTCGCTGGCGGCCAGCAGCTCGCGCAGGAACACCATCTCGCGGCGCTGGTTGGGCAGTTCGATGCCGATGGCGTTCTTGCCCGGGATCACCGCGACGCGGGCCGAAATGGCGCTCATCGAGCGGGCGATGTCGTCGGCAAGGCCGATGACGCGGCTCGACTTGATGCCCGGTGCCGGCTCCAGTTCGTACAGGGTGACGACCGGGCCGGGGCGGACCTCGATGATCTCGCCGCGCACGCCGAAATCTTCCAGCACGCCCTCCAGGATGCGCGCGTTCTGCTCCAGCGCGTCGGTGTTGACGGCCGTCTGCTTGCCGGCCGCCTTCGGCTCGGACAAAAGGTGCAGCGGCGGCAGCTCGTAGACGGACGGATTGCGCAGGAAGGAGGGCTGCGCCTCCTCGGTGGCGCGGCGGCCGGGCTTGGGCCGGCCGGCGGGCGGCACGACGCGGCTCGGCAGCTGCGCCGCCGGGCCGCGGCTTGCGGGACCCGCAATGGCGCGCGGCAGCGGCGTCGACAGCTCGTCGAGCGGGCCGTCGTCGTCGAGATCCGGCAGGTCGTCGATGGTGGCGCCGGTCTCGTCCGCATAGCCGTCGTCGGCCTCGCCGGCCTCCTCGTCATAGTCTTCGCCATAGGCGTCGGCAAAGGCCGGCTCGGCCGGGGCGTTGGTGTCGTAGAAGGCGTCGAGACCGTCGTCTTCCCTGGGCAGCAGCTTGCTGGCGAGGCGGCGGCGCAGGGCGGAGAAGCCGCCGCGGCGGCCGACCGGATCCTCGTCCTCGTGCTCCGCCGGGTCCTGCGCGCGGGCACCGCGCTCCTCGTCCCAGTCCTCGCCGTCCTCGTCGATGAAGGCATCGTCGTAAGGGTCGGAAGCGCGGCGCGGGGCGGCGCGGCGGCCGAGCAGGCGGCGGGCATTGGCGCGCGCCAGCAGGCCCCAATGGGTGACGGCGCCCCTCAGCGCGCCGAAGCGGCTCTCGCCGGCATCCTCGTCGTCGTCCTCGTCGAAATCCGGCACCGCGCCGACGGAGCGGGCATGGTGCGAGGGTTCGGGCAGGGGAGCCCGCACGGGCTCCGGATCGCGGCCGAGCCAGCCGGCGGCGCGCAGCATGCAGATCGCGGCCGGAACGCCGAGGCCGAGCATGCCGACGATCATCGCCATGCCGTCGGTGAGCTCACTGGTCAGCAACGCCGGCAGGCGGTGGACGAAATCGCCGAGGAAGCCGCCGAGGCCGGTGGGCAGCGGCCAGCCGGAAGGAACGGGAAGGGCGGCAAGCGCGCCGGCGGCAAGCAGGGTGCCGAGGCCCCAGAAGACGATGCGGCGGGTGGCGATGCGGGTGGCGCGGGCCGCGACCAGCCGCCAGCCCCACAGGACCACCGGGATGAGGAACACGGCCGAGGCAAGGCCGATCGCCTGCATGAACATGTCGGCGATGATCGCGCCGGGCTGGCCGAGCGCGTTGCGCACCGGCGCGGAAGTGGCGTGGCTGAGGCTCGGATCGCCCGTCGACCAGGTGGCGAGCGCGGCGGCGAGCGCGGCGCACAGCGCGATCAGCGACAGCCCGGCCGCGCCGATGATGTTACGTCTGAGGAAGCGCTTGAGCGGTGCCTCGGTGTCCTCGAGGCCGAGCGCTGCGGCCCGGCCGCTTCTCATCGGAGTGGCGCGACGCATCCTCTAGTCTCCCAGTACCGCAACCACGCGGGACAGCGCCCGCTCGATGGTCGTCTCGTCGTCGACGAGGGCAATGCGGATATAGTCCGCGCCCGGATTGCCCGATGCCCCGTCCATCGCCAGATAGGCGCCCGGCAGCACCTTGACGCCGGCCTCGGCCCACAGCCGCCGGGTGACGGTCACGCCGCCGCCCCAGCGGGCGACGTCGAGCCACAGGAAGAAGCCGGCCTGCGGCACGACCGGGCCGAACAGCGGCGCCAGCAGGCGCTGCGCGACCTCGTATTTCGCGTTGTAGAGCCGCCGGTTCTCGGCAACATGCGCCTCGTCGGCGAAGGCGGCGGCGGCCACCGCCTGCAGCGGCATGGAGACCTGCGGTGCGGCAAGCCCGCGAAAGCGTGCCCAGGCTTCCAGGAAGTCCGGATCGCCAGCCGCGAACCCGACGCGCAGGCCGGCAAGGTTCGAACGCTTCGACAGCGAGTTGATACTGACCACGTTGGCGAAGCCCTCGCCCATGGCATGGGCGGCCTCCAGCACGCCGGCGGGCGGCGCATCGCGGTAGATCTCCGAGTAGCACTCGTCGGCGACCACCAGGAAGCGGTGGCGGCGGGCCAGCGCGATCACCCGCTGCCAGGTGGCAAGGTCGGCGGCGACGCCCTGCGGATTGGCCGGCGAGGCATAGTAGAAGGCGGTAGTGCGGTCGAGCAGCTCGGGCGACAGCGCATCGAGATCGGGCAGGAAGCCCGTTTCGGCGCGCGCATCGAGCGCGACCAGCTCGGCGCCGGCCACATGGGCGGCGGCGGCATAGGTCTGGTAGAACGGATTGGGCATCAGCACGGCCGGCCGGGCGCCGGTTTTCGCGAGATAATCGCGGGCGCCGAGGGCTGCGAAGGTCAGTCCCTCGCGCGAGCCGTTCAGCGGCAGGATGCCGCGGGCAACGTCCAGCGTGCCGCCGAGGCCGTAACGGCGGTCGAGCCAGCGGCCCACCGATTCGCGGAAGGCGTCGGTGCCACGAATGTTGGGGTAGCGGCTGAAATCGCCGATGGATCCGGCCAGGACCGGCGCGACGAAGCCGGGCACGGCATGGCGCGGCTCGCCGATGGTCATCACGACCGGGTCCATGCCCGGTGAAAGGTCGGCAATCAGCGCGGCCAGCCGCTCGAACGGGTTCGAGGAGGGCAGGGAAGCGGACCTTGCGGCCTGGGGGGCGGCGTCAGAAGACATTCGGCTCGAACCATTCACCGGGATCCCGCCAGCCCTGCGGCGGACCTCCCGGCCTGTTGACGTCAGGCCGACCGTGCCGGCGCCCGGACGGGGCGACGGACGGAAGACCGGCTGCAGCGCCAAGCCTATTCGCCGATGGTAAATCCCTCATTAACCAAGCCGCGATCAGCCGTCCTGCCGGCGGGCGGTGCGATTGGCCGAGAGCGAGAGCGTCAGAAATCGCAGGCCAGGCCCTTGATCTCCCAGTCCTCGTAGCGGGTCGGCTCCAGCCCGCCGCGCCCGTCGATCTCGCGCGGCAGGGCCTCGCCCTTCGCATCGATCTCGCGGCGGCGCGCCTCGGCTTCCTGAAGCGCCCGCTGGGCGGCCGGCGGCAGGTCCTCGAAACGGCGCTGCGGGGCCGTATCGTCGTTTGCGGCGACCGCGTGCGGGGTCATGGCGGTGTCTTCGGTCTCGGTCATTGTCGTCGTGCTCCGGTCCGGGCCGGCCGTTTCGGCCGCCGTCCTGCGGTGGGCTCGCGTTGCTCTCTTGCAGAAAATCGCGTTGCCGCCAACATATAGGGTCAAAGATGCAGCTGTCGCCATAGTGGCCCCACGACACAGGCAGGTGAGATGAACTACTTCCGCACCGCACTTCTTCTCGCCGCGATGACGGCGCTGTTCATGGGCGTCGGCTTCCTGATCGGCGGCGAGGGCGGCATGATGATCGCGCTCGCCGTTGCCGCCGCGATGAACCTGTTCAGCTATTGGAACTCCGACAAGATGGTGCTGCGCATGCACCATGCGGTGGAGGCCAACGAGAGCCAGGCGCCGGAGCTGTTCCACATGGTGCGGCAGCTGGCCGCGCGTGCGGACCTGCCGATGCCGAAGGTCTACCTCATCAACAATCCGCAGCCCAACGCCTTCGCCACGGGCCGCAATCCGCAGAACGCGGCGGTCGCGGCCACCACCGGCCTGCTGGAAAGCCTGACCATGGAAGAGGTCGCCGGCGTGATGTCGCACGAGCTCGCCCATGTGAAGAACCGCGACACCTTGATCATGACCATGACGGCGACGATTGCCGGCGCAATCTCGATGCTCGCGAATTTCGCCTTCTTCTTCGGCGGCAACCGGGAGAACAACAACCCGCTCGGCTTCATCGGCGTGCTGATCGCGATGATCGTCGCCCCGCTTGCGGCGATGCTGGTGCAGATGGCGATCAGCCGCACCCGCGAATATGCCGCCGACCGCATGGGCGCGGAGATCTGCGGCAATCCGATCTGGCTCGCCTCGGCGCTGGGAAAGATCGCCGGCGGCGCGGCGCGGGTCCACAATCCGGATGCGGAGCGCAATCCGGCGACCGCGCATATGTTCATCATCAACCCGCTGTCGGGCGAGCGGATGGACAATCTGTTCTCCACCCACCCCAACACCGACAACCGCATCCGTGCGCTGCAGGAGCTGGCCGGATCGATGGGCGGCGGCGGTTATTCGCGCGGCGGGGCCGCCTATGCGTCCACGGGGCCGCGCGATCGCGGCCCGGCCGGCGAGGGTCCGGTGCGCAGCGATCCTCCGGGGCCGTGGGGGCGCTCGCGCCGCCGCGACGATGGCGGCAATGGCGGAGGTGCCGGGGGCAGTTCCGGCCGGCGCGGGCCCTGGGGCTGAGCCGGTCGCGGCCCACCGGGCGGGCCGCGCCGGGATGGTTTTGCTTCAGGGCTTTGGGGCCATGCTGCTTTAGGGCCATGTTGCTTTAGGGGTTGTGATCGCCTGCCGTTTGCGGGCATACCGCCTATCCTTCTTTTGATGCGGCGGTGCCGTGCGCTTCGCGCGCTGCCCGCCCCGTGAGGCGATCCGAGCCGGTGAGCGACAAGACCGACAACCGCGAGCGCAACTCCCGGCCCCGCAAGGGGCAGGCGGGGAAGCCCATACGCACCCGCTACCAGCCGGACCATTCGACGGTGGGGCTGGCGGCGCGCCGCGTCGCGGTGGAAATCCTCGGCCGTGTCGTCACCGGGCGCCGTCCGCTCGACGACGAACTGAAGGAGGCCGGCGGGCATCCCGGTTTTTCCGCGCTGATCGCCCGCGACCGGGGCCTGGTACGCGCAATGCTGGGCACGGCGCTGCGCCGGCGCGGGCAGATTTCCGCCATTGTCGACCGGCTGCTGGAGCGGCCGGTGCCGGAAAAGACCGGCTTCGTTCTCGACATCCTGCATGTCGCGGCCGCGCAGGTTCTGTTCATGGAAGTGCCGGACCGGGCGGCATTGGCCATCGCCGTGGCGCTGGCCGATGCGGACAACCGCTCGCGGCGCTACAAGGGCCTTGTCAATGCGGTGTTGCGGCGGATGGTGGCCGAGCGCGAGGAGCTGCTCGCCGCCACGTCACAGCCCTGGCGCAACACGCCGGTCTGGCTCTTCGCCGGCTGGCAGAAGGCCTATGGCGAGGAGGTGGCGCTCGCCCTTGCCGAGATGCACCTGATGGAGCCCAATCTCGATCTCACCGTGAAGGCCGACCCGCAAGGATGGGCCGAACCGCTCGGTGGTACGGCCATCGGCGGCAACACAGTGCGGCTCGCCCGGCCGGGCGGTCGCATCGAGGCGCTGGAGGGCTATGACGCCGGCACCTGGTGGGTGCAGGACGCGGCCGCCGCGATCCCTGCGCGGTTGCTCGGCGATGTCGCGGGCCTGCGCGTTGCCGACCTGTGCGCGGCGCCCGGCGGCAAGACCGCGCAGCTGGCTGTGGCCGGCGGCCATGTCACCGCCGTCGATATTTCCGCCCGCCGCCTGGAGCGGCTCTCGCAGAACCTTGCAAGGCTGGGCCTGGCCGCCGAAGTGGTGGCCGCCGATCTTGCCGAGTACGAACCGGCCGAGCCGTTCGACGCCATCCTGCTGGACGCGCCCTGTTCGGCGACCGGCACGATCCGCCGCCACCCGGACGTCGCCTGGAACCGGCGGGCGGAGGACATCGCGAGCCTTGCCGCCGCCCAGGCGCTGCTGCTGGAGCGGGTGAGCGGATGGCTGAAGCCGGGCGGGCGCCTCGTCTACTGCACCTGCTCGCTGGAGCCGGCGGAGGGCGAGCTTGTCGTCGCCCGGTTCCTTGCCGCCAATCCCGATTTCGCGCGCCTGCCCATCGCGGAGGCGGAGACCGGCTTTGCGGGTCTGGTGACGGCGGAGGGCGACCTGCGGACGCTGCCGGTGTCTTTGCCGCGCGAGCCGCGCCAGGACGGCGGCATGGACGGCTTCTTCGCCGCCCGCCTCGTCCGTCGCTGATCCGCCCTCAAGACGCCTTGCATCCGCTGTGAATCCCTCGAATCGTGCTGAAATGGGTAACGGATCGCTAACCCTGTTGCCGGAAACTGAAGTTTGCAGGCGAAGTGGATTCGCGAAAGGGCTCGGCACGACGGCAGCGCGGCTGGAGGGAAGGTGGCACAGGTGACGCTAATGTCGGTGACCGAACGGGCACGGGTGTGGCGTCTCCTCGCGCAGGCCGCCTGGCAGTCCCTGCTCAGATGGATGCATGGCGGGCCGCTGTTCCGCTGGCGGCTGTTTTCCGGCACGCCCGCCCGCCTGATCATCGCCCCGCAGGATCTGCGCACCGCCGACGGTACCAATGCCGCCGACATCTATGCCGGGCGCTTCCTGTTCGCCGGCCAGCTCGTCGAGACATCCGGCCAGTCCCCCTTCGAGGTGCATGCACCGTCCGCCGACTGGGCCCGCGCCCTGCACGGCTTCGGCTGGCTGCGCCACCTCAAGGCGGCGGAGACCGTGGTCGCGCGGCAGAATGCGCGGGCGCTGGTCGACGACTGGATAAGAAGCTGCGGCTACTGGCAGGATGCGGCCTGGGAGCAGCAGGTGGTGGCGCGCCGGGTGCTGGCCTGGCTGTCGCAATCGCCGCTGATCCTGGAGGGCTGCGACCGCGAGTTCTATCGCCGCTTCCTGCGCTCGCTCGCGCGCCAGGTCCGCTATCTTCGCCGCACCATGAACGAAACGCCGGACGGGGTGCCGCGCCTGCAGGCGGCCATGGCCGTTGCCGCGGCCACCGTCTCCATGTCGGGGCAGGGGCGCTTCGTGCGCCAGAGCCTGAGACGGCTGGACCAGGAACTGGCCCGCCAGATCCTTGCCGATGGCGGCCATATCTCGCGCAACCCGGCGGCGCTGCTGGATATTCTCGTCGACCTGTTGCCGGTTCGCCAGGCGCTGACCGTGCAGGGCATGCCGGCCTCGCCGACGGTGATGCAGGCCATCGACCGGATGATGCCGATGGTCCGCTTCTTCCGCCACGGCGACGGCACCTTCGCGCATTTCAACGGCATGGGTGCGACACCGGTCGACCTCGTCGCGACGATCCTTGCCTATGACGATGCGCGCGGCGGGCCGCCCGGCAATGCGCCGCATTCGGGCTATCAGCGCGTCACCTGCGGCGATACGCTGCTGCTGATGGATACGGGCGTGCCGCCGGAGCCGGCGCTGAGCCTAACCGCCCATGCCGGGTGCCTGTCCTTCGAAATGTCGTCGCGGCGCACCCGCATCGTCGTCAATTGCGGCGTCTCGAACAGCGAGCGCGGTGCCTGGCGCTCGGTCTCGCGGGCAACGGCCGCCCATTCCACCGCGACGATCGACGACACCTCGTCCGCGCGCTTCCTGTCGGAGACCCGCTTCGGCGGCTGGCTCGGCGCGCCGATCCTGACCGGGCCGACCAGCGTGCCGGTGGAGCGCGAGGAAGGGCCGTCGGGCATCCGCATCATTGCCAGCCACAACGGCTACCAGGACACTCTGCGCCTCATCCACGAGCGCGACGTCACGTTGTCGCAGGACGGCAGCGTGCTGGACGGCATCGACCGGTTCCGCCCGACCGCGCGTACCGGGCGCGACCACGAGTTCGCCGTCCGCTTCCATCTGCATCCCTCGATCAAGGCAAGCTCGATCCGTTCGGGCACCGGCATCCTCCTGGTGGCGCCGGACGGCGAGGCGTGGGAGTTCACCGCGCCGGGCTGCGAGATGGGGATCGAGGAATCCATCTATCTTTCCGACAGTTCCGGCCATCGGCGCTGCGAGCAGATCGTGCTCTACGGCCGGCTTGCCCATCGCCGCGAGGCGGCCTGGCAGTTCTGCCGCACGGCGGCGGGGCGGGCGACGCGGCGGCGCGTCAGCGATGCGACCAGCGGCGAGCTCGACCTGTAGAGCCCCGCGCGCATTGCCGCACCGTCCGTGCTCTTGCGCATTTTTTACCCAATCCCCCTTCCTCGGCTTCCGGTTTTCCGCGCTTCGTGCTAGGCGCACGCAGATCACTGTCCCGCCGAAAACCCGAAGGACCCTCCGCAATGGCCGTGGTGTCGAAACGCATTCCCGTTCCCGATCTCGTTCCCGTCAGGCGCGCCCTGCTCTCCGTCTCCGACAAGACAGGCCTCATCGAGTTCGCGACCGCGCTTGCAGGGCTCGGCGTCGAGCTGGTCTCGACCGGCGGCACGCGCAAGACGCTGGCTGATGCCGGGCTGAAGGTGCTCGACATTTCGGAGGTCACCGGCTTTCCCGAGATCATGGACGGGCGCGTCAAGACGCTGCATCCGGCCGTGCATGGCGGGCTGCTCGCCATCCGCGACGATGCCGAGCATGCCACGGCCATGCAGGAACACGGCATCACCGGCATCGACCTCGTCTGCGTCAATCTCTATCCCTTCGAGGAGACGGTCGCCTCCGGCGCCGACTTCGCGCTCGCCATCGAGAACATCGACATCGGCGGCCCGGCGATGACCCGCGCGGCGGCCAAGAACCACGCCTATGTGACGATGGTCAGCGATCCGGCCGACTATGGCGAGGTGATCGAGGCGCTCGGCGAGCACGAGGGCAAGGTGCCGCTGGCGCTGCGCAAGCGGCTGGCACAGAAGGCCTTCGCCCGCACGGCGGCCTATGACGCGGCGGTTTCCAACTGGTTCGCCGCCGCCATCGGCGAGGACGCGCCGGCCCATGTGGCCTTCGGCGGCCGTCTCGCTTCCGTCATGCGCTACGGCGAGAACCCGCATCAGAAGGCGGCGTTCTACCTGACGCCGGAGCGCCGCTTCGGCGTCGCCACCGCCCGCCAGGTGCAGGGCAAGGAACTGTCCTACAACAACATCAACGACACGGACGCCGCGTTCGAGCTGGTCAGCGAGTTCGATCCGGGCGTGTCGCCGGCGGTCGCCATCATCAAGCACGCCAACCCTTGCGGCGTCGCCACGGGCGCAAGCCTCAAGGACGCCTATCTGAAGGCGCTGGCCTGCGACCCGGTCTCGGCCTTCGGCGGCATCGTCGCGCTCAACAGCAAGCTGGATGCGGCCGCGGCCGAGGAGATCGTCAAGATCTTCACCGAGGTGATCATCGCGCCGGAGGCCAGCGACGAGGCGCTCGCCATCGTGGCGGCAAAGAAGAACCTGCGCCTGCTGATCACCGGCGGGCTCGCCGATCCGCGCGCCGGCGCGCGTATCGTCAAGTCGGTCGCCGGCGGCCTCCTGGTGCAGGACCGCGACACCGGCACGGTGGAGGATCTCGACCTCAAGGTGGTGACGAAGCGCGCCCCGACCGAGCAGGAAATGGCCGACCTCAAGTTCGCCTTCCGCGTCGCCAAGCACGTCAAGTCGAACGCCATCGTCTATGTGCGCGAGGGCGCGACCGCCGGCATCGGCGCCGGCCAGATGAGCCGCATCGACAGTGCCCGGATCGCCGCGCGCAAGGCCGAGGACGCGGCGGAGGCGGCCGGCGCCGACCGGCCGAACACCATCGGCTCGGTGGTGGCGTCCGATGCCTTCTTCCCCTTCGCCGACGGTCTTCTGGCGGCAGCGGCCGCCGGGGCGACGGCGGTGATCCAGCCGGGCGGCTCGATGCGCGATGCGGAAGTGATCGCGGCGGCCGACGAGGCCGGGCTCGCCATGGTCTTCACCGGCATGCGGCACTTCCGCCACTGACGGTATTCATGAAGGCCTGCTCGGGGCCTCCCTGCCTGCCTCTTTGAAAACACACCGCGCCCGCCCCACATAAGGGGCGGGCGCGGGCCGTTTCGGCCCACGCATGGGGTAAAAAGCGGGCCATTTCGGCCCGTGATGGGGGCTGTCCGCAGGACCTTCGCAAGGTCCGGCAAGGAGACGGCAGGCATGGCGGCACGTTACGACGATCTCGGCATCGATCCGGAAATCCTCGGCCCCGAAAAGGGTCGCGAGGAGCGGGTCGGCGCGCGCCTCTTCAAGGTGGCGCGCAAGGCGGCGCGGCAGATCCCCTTCATGGAGGACGTGATCGCCGCCTATTATTGCGCCGTCGATCCGGCAACGCCGGTGCGCGTGCGCGGTACGATCTTCGCCGGCCTTGCCTATTTCGTCATACCCTTCGACATCATCCCCGACGCCATCCTCGGCATCGGCTTCACGGACGACGCCAGCATCCTGCTCGGCGTGCTCGCCCTGATCGGCCGCTACATGCGCGAGGAGCACCGGGAGGCGGCGCGCGCAGCGCTGAGCAAGACCGATACCGAAGACGGCAACAGCCAAGCCGGCAGCAGGGCCTGATCAGACCGGCAGGCCGGTCCCGCGGCCGGTAAGGCGGCGGTAATGCGCCCAAAGCAGCCGGGCCGCGACGCCGCGCCAGGGCGACCAGCGCCGGGCCAGCCGTTCGGCCTCGCGGGTGCCGGGGCGGGCATCGAGCGCGAGGGCGTCGCGCAAGGCTTCCTGCAGGGCGACATCGCCGGCGGGAAAGACATCCGGGTGCCCGGCGCAGAACAGCAGGAAGACATCCGCCGTCCACGGCCCGATGCCGCGTAAGGAAACGAGGCGGGCGCGGGCGTCCTCCGCCGGCAGGCGGATGAGGCCGGCGAGATCGAGGCCGTCGGCGATGGCTTCCGACACCGCCCGGAACGCCGCGATCTTGGCCCGCGACAGACCCGCCTGGCCGAGCTCGTCGTCGCTCAGGCGCAGGACGGTCTCGGCATCGAAGGGGGCGATCAGCGTTTCAAGCCGGCCGTAGATGGCAGCGGCGCTCGCCAGCGACACCTGCTGGGCGGTGACGATGCGGGCAAGCTCGGCAAAGGTCGGGGGATGGCGGCGCAGCGGCAGCGGGTCGCCGGCCGCTGCCAGGCGGCCGAGATCCGGCGCGATGGCCAGAAGCTCCCGAAGACCCGCGGCGAGGTCATGCTCGTCGTCGATCCGGGCGGGGACTTGCGTCATCGGTCCGCCGGGGCCGTGAAACGGGCGGTCCGACTCAGTTGAACAGGTCGAAGGAGAAGCGGTAGGTGACGCCGGCGCCGATGGTGAACTGGTTTTCGTGGCCGCGGCGGACGATCGGGCTCTTGCGGGCATCGCCGATATAGCGGTCCCAGCCGGCCTGCAGGTGCAGCGCGGTGGTGTCGGTGACCGCATAGCTGGCACGCGCCGAAAGGCCGATCGACTTGAAGCCGCCGCTGGCCTTGTAGGCGGTCAGGTTGCCGAGCGAGGCGGCCGCCTCGGCGGCGGTGACGCCGAAATAGGTGCTCATGTAATCGCCGCTGGCGAAGTCGGCACGGGGACCGAAGGCGATTTCCAACCGCTCCAGCGGGTTCAGGATGACATCGGCGCCGACCTGGCCGACCTGGCCCGTATGGCCGTTGATGCCCTGGCGCAGCTCGACGAAGGCGCGGAACCAGTCGTAGCGGAAGCCGGCGCCGAGGCCGAGTTCCAGCGCCCAGTCGATCTTGTTGGTGCCGGTCAGCTTGACGCTGTCGGAGGCCTTGCGCTCGCCCACGAAGCTGAACGAGGGGAAGAAGAAGACGCCGCGGGTGGTCTTTTCACCGTCGCTGACCTGGCCGAAGCCCGGCAGGTAGAACCGGCCGACCGAGATGATCGGCAGCGGCGAGACCATCATCCTGTCCGCGCCTTCGTATCTCGGCGAGACCAGCGCGCCGACGCCGACGTCGATGACATACTGCCGGGACGGCAGGGGCATGTCCTGCGGCGCTGCCATGCCGTCCTGGGCGAGAGCCGCCGGAGCGGCCAGGCTCGCGCCGGCCAGAATGGCGGCGGCGGTAAGGGCGGAAACGAAGGTGTTCTTGCGCATGGCGGTCCAGCCGGCTCCGGAAATCGGTCTGTGTCTGGTCTTCTATAGTCCGGTTTAGCTGACGGAACCCTTACCGCGAAGCGATTTCGCAGCAATGTGACCGGCTTGCGCCACCCTGTTGCAGGCTTGCATCGCCTGCAGGGTGGCGCGTCGCGCGGGATCAGGGGCGGCGCCCCAGCGCCAGCTTGGTCATGCCGGGGATCAGCGGCTCGACCGAGACGTCGGCAAAGCCGGCGGCTGTGAGCCGCTTGGCCAGCCAGTCGTCGGCGATCGAGCGGGCCTCGGGCGTGAAGGCGGTGTGCTGGAGCTGCCACAGGGCGGTGTTGCGCGGGCCCTTGCGGTCGGCATCGACGACGAAGTCGTGGATCATCAGCAACCCGCCGGGCGCCAGATGCGCGAAGGCGCGGGCGAAGAGATCGTCATGGGCATGATCGGGCACACCGGACAGGAGATAGGACATCAGCACCGCGTCCTGGTTCTTGGGCCACTCGGCCTCGAGCGCGTTGCCGCGTCGGTAGGTAATGCGCTTCGACAGGCCGGCGCGGGCGACGAAGCCCTCGCCGATATCCGCGACATTGGGAAACTCGACCAGCGTTGCCGACAGCTGCGGGAAGGCCTTGCACAGGGTGATGGCGAAAGCGCCGGTGCCGCCGCCGACATCGAGCAGGCTGCGCGCCGCCGAAAGGTCGACCCGCTTGGCAAGGCCGCGCGCCGGGCCGAGCGAGCCGGCATGCTGGCTCTCGGAGTAGAGGCGGGCCTCGTCCGGGTCGGAGAACCAGTCGTCATAGGAGGCGGTCGCCTCCTGCGGCAGCTCGCCGGCCAGCGCCGGTTCGATCTGGTCCATCAGCGGGTACATCTGCTGGCCGACCTGCAGGCGCAGGTAGTCGCCGAAGTCGTGGCGGGCGCCCTTGACCAGGAACCGCTCGGCGGCGGGGGAATTCGCATAGCGCCCATCCCGGATCCCGGTCAGGCCGAGCGAGGTGAGGGCGGTCATCAGGGTGCGGCAGCGTTCACGCGGCAGGCCGATCCTGGGGGCGAGATCGTCGGCGGAGGCCGGGCCTTCGCCCAGCTGGGTGAAGACCCCGAAGTGGAGCGCGGCGAACAGCGCCTTCGATCCCATGTAGCCGAAAGCGATGTCCGAGATATCCTCGGCCTCTGTCAGAACCGTCATCGTGCTGTCGTCCCTCCCGTCAGGTTCGGGACCCGCGCACCGCGATATTCCGTATGAAAAATACGTCGGCGCGCCGAAGAACGTCGATGACGTTTCGGCCGGGGCGGATCCCTGTTGATGATGGGATCTTCTTAATACGAAACGGATCGGCAATCCACCGGCCGGGGACAGATTGCAAGTCTTTCGGGCAACTGCACACCCGGTGGGCGCCCGGTCAGCGGGTGGCGCTGCGATACCAGGCGGCGAGAACGGCGCGCTCGTCCGGTTCGATATAGGTCACGTTGGCCGGCGGCATGGCGTGGGTGATGCCGGCCTGCAGGTAGATCTCGCGGGCATGCTCGGCGATCTCCGCGTCGCTTTCCAGCCGCACGCCCTTGGGCGCCGCCGCCATTCCCTCCCACAAGGGCTCGGCCGCATGGCACATGGAGCAACGCGTCAGCACCGTGTCGCGCGCCGCCTCGAAATGCTCGTCCTCGACGAAGCGGGCGATCTGCGGCGGCAGCCGGTGGGTGCGTTCCGCCGTGTCGCTCGCCTCCTCGCCGGGGCGCAGGGTCGACAGCCAGACGACGGCGAGGAAGAGCGCGGCGGTGACGAACCAGGTCCACCACGGCGCATCCTTGCGGGCGTGGGTGCTGTTGAAGAAGTGCCGGATGGTGACGCCCATCAGGAAAACCAGCGAGGCAATCGCCCAATTGTACTGCGTCGCGAAGGCCAGGGGATAATGATTGGACAGCATCAGGAAGACGACGGGGAGAGTGAGGTAATTGTTGTGCAGCGAGCGCTGCTTGGCCTGGGCCCCGAGCGCCGGGTCCGGCGTCTCGCCCGCCAGAAGCGCGGCGACCACCTTCTTCTGGTTGGGGATGATCAGCAGGAAGACGTTTGCCGACATGATGGTGGCGGTGAAGGCGCCCAGATGCAGGAAGGCGGCGCGGCCCGTGAAGACCTGGGTGTAGCCCCAGGCCATGGCGACCAGCACGACGTAGAGCAGCAGCATCAAGCCGGTGGTGCTGAGCCCGAGCGGCGAGCGGCAGAGCAGATCGTAGACGATCCAGCCGAAGGCGATGGAGGCGATGGAGAGCGCAATGGCGCCGGAGCGCGACATCTCCATCACCGCGGGGTCGATCATGTAGAGATCGGCGCCGGCATAATAGACGACGCACATCAGCGCGAAGCCCGAGAGCCAGGTGGCGTAGCTCTCCCACTTGAACCAGGTCAGGTGCTCGGGAAGGGTGGCGGGCGCCACCAGATACTTGCGAATATGGTAGAAGCCGCCGCCATGGACCTGCCATTCCTCGCCATGGGCGCCAGGGGGAAGGTCGGGCGCCTTGCGCAAGCCCAGATCGAGGGCGATGAAATAGAAGGACGAGCCGATCCAGGCGATGGCCGTCACCACATGCAGCCAGCGCAAGGCAAAGGCCAGCCAGTCCCAGGCAATCGCCACTTCCATGATTCTCTCCCTCCTTGGGGCACTCGAGGTGCGCCGCGCGCCCGACGGGCCCGCGCCCGCTCGGCGCAAAGTCCAATCACGAAACGTGCCAACCGTCCGCGGGCCGCGCTGCCGGATTTCGCGCGAGAGTGACAGATCCGCGATTTGCAAAAAAGTCGCGATATGCTTCGATCACTATCAAGATTTTCTTGAGGGCGGTAAGGGCATCCCATGTCCTATGTGAACACTCTCCGGGTTTTCGTGCGGGCTGTCGATCTCGGCTCGATGTCGGCGGCGGCGCGGGACCAGCGGGTCTCGCCGGCGGTGGTGTCCAGCCGCATCGGCGAGCTGGAAAAGCATCTCGGCGTGCGCCTGTTCAACCGCACGACGCGCAAGCTGACGCCGACCGAGCACGGCTCGATCTTCTACAAGGGCGCGGTGAAGATCCTCGACGCCATCGAGGAGGCGGAGGCGGCGGTGGCCGATGTCGCCCGCCATCCGCGCGGCTCGATCTTCGTGGCCGCACCGCTCGGCCTCGGCCGGCGGCTGGTGGCGCCCTTGATCCCGGCGTTCAAGGCGGAATATCCGGATATCGACGTGCGGCTGCGGCTGTCCGACCGCAAGGTCGACGTGCTGGGCGAGGGGCTGGATATCGCCTTCGTGCTGGGCCAGCCGGCCGATTCGGCCCTGAAGATGCGCCCCGTCGTCGACTGCGCGCGGGTGCTGTGCGCCGCGCCCGACTATCTGGCCGCCCACGGCACGCCGGAAAGCGGCGCGGAGCTGGTGCGCGGCCGCCATTCCTGCCTGCTGCTGCGCTTTCCCGGCACCAGCGAATTCAACTGGACGCTCAAGGAGCCGGGCGGGCCGGAGCGGTACGAGGTGTCGGGGCCGTTCGAATCGGACGACGGCGACGTGCTCACCGATTGGGCGCTTGCCGGCTGCGGCATCGTCAACAAGCCGCTGTTCGAGGTGGCGCATCACCTGCGGGCCGGGCGGCTGGTCGAGGTCTGCCGGGCGACGCCGCCGCTGCCGGTGCAGCTCGCCTGCCTTTACCCGCACAAGCGCTACCAGGATCCGAAGATCCGCCTGTTCATCGACTTCGTGACAGCGCGCTGCAAGGCGGCGGTCGATGCCGCCCTTGCCGGAGATTGAGGGGGGATTGGCTGCATGCCGGGCCGGGAGTGGTGCGGGTGTAAATCCGCTGCAAGGGCCGTTTCCCTGCCGGCGAGGGGGCAAATCGAGGCGGAATCTATCCCCGTGCGTACCGAAAAGAACCGAAATCCGGTTGAAATTTTCGCTGAAATCGGCGGAATTTGCGCCAGTTTGCGACGGATTCTGCGAGATTTCGAGAAAGCTGCGCAAAATCCGTCGCAAACCCGGATCAATCTCGCGCAAACGGGGACAAGTGCAGGTCGCTTCTGGGAGCGTTTCGTGCAGGCCCGCAAGCCCCGGCGCGGCGGACATCTCTTTCAAGAAAATTTTGAAAGAGAGGATCATTGTTTTGCATTACCAATAGACGAACCCATCCGGAGACCCTTCCGTGACCGCAAGCGAGCATCCCGATCCGTCTTCCGCGACGCGTCCCTCAGTGATGGACCGCGCCGCCTTCCTTGCCCGGTTCGGCGGGGTCTTCGAACATTCGCCGTGGATCGCCGAGCGGGCGCTTGCGAAGGGGCTGGCCTCCGACGCCGACACGGCCGAGGGGCTGCATGCCCGGCTGGTTGCGGAGTTCCGCGCGGCGAGCGAGGACGAGCGGCTCGCCGTCCTGCGGGCGCATCCCGATCTTGCCGGCAAGCTGGCGGCGGCCAGGCGCCTGACGGCGGAGTCCGCCGGCGAGCAGGCCTCCGCCGGGCTCGACGCGCTGACCGATGCGGAGCGCGCGCGCTTCACCGCCCTCAACGAGGCTTACACGTCCCGCTTCGGCTTTCCCTTCATCCTGGCGGTGAAGGGGCGCAGCAAGGCGGAAATCCTGGAGAATTTCGAGGCCCGCATCGCCAACGACCGGGCTGCCGAGTTTTCTACCGCCTGTGCCCAGGTGGAGCGGATCGCGCTGCTGCGGCTCAAGGATCTGGTTGCCGGCTGAGCCGGGTTGTCCGGTCGCCCTTTCCGGCGCGCCTTGCGCGCCCTTGTCTGCCTTTCGGCGCGCCGCCCGCGCGCCTTAGCCTGAAGGACCCCTGTCATGACGTCTCCTCAGCCGGACAGCCGTCCGGATTTCGCCCGCAAGGACATCAACCTCGCCTCCGCCGGCCTCGGTGCCGCCGCGGTGTCGGTCACCGACGACTTCTTCGCCGAGGTCTCGCGGATGCTCGCGGACGATGCGGCGGTATTCTATCCGGATCGCTACGACGACAACGGCAAGTGGATGGACGGCTGGGAATCGCGCCGCCGCCGGGGTCCGGGCCACGACATCGCGGTGGTGCGCCTGGCCGTGCGCGGCCGCATCACCGGCTTCGACGTCGACACCTCGCATTTCACCGGCAACTACCCGCCGGCCTGCCGCATCGAGGCAGCCTCCTGTGCCGGCGATCCGGACGCTGCGACCCAGTGGACCGAGTTGCTGCCGATGTCGCCGCTGGGGCCGAGCGCCCATCACTATTTCACTTGCCTCGATGCCGGCGTGTGGACCCATGTGCGGCTGCACATCCATCCCGACGGCGGCGTTGCGCGCCTTCGCGTCTATGGCCGGCCGGAGCTCGACCGGCAGGCGGCGGGCGCTGCGGAACTGGATCTCGCCTCGGCGCTGAACGGCGCGCGCATCGTCGCCTTTTCCGATGCGCATTACGGCGCCTATCACCGGATGCTGGCGCCGGGACGCGGGCTCAACATGGGCGACGGCTGGGAAACCCGCCGGCGCCGCGAGCCGGGGCACGACTGGATCATTGTCGAGCTGGGCGCGCGCGGCATCATCGAGCGGGCCAGCGTCGACACGGCCTTCTACAAGGGCAATTTCCCGGAAAGCTGCTCGATGCAGGCGGCCGATCTTGCCGGCATGACCGGCGATCTCGACCGGGCCATCGTCACGTCGTCGATGTTCTGGGAGGAGCTGGTGGGCCGCACCAAGCTCTCCGCCGACGCGATCCACGAGATCGGCAGGGAAGCGGTCAAGCCGCTCGGCCCGGTCACCCATGTGCGCCTCAACATCCACCCCGACGGCGGCATCAGCCGGCTGCGGCTGTTCGGCCGCCTCGCCTGAGGGGGCTGTGGGGGGCTCGGGGAGGGGCGAGGCGGTGCCACCCCCTCGGCTGTCACGCCTGCGCAGGCAGGCGTCCAGTATCCGCTGGGACGCATGAGTGTGCGACGGCTGCAGCCTCCGGCCTTGCGACGGCAGCGCTGAGGTCTGAGCCGAACCGTTCGGGGTTACTGGTTCCCGGTCTTCGGCTGCGCCGAAACCGGGATGACATCCTGCGGGTGGGGTTCGCGTCGGGTAACTTTGCGCAGCGGAGTTTTTCTGCTGGTGTTTTTCCGCTGATGCCTCTCCTCGCGTCTTCCCGGACGAGGCCGTAGGCCGAAGATCCGGGATCGGGGAGCCCCGGCGGTCGGGGTGCGCTCCGTCGCGGGTGCTGCTCACCCCCCCCCTCTGTCGGCTGCGCCGACATCTCCCCCTCATCTCTTTCTCGGGGGGGGAGACCGGAGTGCGCGGCTCGGCCCGCGTGTCGTAGCTGCCGCTCTGGAAGCCAATAGGCCCCGGCTCTCCGGCTTCGCCTGCGGCCGGGGTGACGGCCGAGGGGATGCGAGGTTCTTGCCAGTCTCACCGGCTGTCATCCCGGCCGCGCGTCAGCGCAGAGCCGGGAACCATTGGTGCCCTCAGCGGGTGAGAGGCGGACTGCCCCGGTTGTGCGCCATTCCGGGTGGGTGGAGACTTGTAAATGCTCTATGATGTTGCCGGTTTTATAATAAAATTAATTATAGCATTTCTTCCGATAATCATATTTGAAATTAGAGGATATAGAAGGTGGAGGAAACACTACGGCAAGGGAAATTATTTTAGTTATTACTATCGATTTGGAGGGGCGCGGCACGGGACGGAAGACTTTCCGATCGTGTTCATCTTGAAGTCCGTGTTCAGCATCGTGTGGCTGATGGCTTTCGCAGCCTACTTTATCGAAGGTGATTGACGCGGGGGAGGCCTGTCGGTGTGGCTTTAGGACCCTTTCAGAGCGTTGCGTTTTGCCGCGGGTCCTGCTCACCCCCCTCTGTCGGCTAGTGCCGACATCTCCCCCTCAAGGGGGGAGACGGGCGCGCGGGGCACGGTCCGGGCGTCCCGCCGGTTGTGTGCGGGATGACAGCCGATAGGGAGCCGTGCGGGCGTGAACTCGCGCGCGCGCCCCTCAGCGGGTGTGGCGCGAGAGGGTGAGCTGCACCACGAACATCGCCCAGACCATGTTGGCGCGGCGGCGGTCGCCGGCCAGGAAGTCGTCCCAGAACAGGCGCACCAGCTCCTCGTCCAGCAGGCCGAGGCGGGCGATCTGCGCGGACGAGAACATGTCCTCGGCGAGCGGGCGCAGCGGGCCCTTGAGCCAATCGGCGCAGGGAATGCCGAAGCCGCGCTTGGGCCGGTCCCACAGGGAGGCAGGCACATAGCGATCCAGCACCTGCTTGACCACGCCCTTGCGCTGGCCGCCCATCAGCCGCACCCGGTCGGGCAGCGACAGCGCGAAGCGCACCACGGCCGGATCGAGGAAGGGCACGCGGGTTTCCAGCGCGTGGGCCATCGCCGCGCGGTCGACCTTCACCAGGATGTCGTCGGGCAGGTAGTGGACGAGATCGAGCAGGCTCGCCTGTTCCAGCACGCTCCAGCCGGTTTCCTGCGCCACCGTGTCGGCGAGCGGGTGGGTCTCGCGCGTGCTGCCGGGAACCAGCCGGTGGGCGGTGTCCATCAGCGTGAACTTGCGCTCATAGGCGGCGACCGCCGAGCGGGCCGTGAGGCCCGCGAGCTTTTCCTCCAGCCGCAGGCGCAGGCCGGCCGGGCTCTTGCGCCCGATGCGCGACAGGCCGAGACGCTCTGCCGGGGCGACGATGCCGGCAAGCTGGGCCGAGACATAGGCGCGGCGGGCGGCGCGGCCGATGCGGGCCGACATCGTGCCCTGCCACTGCCGGTCGATGGAATGGTAGCGTCCGTAGCCGGCAAACAACTCGTCGGCGGCATCGCCCGACAGGCTGACGGTGACGCGGGTGCGGGCGAAGCGGGCGACCATGTAGGTCGGCAGCTGCGACTGGTCGGTGAAGGGCTCGTCGTAGACGTCCGGCATTTCGTCGACGAGGTCGCGCGCCTCCTCGCCGGAGAGGAAGATCTCGTTGTGGCGGGTGCCGAGGTGGTTTGCGACGGCACGGGCGAACTCCGCCTCGTTGGTCGCCTTGTCGTGGAAGCCGAGGGAGAAGGTCTCGACCGGTGCGGCGCTGAGCGACTGCATCATCGCGGCGATGGTGGAGGAATCGATGCCGCCCGACAGGAAGGCGCCGAGCGGCACGTCGGAGATCATCTGCCGGGCGACGGAACCGCGCAGCAGCTCGTCGAGCTGGTCGACGGCCTCCTGGTCGCTGCCAGAAAAGCGGTTGCGGCGGGCGATGCGCGCCTCTTCCAGCGTGTCCCACCAGGGGGTGACGCGCCAGCTCTCGGGCGTGAGCGCGTCCGCGTCGATCTCGACGATGGTGCCGGGCGCGATCTTCACGGCCTGGGTGAAGGCGGTGCGCGGGGCGGGGATGTAGCCGTGGCGCAGGCACAGGGCGATGGCCTGGCGGTCGATCTCGCCGGTCCAGGCGGGATGGGTGCGCAGCGCCTTGATCTCGGAGGCGAAGGCGATCTCGCCGCCGAACAGGCCGACATGCAGCGGCTTTTCGCCGAAGCGGTCGCGGGCGAGCGACAGCACCCGGCGCTCGCGGTCCCACAGGGCGATGGCGAACATGCCGGCGGTGCGCTTCAGGGTCTCGGCAAGGCCCCATGCGCGGATGCCGGCGAGCAGCACCTCGGTGTCGGAATGGCCGCGCCATTCGGGCGCAAGGCCGGCCTCCTCCAGCTCGCGGCGCAACTCGAGGTAATTGTAGATCTCGCCATTGTAGGAGACGACGTAGCGCCCGCAGGGCGAATGCATCGGCTGCACGCCGGCGGGGCTGAGGTCGATGATCGCAAGGCGGCGATGGACGAGGCCGATGCCGGCCTCGACGTCGCGCCAGATGTCGCCGGCGTCGGGACCGCGATGGCGGATCGCCTCGCCCATGGCGGCAAGCGCGGAGGGCTCGAGGGCGGGCGAGCCATGTGGGGCATAGATGCCGGCAATTCCGCACATCGAGGGGCGCTCCAGCCTGGGATGCAAAGGGGGACGCTAACAGAGGGACGCGACAAGGGCGCGGGCTACTCGGCGGCCATGGCGGCTGCGGAGTGCGCGTCGGCGCGGCCGATCCAGCTGTCGAGGAACGCGTCGAGCCAGGCCTTCACCGCCGGGTCGAAGGCGAAGCGCCCGGCGAAATGGTCGCGCCGGTCGCGGGCGCCGGGCAGGGCCATGCGCGGGGCGCCGCGCGTCGTCCAGCGCACCATCATCTGATAGGTCAGCTCGGGATGGAACTGGATGCCGTAGGCGCAGGGGCCGACGCGGATCGCCTGGTTGGGATAGGTCTCGCCGGTGGCGAGCAGCTCGGCGCCTTGCGGAAGGTCGAAACCCTCGCGGTGCCACTGGTAGACCTTGCCCGGCCATTTCGGCATCAGCCGGCGGCCGCTGTCGGTCGGCGAAAGGTCGTAATAGCCGATCTCGACGAGGCCGTCGTCATGGCCGTAGACGCGCGCGCCGAGATTGCGCGCCAGCATCTGCGCGCCGAGGCAGATGCCGAGGAACGGCTTTTCCTCGCGCAGCGGCACGTCGATCCAGTCGGTCTCGCGGGCGATGAAGGCGTCGGTGTCGTTGGCGCTCATCGGCCCGCCGAAGACGACGGCGCCGGCGTGGTCGGCGAGGGTCTCGGGCAGCAGCTCGCCGAAGCGCGGGCGGCGGATGTCGAGGGCGAAGCCCCGGCGCACCAGCTCCTGCCCGACGCGGCCGGGCGTCGAGGTTTCCTGATGCAGGACGATGAGAACCTTGGGCCGTGCGGCCAGCTCTTTGGGATCCAGGATCATGGGACCAGTTTATATTGCAAGGCGATACGACGTCGAGAGGACAGCACGGCCGGGCGCACGGTCAGGCCTCGCCCGAGGCGTCGCCGGACCCGGCGGGGGTGTCGCCGGCGACCTTGCGGCGCAGGGCCAGCCGGTCGCGCGAGGAAATGCCAAGCAGCTCGGCGACGCGCCAGATCGTGTTGTCCTCGAATTCGTGGACGGTGCCGTCGGCATAGACCAGCTCCCACATCATCTCGATGACCTTGAGCCGCTCTTCCAGTTCCAGGCTGCGCTTGAGCACCGAGGTGAAGCCGTAGAGGTCGACCGCCTCGTTGTCGCGGCGCGTCGCCTCGCGGATCAGGTCCGTGGTCATCTCGGGCGTCAGCTTGTAATTGGCCCGCAGGACCTCGGTCAGCGCCGCCCGCTCCACGTCGTCGACCACGCCGTCGACGGAGATGATGTGCACGAGCAGGGCCGCCGCCGCGAGGCGGTGGTCGTCCTCGGCGAAGGTAAGTTCGCCGCTCTCGCCCGTGACCGCGGTGCGCAAAAACCGCTTCAACGCAGAAAACATATCCCCTCCGGTGCCGTCCGCAACCGCCGCAGCATCCGCAATCCGGGCGCGATTGTCCATGCTGCTGTGCGGAAACAACATGCAGGCGGCTATCGCGACGGCCCGTCCCGCGCCATCCTGTCGACATGCTTTGGCGTAGACTGGCGCTGATTCGTCCTTCTGGAGATACGGTTTGAAACGCGCACTCGCGGGCCTTGCCAGCCTGCTCTTCCTCCTCGTTGCGGCCCTCTTCGTGGTGCCGCTGCTCCTGCCGAAGGACGCGATCCGCGCCGAGCTGATCAGCCAGATCGAGGAGCGGACCGGCTGGCGGCTGCGCCTCGACGGGCCGGTCGGGCTGTCGCTGCTGCCCGGATTCCGCATGAGCGCGGAAAATGTCGGCGTGTCGACCGGCGAGGCGGGCGAGATCCTGCGCGCCGGCACCGTGGATTTCGGTCTTGCCTGGCAGGGCCTGTTCGGCGGCGATATTCGCCTCACCCATGTGCGGCTCGACGCGCCGGTGGTCAGCGTCGAGATCGACGAGACCGGCCGGCCGAACTGGACGGCGGGCCTTGCGGGCGCGGCCATTGCGACGAATGACGGGCCCGAGCCGAGCTTTCCGGCCGACCGCTGGAGCGCGGCAACGCAGGCCATCGCCGACAGCAACGGCGAGGCCCCGCTTCGGCCGGCGGCCGGTGCAACCGACCAGTCGCGGGTGCCGGCGGAGACGCCGGGCGGCGCGGGCGACAGCGTAACGGGGGCGGGCGTTGCCGCCGACGGCATGGCGCTGGCGCGCATCGGCGTCGACCGGCTGGAAATCACCAATGGCCGGCTGATCTATTCCGACCGCCGCGACGGCACGCGCCACGAGGCGGACAATGTCAATCTGGTGCTGAGCCTGCCTTCGCTCTCCGGCGCCCTGTCGCTGGACGGCGGGCTCGGCTATGGCGGCGTGGCGGTGACGGTCGCCGGCACGGTGGAGGCGCCGATGCGCCTTGCCGGCGGCGGCAGCTCGGCGGTCGACCTGACCGTGGGCGGCGCCGGGGCGAGCGCGAAAATCACGGGCGACGTGGCGCCGCAGGATGCGAGCCGCCTGCGCATCGCCGTGGAAGGCGAGGAACTGGGCGCGACGCTGGCCGCCTTCGGCGCGGGCCTGCCGCGCGAGCCCGGCCCCTTCCGGATGACGGGCGACGTGACCGCGAGCGCGAGCGCGGTCGAGATCGGTGCCCTGGAGGCGCAGCTGGCCGGGGCGACCCTGCGCTCCACCGCCAATGTGGCGCTGGCCGGCGAACCGCAGGTGACGGGCCAGCTGGAGCTGGCCGATGCGCGGCTGGAAACGCTGCTGTCGCTGGCCGGGCGCAGCGAGGACGCGCAAGGAACGCTGGGCGGCTCGCTGCGGTTTTCGGCGCGCGGGGCGGATGCGGCGACCCTGATGGGATCGCTGGATGCGCAAGGCCGGCTGTCGCTGGCCGGCGGCGGCATTTCCGGCCTGCCGGTGCCTTCGCCGATCGGCGACGACGCGGCCTCGCGCCGGATCGAGGACCTGGCGGTCGCCGTCGACTTTGCCGGGCTCGACGCCCCGGTCTCGGTGAGCGGCGGGCTGACATGGCGGGGCGATGCCTTCCGCATCGAGGGATCGGCAACGCCGGCGCTGGCCATGGCCGGCATGCCGACGCCGCTCAAGCTGAGGCTCGCCGGCTCGCGGGTCGAGGCCGGCTATGACGGCAGCGTGTCGCCGGCCGGTTCGGTCGACGGCGCGGTGGTGCTGGAAACACAGAATCTGAGGGCGCTGGCGAGCTGGCTCGGCGTGCCGCTGGCCGAGGGCGGCGGGCTCGGGCCCTTCTCCTTCTCCGGCCGGCTGGCGGCGGGCGAGGACGCGGTGCGCTTCACCGGCGCGGAAATCCGCCTCGACGACACGACCGGCCGCGGCGAGGGCGAGCTGCGCCTTGGCGCGAGGCCGAAGGTGACGGCGCGGCTGGAGCTCGACCGGCTGGGGCTCGACCCTTACGCAGTGGAGACCGACCGGGCGAGCGACGGGCGCAGCGAGGCGCGGGTGCCAGGGGCCGAGGGAAGCTCCTGGAGCCGGGTGCCGATCGACCTGTCCGGCCTCAAGGCCGTCGATGCGCAGCTGTCGCTGTCGGCGAAGCAGATCGTCCGCGACAAGCTGGAGATCGGGCCGAGCCGGCTGGAACTGACGCTGGAAGGCGGGCGGCTGTCGGCGGAGCTTGCCGAAATGTCGCTCTATGGCGGGCAGGGCAACGGCCTGCTGGTGCTCGACGGCTCGCAGCAGGTGCCGGAACTGGCCGGCCGCTTCTCGCTCACCGATCTCAGCGCGCGGCCGTTCCTGGCCGCGGTCGCCGGCTTCGACTGGATCGAGGGCCGGGTGACGACGGCGCTCGACGTCAAGGCGCACGGGGTCAGCGAGTACGAGCTGATTTCCGGCCTCGACGGCACGGCCCGCTTCGACTTCGCCGACGGCGCCATCCGCGGCATCAACATTCCGCGCATGGTGCGCGGGCTGACGGTCGACACGTTGCTCGGCTGGGCCTCGAACGAGGCGCAGAAGACGGATTTCTCGGCGCTGGGCGCGAGCTTCACCATCACGCGCGGCATCGCCGCGACCGAGGACCTGGCGCTGATCGGCCCCTTGGTGCGCATGAGCGGCACGGGCCGGGTCGACATGCCGGAGCGGATGCTCGACTGGCGGCTGGAGCCGCGGGTGGTGGCGAGCCTGGAGGGCAGCGCGCCGGTGCCGCTGGCCAAGGGCGAGGCGCGCGAGCTGGAAGGGCTCGGCGTGCCGGTGATCGTGCGCGGGCCCTGGGACCGGCCGCAGATCTATCCGGACATCAAGGGCATCCTGGAAAACCCGCAGGCGGCGCTGAAGCAGCTGGAAAATCTCGGCGGCGGGTTGTTCAAGTCGCTGCAGGAGGCGCGCAACCCGCAGGAGGGGCTTGCGGGCGTCGCCAACGAGGCGATCAACCGGGCGACCGGCGGCAACACCAATATCGACGTGCAGAAGGTGCTGGACGGCGAGGTCGACGACAAGGAAGTGCTTGAAGCGGTGGAGCAGGGCTTCGGCCTGCCGTCCGGCTTCCTCGGCTCCTTCGGCATCGGCCGCCGCCAGCAACAGCAGGACGCGCCGCAACAGCAGGACGAGGCCCCGCAGGGCGAGACGCCGCAGCAGGGCGCGCCGATCCAGTAACTTACGGCATCCCGCGGCGCCGCGGGCACTGCCGTCCGGGCAGGCTCAGTCGCGCCAGAAGCGGCGGGCGCGTTTCGTCTCGTCCCACAGGGTGCGGGCGTTTTCGAAGGCACGGGCGGCGCGCGCCTCGTGCCAGCCGAGCACGAAGCCGGCGGCAAGGGCGGTTTCCACCTGCGGCCCCACCTGCGGCCTGCTGCCGACGGCGGCGATCATGCCGGCGAGCTTGCCCGCCATCACCACATCGTTGAGATAGCCGAAGACGTCCTGCAGCGTCTTGAGCCGGGCGAGGAACGGCTTGACCTTGCGCGCAGGCCAGGCGGAGCGGAAGAACTCCACCGCATAGCGGAGCTTCTTCAGCTCCTTGCGCAGGTCGTGGCGCTCCTCCAGCGTCAGCTCGTCCATGCGCGCGGCCAGCCGGGCCGCCGATTTCCAGCGCTTTTCCAGCGCCTCGACCGCGAAGGCGCCGACGGTGGTATCGCCAGCGGCGTCCTCCTTGCCGTCCTCTTCGCCCTCGCGCCAGCCGGCGCCATGGGCCAGCGCGCCGAGGCGGAACAGCAGCTCGTTGACGGCGGGGCCGGAAAGCTGCTCGCGCAGGGACCTGCGCGCGGCAAGGCGCGCAGCCTCGACCCGGCGGACGAGCCCGGCATCGTCGAGCAGGGCCGTGTCCGGCCCGAGCCGGGCGACCGCCATGGCCGGCTCGACGATCTCGTCGACCAGCACGTCGAGATCGCGCAAGTCGCCGACGGCAAGGGCAAGGTCGCGGGCGGCCGCATCCAGCTCCTTGCGGGTGCCGGGATCGAGCAGCGGGTGATGCACCTTCAGCGCGCTGCGCAGGCGGCGCAGGCCGACGCGCAGCTGGTGCGGACCTTCGGGAGCGTCGCTGTCGAGCACCGCGTCGCGGTTGCCGGCGATCTGGTCCATGCAGGACAGAAGAATGGCGCAAAAGGCCGGGCCGATGGCCGTGTCCGCCGCAAGGCTGGCCTCCGTCGCATTGACCGGACCGGCCAGCGGCTGTTCCCCGCCGGCGAGCGCATAGCCGCGGCCGGCCTTGCTGAGGCGCGAGAAGCGGGCGCCGGCGAGGGCAGGAAGGCGGCCGGCGAGCTCGAAGAGCGCGGCGGGATCGCCGGATTTCAGCTCCAGCTCGGCCTCGAACAGGGCTTGCCGCTTTTCGCCGGCGACGATCTCGCCGGCATCCAGCGCCATCTCGATGGTGCTGCCGTCGCTTTCGCGGGTAAAGATCCGGATCGTACGGCGCATCGCGGTCTCGAAGACCGGCGCCAGGGGCTGGCCGTCGATCAGCTGCCACAGGCCTTCGCGCATCGACGGCTCGAGGATCAGGGTGAGATCCGGCGCCGGGCCTGCGACCTCCACCTCCGCCTCGCGCGGACGCGACATGCCGCCGGTGACGCCGGTGCCGGCCTTGACCGTCTGCACCCATTTGCGCCCGACCCGGCGGACCCGCAGCGACCATTTCGCCTTGCGCAGGGCCTGGTCCGGCGTGTCGAAATAGATCGAGCGCAGGGTGCGCGTCACCGCGCGCTCGGCGGCGAAGCCTTCGGGCGCCGGTGCTCCTTTCAGCTTCTGCTGGCCGGCCTTCGCCAGCTCGAGCTTCAGCTCGACTTCCCGTTTCGCGCCCATCGCCTCGCCCGTTGCAGTGTTCCAGCGGCTGCCAGTGTGCGGCAGCCTTCGCGATGGCTCTAGCTTTTTTCTGAAGGCCTGTCCAGAAAGGCGCGCTGAGTGCGTCTTGGTTTGCCGGCTCAGCCCGTCTCGCGGAGCTTGAGGGGAAACGGGATCTGGTGTCTGGTTGCGGTATGTGACGGCTGGCCGGGAGGAGACGGCGGTGGCGGTGACCGAGTTCGAGAAGACGCGCTGGTTCCGCATCACGGCGGTGGCGACAGCGGTGGTGCTGGCGGGGATCGCGCTGGCGCTGGTCGTCGACAACCAGCGCCGGCAGGCGGCCCTGACCCATGTGCGGATCGCCGGCGGCGGCTTCCTGTTCTATTACCGGCTCGGCGAGATCCGCGCCGGCATCACGGTGATCGTGCAGAAGCCGACGCCCTCGCAATCGCGGCTGGTGGCGCGGTTCGAGAACCCGGCGGGCGGTGCGCCGGTGGAGGTGGAGACGCGCCTGCGCCACGGCGAGCAGCGCTACGGGCTGGAAACGCCGCCGCTGACCGGCGTCGTCAAGAACAGGCCCTATGCGGTCGAGCTGCGGCTCTACGACTATGGCGGGCGCGAGCCGATGGAGGTGCAGCACACCACCATCACCAGCGAGCTGGATGCGGATGCCTCGCCGAAGGGGCCGCTGACCGTGGGGCCGGGCTATCATCGTCCGCAGAACGGGCCGCCGCAGGGGCAGCCGGCGCAATAGGGATCATCCGCGCCGGCGCGGCGCCTCGACCGCGGGCACCTCGCCTTCGGCGAGTTCGCCCGTCTGGCGGCCGTAGCTGGCGAAGCGGGCGATGACCTCGTCCATCTCCGTGTCGGTGAGGATCGCCGGGTCGCCGGCGGTCAGGGCGATGGCGTATTGCCGGCACAGGGTCTCGATCTCGCCGGCAAGCCACAGCGCCTTGTCGAGGCCGGGGCCGAAGCAGATCATCCCGTGATTGGCCAGAAGACAGGCGCTGCGCTCCTCCAGCGCGGCCAGCATGGCGCGCGACAGATCGCGGGTGCCGAAGGTGGCGTAGTCGGCCGTGCGCAGGGTGCGCCCGCCGGCAACGGCGATCATGTAGTGGAAGGGCGGGATCTCGCGGCGCAGGCAGGACAGGGCCGTGGCATGGGGCGAATGGGTGTGGACGACGGCGCCGGCCTCGGGGCGGGTGGCGTAGATGTCGAAATGCATCCGCCACTCGGACGAGGGCAGCCAGTCGCCGGAATAGCTTTCGTCCATATGGACCTGGACCACCTGCTCGGGCCGCATCGCCTCGTAGGGAATGCCGGAGGGGGTGATCAGGAAGCCCTCGCCGTGGCGCAGGCTGACATTGCCGGAGGTGCCCTGGTTGAGGCCGGAGGCGTTCATCTTCAGGCAGGCGTCGATGACGGCGCGGCGGGCGGCAAGGTCTTCGCTTCGATTCTCGGCAAGATCTTCGGGGGAAAGCATGGCGTCCTCCTCGTCGGTATCCCCGCAAGAGGTGCAGATGAAGGGCCCGCGAGGCAACCGAAAGGCAGTGCGAAAGGGAAAATGGTGCCCCCGGTCCGACTCGAACGGACACTCCGGTTAGGGAAACGGATTTTGAATCCGTCGCGTCTACCAATTCCGCCACGGGGGCCCGCGGGAAACGGCGCGATCATAGCCGCAGCGCTTGCCCCGTCAATTGAAACATGACGCCTGTCCCGTGCGCGATTGCGGTCACCGCGCCGCAGCGGAAGTCGGATGACAAGGGCCGCGCTTCCGGCTAATGAGGCGACATGTTGCGCCGCCTCTACGATTGGACCATGTCGCTCGCCTCGGGCCGCCACGCACCGGCGGCGCTCGGGGCCGTGTCCTTTGCCGAAAGCTCGTTCTTCCCGATCCCGCCGGACATCCTGCTGATCCCGATGGTGATCGCGCGGCGCTCGAAGGCGTTCGCCTATGCGACGATTTGCACGGTGACCTCGGTGCTGGGCGGGGCGGCGGGATACGCCATCGGCGCCTTGCTGTTCCTGCAGCTGGCCGAGCCGATCCTCGCCTTCTACGGCTATCTCGACAAGTTCGAGACCTTCCGCGGCAATTTCAACGAGTACGGCGCGTGGATCGTCTTCATCGCCGGCGTGACGCCCTTTCCCTACAAGGTGATCACCATCGCCAGCGGCGCGACGGGGCTGAGCCTGCCGGTGTTCATGGTGGCGAGCGTGCTGGCGCGGGGCCTGCGCTTCTTTGCCGTCGCCGGCCTGCTCTACCTGTTCGGGCCGCCGATCCGCACCTTCATCGAGCAGCGCCTCGGCCTGATGTTCACGATCTTCGTGATTGGCCTTGTCGGCGGCTTCGCGCTAATCCGCTTCCTGTGAAACCGAGGCGGTGAGATGACCGATCCCGCAAGAACGTCCCGGCAGCTGGTACTGCTGCTGATCGCCGGAGGCCTGGCCTCGATCCTGACGGCCTGGGGCTTTCAGCTGATCGGCGGCTACGTGCCCTGCAAGCTGTGCCTGGAGCAGCGCATTCCCTATTATATCGGCCTGCCTCTGGCCGTGCTGGCGCTCGTCGCCATGCTGCGCGGAACGCCGGCGCAGGGGCGGCTGGTGGTGAGCGTGCTGCTGCTGGCGGTCGCGGGCGTCTTCGCCTGGGGCGCAGGGATCGGCGGCTATCAGGCCGGCGCGGAATGGGGCTTTTGGGCGGGCCCGGCGGATTGCGGCGGCGGCGGGGGAATGCCCGATTCGGCCGCCAACATGCTGAACGCCCTGCGCTCCACCCGCGTGGTGAGCTGCACCGAGGCGAGCTGGCGGATGTTCGGCCTGTCGTTCGCGGGCTGGAACGCGGTGATCTCCGCCGGCATCGCCGTGCTGGCGCTCGGCGCGGCCTGGGCCTGGCGGCGCGGGAGCGCGGCGTGAGCGGCAGGGACCCGCGCGAGGAAGAGCGGCGCCGCGAGGCGCAGTCGGTGCTCGACCGGGCCGAGCGCGAGAGCGAGACCGTGCTGCGCACCACCTTCGAGGGCGCGCACAAACGCACGGGTGCTCCTGTCGACGAGGACGATCCCATCGAGCGGCTGGGCCGCAAGATCGGCCGGGGCGCGGGCGCGGTCTTCGCGCTGGGCCTTGCGGCCTATCTGATCTGGACCTACCTCATCGCCCCGACAGCCAATTAAGGGAGAGGCGGCAAGATGGGATCTCGCGCGGCCGGTAACGAACGCAGCAGCTGGGCGGGCCTGGTGGCGCCGGATCTGGCCGAATTCGAGCGGATCGCGCTTGCTGCCTTCGACGAACTTCCCCCTGAATTCCGCGAGCTGTGCGGCGAGATCGAGATCCGCGTCGCGGATTTCGCCGAGGACGAGGCGCTGGAGTCGGTCGGCGTCGAGGATCCGTTCGAGCTGATGGGCCTGTTCGAGGGAATCGGACTGGCGCAGGGCGGGGCGGAGGCCTTCAGCGGCCGTATGCCGAACCGGGTCTGGCTCTATCGCCGCGCCATCCTCGACTACTGGTGCGCCTATGACGAGCCGCTGGACGGCGTCATCGCACATGTGCTGATCCACGAGATCGGCCACCATTTCGGCCTGTCGGACGACGACATGGAGGCCATCGAGGCGGCGGCCGACTGAGCCGCCGGCCCTCGCTATCGTTTCAGACAAGCACCAGCTTCAGGCGGCGGGAAGCAGCCCGTCCTCGAAGGTCTTGCCGATCGCCCGGCGCGCCATCATGTGCGAGCGCGGGTGGTTGATGCTGTCGACGGCAAGCAGGCGCCCGCCGCCGAGATAGGCGACGTAGAAGGAGCCGGAGGAGGGATCGCCGAAGGTGCGCGCCTCGTCGTGGTCCTGCGACAGGCCGGCGATCTGCAGCTTGACCGCATACTGGTCGGACCAGAACCACGGCACCGGATCGTAATGCACCTCCTGGCCGAGGATCGAGGCGGCGACGGCCTTGGCCTGGTCGATGGCGTTCTGCACGCTTTCCAGGCGGATCGAGCGGCCGTATAGCGCGGAATGGAAGCGGGTGCAGTCGCCGGCTGCATGGATCAGCGGGTCGGAGGTGAGCGCGCTATCGTCGACGAGAATGCCGTCGCCGGTGGCCAGGCCGCAGGCGGCCGCCAGCTCGTCGTTGGGCACCGCGCCGACAGCGACCAGCGCGATGTCGCAAGGAACCTCGCCGCCGCCGGCAAGCTGCACGCCGGTGACGCGGTCGCTCCCCGAAAAGCCGGTGATGCCGGTGTCGAGCATCAGCTGCACGCCCTTGTCCGCATGCAGCTGCTGGAACCAGGCGGAAACAGTGGGCGAGACCACCCGCTTCATCACCCGGTCCTGCGCCTCGATGACTGTGACCTCGTGGCCCATGGTGCGGGCGACGGCGGCGACCTCCAGCCCGATATAGCCGCCGCCGACGATGGCGACGCGGCCGGGTTCGCGCAGCAGGGGGCGCATCGCCTCGACATCGGAAATCTTGCGTAAGGTGACGACGCCGAGCAGGTCGGCGCCGGCGATCGGCAGGGCGTGGGGCCGGGTGCCGGTGGCGATGATCAGCCGCTCATAGGGAAGCTGCTCGCCGCCGGCCAGCAGGACGGCGCGCATGTCGCGGTCGATAGCCTCGACCGCCTTGCCGAAATGGCAGTCGATGGCGTTCTGCTCGTAGAAGCTCGGGGGGCGCAGGTGCAGCGCCTCGTCGTCGATCTCCCCGGCGAGATGCTTCTTCGACAGGGGCGGGCGCTGGTAGGGCGGATGCGGCTCCTCGCCGACAAGGGCGATGCGGCCGCCGAAGCCGCCGGTGCGCAGCGACTGGACGGCCTGGGCGCCGGCCTGGCCCGCTCCGACGATGACGATGCTGTCCTGCATGGGAATTCCTTCGGCAATCTGGCGTGTGGCTGGCGTGCGGCTGGCCTGCTGCGAGGCTTTGCTGCGAGACCGGCGGGGAGCCGGCGGCCGTCGCGCGTGGCTGGCGGGAACGGCAAGGCGGCGTTTCGTCCGCCCGTGCCGTCGTTCGGTCTGCACGCGTTATGTGGCGAGATTGCCGGCGGTGGCAATAGGGGGAGTGGCCGGCGAGGGAGAGGCCAGAGGGGGAGAGGCGGGGTGCGCGCACCGTCAGGCGGCGCGCACGCTCTCCAGGAAGGTACCGATCTCCTTGCGCAGCAGGCGGGCCTGCTCGCCCAGCGTGCCGGACAGGTCTCCGACCATGGCGCCGGTGCCGCGGGCATGGTCGGTGGCGCCGGACACCCGGCCCATCGCCTCGGCCCCGCTGCTGGAGCGCTCCGAGGCGCGGGCGACATTCTCGGTGATCTCGCGCAGGGCGATGCTCTGCTGGCCGACGGCGGCGGCGACCGAGCCGGCGATCTCGTTCATCTGCACGATGATCTGCTCGACGTCGCCGATGGCCATGACCGCGCTGGCGGAGGCCTGCTGGATCGCCTCCACCTGCTGGGCGATGTCCTGGGTGGCCTGGCCGGTCTGGCTGGCCAGTTCCTTGACCTCGGCGGCGACGACCGCGAAGCCGCGGCCGTGCTCGCCGGCGCGGGCCGCCTCAATGGTGGCGTTGAGCGCCAGGAGGTTGGTCTGCTCGGCAATGTCGCGGATGAGGCCCATGACCTGGCCGATCCGGTCGGCGGTGCGCGACAGGGCGCTCATGCTGGAGCCGGTGTCGCGGGCGCTGGCGACGGCCTTTTCCGCAACCTGCGTCGAGCGGTTGGCCTGGTCGGCGATCTCGGCGATGGAGACGTTGAGCTCCTCGGAGGCGGAGGCCGCCGAGGTGACGCTGTCGGCCGCGACCCGCACCGCATTGCCGGCGGTGGCTGCTTCCTCGGCTGCGCGCCCGGCCGCCTGGTCCAGCGCACCGGAGGCGCCCGCAAGCTCCTCGGCGGCGCCGTCGAGGCGCGAGAGCGCGTCGCCGACGGTCGCCTCGAAACCGGCGATCAACTGGTCGAGATGGCGCATGCGGCGGTCGCGGGCGGCGTTTTCCGCCTCCTGGGCGGCGGCAAGCTGCCCCCGGTCCAGCGCGTTGTCGCGGAAGACGGCGACGCTGGCGGCCATCGCATCGAGCTCGGTGCGCCCGCGCGCCTCCGGCAGGTCGATATCGGTCTCGCCGGCAGCCAGCCGGTCCATGGCACGGCGCAGGGCGGCGAGCGGTCCGGAGATCGAGGCGCCGATGACGAGGCCGGCCGCAAGCAGCACGGCGACCGTGAGGCCCATGATCGCCAGCATGGTCATGGCGGCGACGGAACGGCCCTCGGCAAGGGCGCTCGATGCCTCGGCCTGGCCGCTTTCGGCGGCGGCCTGGAGCTGGGCGAGATAGGGCGGCAGCACGTCGAAGAAGGCTTCGAGCTTTTCCACCAGCGCCGTGTGTTCGCCGCCGGCGCCGGTATAGGTGTCGAAGGCCTCGCGATAGGCGGTGAGGAAGCCGGTCAGCTCGGTGCTTGCCGCCTCGTCGAGCTTGGCCCGGGAGAGCGCGCGCTCGACGCGGGCGGCGGCGACCTCGAAGCCGCCGAGATTCACGTCGCTGCGGTCGAGCAGATAGGCCTTCTCGCTGCGCTGCAGGTCGACGCCGGCAAAGGCCAGCCGCTCGGTCTCGGGACCGCGCTTGAAGCGGGCCAGCTTCTGGACGCCGGCGACCAGGGCATCGCCATTGACGGTCAGCGCGCCGCGCGCGCCGTCCTCGCCGCCCGCAAGGCCGAGGCGCTGCTGCACCGAATGCAGGTCGCGGAACGTCGCCTCGATATTGTCGAGCGCAAGGGCGACCTGGTCGATTTCCGAGGCATAGGGCGCGGCGACGGCAAGGCCGCGCACCGCGTCGAGCTGGCTGCGCGCCGAGGCGATCTCGGACGTGAAGGACTGGTAGAGCGCGGCGGAAGGGACGGCGAGATAGGTCTTCTCGGTGACACGCATGGTGCCGGCCGCGGTGGAAAGGTCCGCGACGGTGCCGGCAAGGTCGGAAAAGCCCTCGGCCCGTGCGAAGGCGCTTTCGACGCTTGTCTGGCTCCACCAGAAGACGCCGCCGATGGCGGCAAGGCCTGTCATGGTGACGGCGATCAGAAGAAAAATCCTGATGCGCACGGACAGTCGGCCGACTAAGGTCGCTACCGACGCGAAACCTCGAAAATGCAACACAGGCATACCTCGACTGGTCAGTCCCCACCTTGTGCAAAAGTCCACCAGCAAAGTTAACATTCCACTGACCAGCTGGGCGCTGCGGTGCCGATATTTTGGTCTTCGGCACAAAATGCCGCAGGGTTCGCTATTTCTGCCGCCGCCTTCCGCAACGTTATGAACTGGATCTTCCGTGCGCTCGTTCTTCGACAAGGCCGTTCCCGGCATCTTCGTCCTGCTGTGGTCGACCGGCTTCATCGGCTCCAAGCTCGGCGCGCCGCATATCGAGCCCTTCGTCTTTCTGACGATCCGCTTCGCGCTGGTTCTGCCGGTGATGCTGGCGCTGGCCATGATGCTGCGCGCGACATGGCCGCGCCGGGGGAGGGAATGGGCGCATTGCTTCGTCGCCGGAATGCTGATCCATGGCGTCTATCTGGGCGGCATCTTCTATGCCATCGACAACGGCATGCCGGCGGGTGTGACGGCGCTGTTCCTGGGATTGCAGCCGCTGCTGACGGCGCTGATGGCCGGTCCGGTGCTGGGCGAGAGCGTGGCGCCGCGCCACTGGCTGGGGCTGGCCGTCGGCGCGCTGGGCCTGCTGCTGGTGGTGGTTCCGCGCCTTGCAGGGGCGGACACGGCGGGTTTTTCGACGGTCAACGTGCTGGCCTGCCTTGCGGCCGCGGCCGGCATCGCGGTCGGCACGATCTACCAGAAGCGCTTCGTCGTCGGCATCGACCTGATCCCGGGGACATTGCTGCAGTATTTCGGCGCGCTGGCGCTGGTCATGCCGCTGTCGATGCTGGAGGACTGGCAGATCGCCTGGACCGGCGAGTTGCTCATTGCCATGACCTGGCTGGTCCTGGTGCTGTCGATCGGGGCGGTGCTGCTGCTGATGGTCCTGATCAAGCGGGGCAGCGCCTCGCGGGTGTCGAGCCTGTTCTACCTGGCGCCGGTGGCGACCGCGGTGGAGGGCTACCTGCTGTTCGGCGAGACGCTGTCCCTGGTGCAGGTGGCGGGCGCGGCGCTGGTGATCGGCGCGTTGCTGATCATCCGCGAGCGGCGGATCGGCACCCGGCGCACGCCCGCCTGAGGCAGGGCCTTTCCGTCACACGCTGGCGAGCTTGCGGGCGCGGCGGCGCAGGATCGCCGCGTTGAGCTCGCCGCCGAAGATGAAGCAGATCGAGATCAGGTAGAGGAAGATCAGCGCGGTCATGGCGCCGGCAAGGCCGGCATAGGTCGACACGTAGTCGGCAAAGCCGGCCAGCCAGGCGCCGAAGGCCATGCCCGAGGCCAGCCACAGAAGAAGCGTGGCGGCAACGCCGGGAAGCGTGTCGAGCAGCCGGCGGCGGCCGTCCGGCAGCACCGCATGGGCGACGAACAGGCCGCCGAGGGTCAGCAGCGAGGCGATGACGTAGCGCGAGATGTTGAGCCGGGCGGTGAAAGGCTCCAGCAGCGGCGCATGGGCGACGACGGCGCGCCAGACCAGCGGCGCGAAGACGATCAGCAGGGCGAAGCTGATCAGCACGAAGGTGCCGAACAGCACCAGGAGCAGCGACTGGGCGCGCAGGTAGAAATAGTTGCGGGTCTCGCCGACGCCATAGGCGCGGTTGAGGGCAACGCGCAGGGCCTCCACGCCGTTGGAGGCGAACCACAGCGCGGCGATGATGCCGAAGGTGAGGATGTCGCCGCGCGGCTGGGTCAGCACCACGTGGATCTCGCGGGAGATCGGCCGGGCGACCTGTTCCGGCCAGACATCGAACAGCAGCGTGGCGATGCGGTCGGCCATGTCCGACATGCCGAGAAAGCCGGTGAGCGCGGCCACGAAGATCAGGAACGGAAACAGCGCCAGCAGCGAGGACAGCGCGACATGGCTCGCCAGCGCGAAGCCGTCGTCGTTCGTCATGTGCATGACGGCGTCGTAGATGGTGGCGAGCGCGGACCGCAGCAGGCGAAACGGGTTCATCCGCCGCTTTTGCGGGAGGCGCCGCCCGGGGTCAAGCCGTGGCCGGCATTTCATGCTGCGTCGCGAAACGCATGAAATATTATTGCTTTTCACCTCCTTCAAAAGAAGCATTGCTTCGCCAAGCCGCCGCGATATTGTTTGCGCTGCAGCATCGCCCGCCGGGAGGGGCGGGGTGCGGCGGGAAACGGCAATGGAGAGGAAGGCATGTCCCTGGCGAGCGAATTCGGTCACGAGGCACGGGAAACGCGGCTGACGGCGCTGGCGGGCGAGGCGGTGGAAACGCTCGGTGCGCTGCTCGATGCGGCAGCAGTGCGCGTGCGCGCCCGCGTGGTGTCGGCCGATGGGCGGCTGTCGGCGGAAAAGCTCGAGGCCGAGCAGCGTGCGACCCATGGGCTCGCCTGGCTGGCGACCTATGTGGAGGCGCTGCGCCAGCTCGCCGCCTATGCCGGGCGGCTGGAGGAGGAGAGCCGCTTCGGCGAGACGGAAGAGCTTCTGGTGCGCCTCGCCTTCGCCGAATATCTGGCGCAGGTCTTCGGCGGCATCCCGATGAACCAGGGCGAGGTCGTGCGCCTTGCCGATCTCGGGCTCGGGCCGGAGGCGGCAGCCTCCTTCCGCAGCGCGGCGGTGGAGGAGCTGATCGCCACCGGCAACACGCCGGCGGTGCGGGCGCGGCTGGCCGAGCTGATCCGCCAGCAGGAGGGCAACTCGATCTTCGGCACCTCGGGGCTCGATGAGACCTACGAGCAGGTGCGCGAGGAAATGCGCCGCTTCGCCGCCGCCAGGGTGGTGCCGCATGCGCATGAGTGGCACCTGAAGAACGCCTATATCCCGCTGGAGGTGATCGACGAGATGGCCGAGCTCGGCGTCTTTGGCCTGACGATCCCGGAGGAATATGGCGGCCTCGGCCTGGGCAAGGAGAGCATGTGCGTCGTCTCGGAGGAGCTGAGCCGGGCCTATATCGGCGTCGGCTCGCTCGGCACCCGCTCGGAGATCGCCGCCGAGCTGATCCTGTGCGGGGGCACCGAGGTGCAGAAGCAGACATGGCTGCCGCGGATCGCCTCCGGCGAGGTGCTGCCGACGGCGGTGTTCACCGAGCCGAACACCGGCTCCGACCTTGCCTCGCTGAAGACCCGCGCCGTGCGCGAGGGCGATGTGTGGAAGATCTACGGCAACAAGACCTGGATCACCCATCCGGTGCGCGCCGACATCATGACGCTGCTCGCCCGCACCGATCCGTCGGAGCCGGGCTACAAGGGCCTGTCGATGTTCCTCGCGCAAAAGCCGCGCGGCACGGATGCCGATCCGTTCCCGGCGCCGGGCATGTCCGGCGGCGAGATCGAGGTGCTCGGCTATCGCGGCATGAAGGAATACGAGATCGCCTTCGACGGGTTCGAGGTGGCGCATGAGAACCTGCTCGGCGGCGTGCCGGGGCAGGGCTTCAAGCAGCTGATGCAGACCTTCGAGGGCGCGCGCATCCAGACCGCGGCGCGGGCGCTCGGCGTCGCCCAGGCCGCGCTCGACCTGGGGCTGCGCTATGCGCAGGAGCGGGTGCAGTTCGGCAAGCCGCTGATCGCCTTTCCGCGCGTCTCCGACAAGCTGGCGATGATGGCGGCGGAGCTGATGGCGGCGCGGCAGCTGACGTATTTTTCGGCGCTGGAAAAGGACTCCGGCCGGCGCTGCGATCTCGAAGCGGGCATGGCCAAGCTGCTCGGCGCGCGCGTTGCCTGGGCGGCGGCGGACAATGCGCTGCAGATCCACGGCGGCAACGGCTTCGCGCTGGAATATGCGATCAGCCGGGTGCTGTGCGACGCGCGCATCCTCAACATCTTCGAGGGCGCGGCGGAAATCCAGGCGCAGGTGATCGCCCGAAGGGTGCTGGAGGATCGCGGTTGAGGGGGGGGGCTCAGGCGGCAGGGTGAGGCGTGAGCCTCACCTTTGACACCTCACCCCATGGCGACGACCAGCCAGAGCGAGATCCACGGCACGCCGACGAGCAGGGCGAGGCGGAAGATGTCGGCGATCCAGAAAGGCGTGACGCCCCGGAAGATCGTCGTCAGGCTGACGTCGTCCAGCACGCTGCGCAGCACGAAGACGTTGAGGCCGACGGGCGGGGTGATCAGGCTGATCTCGGTGACCACGACGACGACGATGGCGAACCAGATCAGCACCAGCTCGGGATCGGCGAGCAGGCCCGAGCCGAAATCCAGCCCCGTCACCAGCGGATAGAAGACCGGCACGGTGAGCAGGATCATCGACAGGCTTTCCAGCACGCAGCCGAGCAGGATGTAGACGGCGACGATCGCCAGGATCACCAGCCAGGGGCTGACGTCGAGATCCGAAACGAAGTCGGACAGCGCGTCGGGAAGGCCGGCGAAGTTCACGAAATTGGTGAAGATGTCGGCGCCGATGATCAGGGCGAAGATCATCGCGGTGGCGCGGGTGCTTTCGCCGATGGCCTCGCCAAGGGCCCGCCAGCCGAGCCGGCCGAACAGGGCCGAGAGCGGCAGGGCGGCGCCGGCGCCGATGCCGGCGGCCTCGGTCGGGGTGAAGAAGCCGCCATAGATGCCGACCATGATGATGGCGAACAGCACGATCAGGGCGAAGACGCCGAGCGCGTCGCGCCGGGTCAGCGGTTCGGCTTCGGTGGCCGGCGGGGCGAGTTCGGGGTTGCGCCAGACGGCGACCTGCACGGCGGCGAGATAGAACAGCAGGCCGATGATGCCCGGCACCACGCCGGCGATGAACAGCTTGCCGATGTCGGACTCGGTCAGCAGCCCGTAGATGATCAGGATCACCGAGGGCGGAATGAGGATGCCGAGCGTGCCGCCGGCGGCGATGGAGCCGGCGGCCAGGCTGTCGGCATAGCCGAAGCGGCGCATCGAGGGCATGGCCACCCGCGACATGGTGGCGGCGGTGGCGAGCGAGGAGCCGCAGACGGCGGAAAAGCCGCCGCAGGCGATGACCGAGGCCATGGCGAGGCCCCCGCGCATGCGCGCCGTCGCGTGGTTGGCGACCGCATAGAGCCCGTTGGCGACGCCGGAGCGGGCGAGCACGTTGCCCATGAAGATGAACAGCGGCACCACGGAGAGCGAATAGGCGAGGCCGGCGTCGAAGACCAGCGTGCCGGTCATGGCAAGGCTGGCGTCGAGCCCGCGCATCCAGGCGAAGCCGGCGATGCCGACCAGCGCCATGGCGAAGGCCACCGGCATCTTCAGGAAGATGAGGGCAAGCAGGACGGCGAAGCCGATGAGCGATTCCGTCATGAGGGATCCCGTGGGGAGGCGTCCGGGCGAAGCGCCCGCAAGACGGCGGCAAGGCAGGCGAGCGCGCAGGCGGCCGCGGCAAGGAAGGCGACCGGCGCCAGCGGCAGGGACAGCGAATCGCTGACCGCGCCGTCCTCGGCGAGCCGCTCCCCATGCAGGAACAGCCGCCAGGAAAACACGGCGAGCACCAGGGCCACCAGCAGGCCGGTGACCGGCCGCACGGCCCGGGTGATGCGCCCGCCCGCGACCATGTCCATGAGGTCGACCTCGACATGTTCGCCGCGGCCAGTGGTCACCGGCAGGGCGAGGAAGACGAGCGAGGCGAGGAAGATCTCGGTCAGCTCGTAGGCGCCGGCCAAGGGTGCGTTGAACCAGTAGCGGGCGACCACGTCGATGCAGGTGACGAGGGTGAGGGCGAGGAGCAGCGCGCCGGAGGCCGCCGAGAGCAGCGTCTCCAGAGCATGACCAAAGGGCCGGCGCGGCGGCCGGCCCTTGCTGTTGGCGGTTTGCGTCATGGCCCTTGCGTCCTGGCGGCTCAGAAGGAGACGCCGGTCTCGGCGCGCAGTTCGGCCAAGGCGGCGGCGCCGTCGAAGCCCTGCGCCTTGACCGCCTCGGCCCAGGCGGCTTCGTGCTTTGCCGCTTTCTCGCGAATGGCGGCAAGGACGGCGTCGTTGGCCTCGTGCACCTCGATCTTGGTCTCGGCGACGAGCGCGATGCCGCCGGCATCGGCCGCATCCCACACCGCGCCGGCCTTTTCGGCGAAGGCGGCGCCCGAGAGCTTCTCGATCGCGGCCTTGTCGGCGTCGGAGATCTCGTCCCACTTGGCCTGGTTCATGACCAGGAACCAGGAGGTGTTGTAGATGCCGCCGGGAACCTTGAGCGTATAGGAAAGGTGGTCGGCGAGGCGGAAGGCCTTCAGCGCCTCCATCGGGAAGGTGACGCCGTCGATGACGCCGCGCGACAGCTTCTCGTAGACCTCGCCCGGACCCATGAACTGGGTGACGACGCCGAGATCCTGCATCAGGTCGGCGATGTAGCCGCCCGGCGTGCGCAGCTTGAGGCCGGCGAAGTCCTCCGGCTTCTCGATCTTGCGCTGGTTGTTGTGGACCATGCCGGGGCCGTGGGCGAAGACGGAGAGCAGCTTGACGCCCTCATGCTCGGCTGCGGCGTCCAGCGTGCCCGCATAGACCTTCCAGTAGGCCTTGGAGACGGTGACCGCGTCATTGCCGAGGAGCGAGAACTGGCCGATGCGCGAGCGCAGGAACCGGTCGTCCTGGGTGAAGGAATGCAGGCCGTAGGTGATGTCGGCAACGCCGTCGCGGGCCATGTCGTAATGGGCCGGCGGGGCGCCCAGGGGCTTGGCCAGCACGCGCACCTTGACGCGGCCTTCCGTCGCCTTCTCGACCTCGTCGGCCCAGGGCTTCATGGCGTTCTCGACCAGTGGATGCTTGGGCGGCAGCCAGGACGACATGACCAGGGTGGTGTCGGCGCGGGCACCGGCAAGGCCGGCAACGAGCCCGCAAGCGAGCGCGGCAAGGCCGAACCCGGCGGATTTCACCGTGAAGCGCATTGTTTCCTCCCATGTTCCGGCCGAGGGACCCTGCCGCTGCCGGATATTAGTTTCAATTGCAACTTTTCAGGAAACGGCCGCGACGTCAAGACGGTTGCCGAGGCGGCCGGGTTTCCCGGAAAGCTGCGGGCGGGGTCAGCCTGACGCGCCGGCGGCAAGCCAGGTGGCGAGCAGCCCGTCGAACCGGGCGGTCTGTTCGGCCTCGCCCGGCAGGGCGCCGAGACTGTGGCCGACGATCATGTGGTAGAAGAAGGCGAGCACGCCCTCGGCCAGAAGGTCCGGATCGGCGCCGGGGGCAAGGCGGCCCTCGCGCGACAGCCGCGCGAACGCATCCCGCGTGCAGTCCTCCATCGCCTGGCAGACATCGAGAAACAGCCGCGTCCAGGGACCGTCGCGCAGGGTCGTCTGGACGAGATAGAGGCGCGCGAAATCCGGATCGGAGCGGTAGAGCGCCAGCCAGGGATGGAAGATGCCGGCAATGTAGTCGCGGGTCTCGCCGAGGGGCGCGCGGGCCACATGGGCGCGCATAGCTGCCTCCAGCTCCTCCAGGTCGCTCGTGCGCGCGGCGATCAGCAGGCTGGTCTTGTCGGCGAAATGGGCGAAGACGGTGGCCTTGGCAACGCCGGCGGCCTCCGCCACCGCATCGACGCTGGTCGCCTCGAAGCCCTGGCCTGAGAACAGGCGGGTCGCCTCGGCCAGGATCTTCTCGCGGGTTTCGCGGGTGCGTTTCTGGGGGCGTCCGACCATGGCGTCCTTCTTGTGGATTCAATTATTGACCGCGGTCATTAAATGCGGCATCAATTTGTGACCGCGGTCAATTCTAGCTCCGAAACAGGAAGACCGACAATGGCGAAACGTATTCTCGTGCTGGACGGGCATCCCGGCCCCGACAGCCTGTGCGGCGCGCTGGCCGCCTCCTATGTGCAGGGCGCGACCCGTGCCGGGCACGAGGTGAAGCTGCTGCGCCTGTCGCAGATGCAGTTCGATCCGGACATGGGGTCGGGCTACAAGCCGGAAAAGGTGCTGGAGCCGTGCCTTTCCGACGTGCAGGCGGCGATCACCTGGTGCGAGCATCTGGTGATCGTGCATCCGCTGTGGTGGGGGTCGATGCCGGCCAAGCTGAAGGGGCTGATCGACCGGGCGCTGCTGCCGGGCTTCGCCTTCCGCTACGAGCCGGGCCAGATGGTGCCGGCCAAGCTGCTGAAGGGGCGCTCGGCCGAGGTGCTGGTCACCTCCGACACGCCGCCCTGGTATCTGCGCTTCCTGCTGTGGACGCCCGGTTTCCGGGTGATGCGCAAGCAGATCCTGGAGTTCTGCGGTTTCTCGCCGGTGCGCTTTCGCACCTTCGCGCCGGTGCAGGGCTCGGACGAGAAAAAGCGCAAGGGCTGGATCGAGGCGGCGGGACGGTACGGCGCGGCTGCCTGAGCATTTCGCAAGGGGCGGGCGCTTCAGAAGCGCTCCTCGGCGAACCAGCCGAAGACCGTGAGGTCGAGCGTCGTCTGGGCGACGCGTTCGCGGCTGGTCATCAGGACCTGGCCGCCGCGGCGCTGGTAGAAGCGGACCGCCTCGTCATTGTCCTTGAGCACGCGGATGGCAAGGCCGTCGAGGCGGGCGCGGGCCAGGGCCGCGCGGGTGGCGGTGAAGAGCTCGCTGCCGAAGCCGAGACCCTGGTGGTCGGGCCGGACATAGAGCTCGTAGATCTCGCCCTCGAAGGGCAGCTCGCGCATGCGGCTGCGGCCCCAGGTGGCATAGCCGGCAGGAATGCCGGCGACTTCGAGGATCTGGATCTGGACGCCGCGCGACAGGGCGGTGCGCCACCATTTCGGCCCCCGGCGGGAGATCATCCGCTCCAGCTCCAGGCCGTCGATGATACCCCGATAGGTCGATCGCCAGGCATCCTCGTGGATGGTGGCGAGCGCTTCGGCATCGTCGTGGAGCGCAGGGCGCAGGGCTGTCAGGCCGATACTCATGAGCACATGATAGCGCCCTTCGCCGGCCGACAAAAGCCGTTGCGCATGCCCTGATCAACGGCGGTCGCCGACAAGGTGGAAAAAGCGGAGAAACGGGGAACAAGTGCTGCAGAAACGGAAAAGGGCCGGCATTGGAGCCGGCCCTTCCGGTTGCAGTCTCGGCCCTTGCGGGTCGGGGAACGCCTGAGACAAAACCCCGGGGGGCTGGGGGGCTGTTGCGTACCGAAGCCTTGTCGTCAGTCCCTCATGCAACGATGCCAATTTCGCCGGCCAAGATGGCACCGTCTTGGCTGCAATGGGGCAAAACTATGAAATCGACACGAGGCGCAAAAACCCCCGGAAGCGGGCTGAATTTGTTTGAAATTGCCATTTTTGCCCAAGGGTTTGCCGCGTCGATACACGGCACGGATATCGGGCGGTGCCAGGGGGGCAGGGGGCGCCGGCCGCGGCCGGACTGGCCGGGACTTGCCAAAGGCGGAAAGGGGAGCCCATCATGACGGCTGGATGACGGGCTGATCATTGGGCGGCGAGGCAGAAGGCGCGATGAGCGAATTCGATGAAGAGGCATCCAGGCCGGGTGCGGAACCGGCGGCAATCTCCGGCTTCGCGCCTGCCCGCAGTCCGGCGGCTCCATCGGCCGCTCCACCGGCCGCCCCTTCGGTCCCGGTTCTGGTGTCCTTCCACCGACGCGAACTCGACCTGATCCTGCGGGTCTACGGCCACCGGGTGGCCTCCGGCGAATGGCGCGACTACGCCATCGATCATCTGAAGGACCGGGCGGTGTTCTCGGTCTTCCGCCGCAGCTCCGAAATGCCGCTGTTTCGTATCGAGAAGGTGCCGCGCAATGCCAAGCGGCAGGGCGCCTATGCCGTCGTCGGCACGGGCGGGGTGATCCTCAAGCGCGGCGGCGACCTCGCTCAGGTTCTCAAGGTCTTCGAGAAGAAGCGTCACCTCAGCCTGGTGTGACCCGGCAAGGAAAAGGCGGCGACCAAGCGGGCCGGCCCCAACCGACGGAAAAAGCGGAGGCCAGGCGGGCCGACCCCAACCGACGAGGAAAAGGCGGAGGCCAGGCTGGCCGGCCCCAACCGACGAGGAAAAGGCGGAGGCCAGGCTGGCCGGCCTCCGCAAGGGGGTGCCGCAGGGATTGCGAGCACGGAACCGTCGAAACGTCAGAACTTGTAGGACATGCGCGCGGCGAGGGCATGCGAGCGGGCGCGTGCCCGGTACTCGCCCGCATAGGTGAGCGTGCCGGACAGGCCGTTGGTCGCGGAGTTGACCTCGACGCCGGCCGACAGGCGGGCGATGTCGCGGCCGACGCCGTTGCCGGTGGCGGTGACCGGGGCGCCCAGCATGGTGGCGCTGCGGCGGTCGCCGAGCGAGCCGATGGCCCGGGCATAGGCGACGTCCATCACCGGGGCAACCGTTGCGACAGTCCCGAGCGCCATGGCCGGGGCTGCGACCCGCACGCCCGCGCCGGCATCGAACTGGCTGGCATTGGCGGACGGGGCGGCAAGCGAGAAGACGCCGGCGCCGGTCTCGGTCGAGCTGCCCAGCCACTGGTGCACGAGGCGGGTCTGCAGATAGGGCTGCACGGTCGCGCCCATCGTCTCGAAGGTCATGCCGATGCGGGCATTCGACCAGGCGCCGATATCGACGGCATTGCTGGAGCCGGAGAAGGCGACGGCGCCGCCCGCGCCGGCGATGGCATTGCGGGTGCGGCTCGTCTCGAAGCGGGTCAGGCCGCCGGCCGCGTCGGCGAAGAAGCCGCCGGCCGAATAGCTGCCATAGGCGACCGCGTGCAGGCCGGTCGCCCGTGCCGTGTTGCCGCCGCCCTGGCTGTTGCCCGAGGTGAAGCCGATGCCGACACCGCCGCCGATGCCGTCGGCGAGCGTGACGTCGATACCGGTGAGCATGCCGCCGGTGCGGCTGATGCTGCCGGGCGCGGCGGCGCTGGCCGAGGTGCTGGAGAAGCTGCCGAGCATCGAGCCCCACAGCCGGTAGCGGGCGGCTTCGCCGGGGGCGGCGCCATGGCTCGACAGGCTGACCGTGCCGGGCATGGCGTTGCCCGATCCGTGCGCGGCGGCAAGGTTCGAGATGGTGCCGGCGATCTGCGACAGGGTCGAGGCCTGGGCGGTCTGCGACTGGCTGAACACGGAAGCCGTGCTGCCCTCGCGAGTGGCCGTCAGGTTGGCAAGGTCGAGCAGGCCCCAGCCGTATTCGCTGTCGATGCCGGCTGCGCCGACGTCGCGGGCGGTCGCCAGCACCAGCTGCGCCAGATCGGTGGCGGCGGCGTCGGGGAACATCTCGCGGGCGATGGCGAGCGCGGCCGTCACATGGGGGGCGGCCATCGAGGTGCCCGACATGTTGACATAGCCGCCGGTGTTGGAGGTCGAGTAGATGCCGTCGGCATCCTCGTCGTCGCCGCCGCCCGGTGCCGACAGGCACCAGGTCATGGCAAGGCCGCAGCGGTTGGAATAGTTGGCGAGCGTGCCGTCGCGGCCGACGGCGGCGACCGACAGCCAGTTGGCCCGCAGCTCGGGGAAGAGGTGCGGCAGGCCGGGCTCCAGCGCAACGCTCGGGAGGCCGTCATTGCCGTTGGCCCACACGAGCACCGCGCCCTGGTCGACGACACGGCGGAAGGTCGCCATCATTTCCGGGCGTTCGTTCAGGAAGAAGGTGCGGACCGTCTCGAGATCGGTGCCGCCCTCCGGCATCATCGGGTCGGAGCCCCAGGAGTTGTTGAAGAACTGGATGCCGTGGTCGAGGCCATAGGAAATGGCCGAGGCGGCGATGCTGTCGAGGCGGAGTTCGTCGATGTCGCCGGTGGGGCCGGACAGCTGCAACGAGGTGACCTGCGCACCCGGCGCGACGCCGACCATGCCGACGCCGTTGGCGAGCGCGGCGATGGTGCCGGCGACATGGGTGCCGTGGCCGACGACGTCGCCGTCGGACGGGCCGAGGGTGTGGCCGCTGAAGGACTGCGGCGTGACGTTCGGCTCAAGATCGGGATGGCCGGCGATGATGCCGCTGTCGACGACGCCGACGGTGACGCCGCGGCCGGTCCAGCCGCGTTCGTGGGCGATGCGGGCGCCGATCATGCCGAGGCCCCACTGGGCCGAGTATTCGTCCGCCATGGCCGCCGTCTGGGGGGCGGCAAAGGCGAGGGGCAGGATCGACAGGCAGGTGGAGGCCCGGACAGCGCGGGCAAGTCTTCTGGCAACGCGGGACATGGGATCCGTTCGACCGTGAGGAAGGGAGTACAGAACGGGGCGAGATAATCGCGAGGAGGCCGGTTTCGTCAATCGGCGACGCCCTTGAAAAACAGGGGTTTGAGGCCCGTCGCTGCAAAAATGGACGCAGTGGCGCCGCGCGCGGACGCTTTGCAAACCGGGGGCGGCCGGGCGGATATGCGCGGGGGGCACAAACGAAAAGGGCGCGGCTTGCGCCGCGCCCTCGTCGATGTTTGAGCCATGTCGGGCCCCGCGATTACTCGCGGTTGCCGAACAGCTGCAGCAGCATCAGGAACAGGTTGATGAAGTCCAGGTACAGGCGCAGGGCGCCCATGATCGACTTCTTCTTGGCAACCTCGGAGCCGTCGCCCGAATGGTACATTTCCTTGATCTGCTGGGTGTCGTAGGCGGTCAGGCCCGCGAAGACCAGCACGCCGATCACCGAGATGGCGAACTGCAGCGCCGAAGAGGCAAGGAAGAGGTTGACCAGCGAGGCGATGATGATGCCGATCAGGCCCATGAACAGGAACGAACCCCAGCCCGACAGGTCCTTCTTGGTGGTGTAGCCGTAGAGGCTCAGCGCACCGAAGGAGGCCGCGGTGATGAAGAACACCCGTGCGATCGACCCGCCCGTATAGACGAGGAAGATCGAGGACAGCGACACGCCCATCAGCGCCGCATAGACCCAGAACGTGGTCTGCGCGGTGGAGGCGCTCATCGACTGGATGCGGAAGCTCAGGAAGAACACCATGGCCAGCGGGGCAAGCATCACCACCCACTTCAGCGGGCTGCCGTAGAGCGTGACGCCGAGCTGGGTCAGCAGGGTGCCGTTGCCGAGCGTGGCGGCCGCCTGGGCGGGATCCTGCGTGGTGGCGAAATAGGCCGTGGCCAGAGCCAGCACACCGGTGATGCCGAGGCCGAGGGCCATGTAGTTGTAGACGCCCAGCATGTAGGCGCGCAGGCCCTCATCATAGACGCCGGCCTGTGCGTGTGCGCCGGCCGCAGCGTACCTCGTGTTGGAATTGCGGTCGAAGGTCGACATCGAAATCCTCTCTATCCGTTGAAACGGTTGCCCTTTCGGGCGGTCTCCCGGCCGCGCCGGAAGCCCTGTGATGCCCCTTGCGCAACCCCGTGCCTGTCATGCGAACGTCGCGTTCCGCAACGGTCGCGCGCACGTCCCCCTGAATATGGGCACAAGCCGGGCAGCCCACAAGGTGCAATCGGATCGGCGAACATTACCGTTCTGTCATTTTGCTGCGGGGGTTAACCGTCGGAACCGCCTATTTCATCGCCTTCAGGCGCGAGGCGATCTGCCGGTCGCAGGTTCCGCCCGGCCAGCGGACGATCTCCTCGCGGGCAAAGTCGAGGATTTCCTTCTTCGGGTCGCCCATGGTGGCGGTGTCGATGCCCGGCTTGAACCACTGCAGCACCGCGTAGTCGCCGCCCGCATCGGTGAGGAACGCGACCGGCTGGCCGTTCTCGACGATGCCGAGCCGGCCGACGCGCACGGGCGCCACCTCGACGTTGCGGGTCTGGCCGTCGATGGTCAGCTTGGTCTTCGACAGGCGCAGCCGCTTGAACGAGGCGGCCGTGGTCCCCGCCCAGGTGCCGAACAGGCGCTCGCCCTTGTTCTCCACCGACAGGCAGGAGTTCTTGTAGTTGGGGATGGACAGGCGCTTGGCCGGATGCTCGACCGGCTCGGCTCCCTTGACGAAGGTGGTGTACTTCATCTCGTGGTCGCCGGTCCGGTAGACGCGGATCTGCACCGGTGCATAGGTGCTCTCGCCGATGTTGCGCACGAGGAAGTCGAACTGGTTCTGGTCGTTGGTGCCGGCGCGGCGATAGAGCCAGCGCTTCGGCAGCCCGTTCTCGAAGACCAGCCAGTCGCTGACCACGAGACCGTTCGGGCCCGTCGGCTCGTTGACCTGCCAGACGCCGGTATGGAAGGGCGACTCGGCATGGGCGGCGGTGCCGGAAAGGGCGATGGCGGCAGCGAGAAAGGCGGCACGGGCCGCGTGCAGGCGGGTCTTGGTCATGGTCTTGTCCCCCGGGGTGTCATGGCATGCGCCGCCCCGGAACGCAGGGCAGCCTCCGGCGAGACTATCGCGATACGCGCATATTGGAACCCTCTTGCCGGCCGCCTGGGGAGAACATGCGGACGGCGGAGAGCCCCGCCGCCCGTTCCCTGGCGTCCGTTACAGGTTGCGCAGCACCTGCGCGGGCTTGCGCCCCAACACCTGCCAGGTGCCGATAAGGCCGAAGCCGACCGTCAGGACCAGCGCGGCGAGGGCCGCGCCGAAGGCGGTCACGGGCAGGAAGGTGAAGGTCGCATCCATGATCTCGACCAGAACGAAGGAGGCGGCGAGCGCCCCGGCGATCACCGCGAACGCGGCGGTGACGAGGCCGAGGATCGCGTATTCCATCGAGAAGCTGGCGATCAGCCGGCCGCGGGTGGCGCCCAGCGTCTTGAGGATCACCGCATCGTAGACCCGGTGCCGGTGGCCGGCGGCGAGCGCGCCGCCCAGCACGAGGACCGAGGCGACCAGCGTGATGGAGGCGGCGGCCCGGATGGCCACGGCAAGCTGCTCCACCAGGGCGTTGACCTGCTGGATCGCGTCCTTGACGCGCACCGCCGTGACGGTCGGGAATTCCTGCGAGAGGGTCTTGAGCAGCGCCAGCTCGCGGGCCTCGTCCCCGCCGTCGGCATAGGCGAGGGTGCGCAGGTGGGTGTGCGGCGCGCCGGCGAAGGTGTTGGGCGAGAACACCATGACGAAATTGATCGCCAGCGATTCCCACTCGACCCTTCGGAAATTGGCGATCTCGGCGGTCAGCTCGCGGCCGAGCACGTTGACGGTGATCGTGTCGCCGATCTTCAGGCCGAGATCGGTGCCCGCATCCGCCTCGAAGGAGACGAGCGGCGTGCCGCTGTGGTCGGGCGCCCACCAGCTGCCCTCGGTCAGGACGGCATTGGCCGGCTTTTCGGCGGCATAGGTGATGCCGCGGTCGCCGCGCAGGACCCAGCCGCCGCCTTCCGGGGCGACGATCTGGTCGCTCGGCACGCCGTTGACCGCCGCGATGCGGCCGCGCAGCATCGGCGCGCCGTCGATGGTGCCGCCGGGCGCCTCGCGGGCGAGCAGGGCGTCGAAGGCCTCGCGCTCGGACTGCTGCACGTCGAGGAAGAAGAAGCTCGGCGCGTTCTGGGTGATGGTGGTGCCGAGTTCGCGGCGCAGGTTGCCGTCGATCAGCGCCAGCGCGACCAGCAGCGACAGGCCGAGGCCGAGCGAGAGCACGACGGACGGGGTCAGCGCCCCGGGCCGGTGGATGTTGGCCAGCGCCAGGCGCAACTCCGCGCCGCGCGGATGCGGCATGCGGCGGGCCGCGGCCATGATGCCGCGCGCGATCAGCATCAACAGCACGAAGACCACTGCCGTCGCGCCGACATAGGTGAGCGAAATGCGCAGGTCGCCGGCCAGCAGGACGGCAAGGCCGGCGAGCAGCAGCACGGCGGCGGCGGTGGCGACGATGTAGCGCTTGCGCGGCCAGGTGCGGGTGGCGGAGGCATCGTCGCGGAACAGGAGGCTCGGCGGCACGTCGTGGGCGCGGCCGAGTGGCCACAGCGCGAAGGCGAGCGCGGTGAGCCCGCCATAGAGCACGCCGAGGCCGAGCTCGGCCGGATAGATCGCGGCGATCGCCTTGACCGGCAGCACGGCGGTGATGAAGCCGGCGGCGACATAGGGGATCAGGGCGCCGATGACGAGGCCGGCGGCGATGCCGAGCCCGGCCAGGCAGAGGATCTGGATGAGGTAGACGCGGAAGACGAAATCGCCGTCGGCGCCGACGCAGCGGAAGGTGGCGATGACCGGCCGCTTGGCATCGAGATAGGAGCGCACCGCATTGGCGACGCCGACGCCGCCGACCACCAGCGCGGTCAGGCCGACAAGGGTGAGGAACTGGGCGAGGCGGTCGATGTTGCGCTGCAGGCCGGGCGCGGCATTGGCGCGCGACTGCACCCGCCAGCCGGCGAGCGGGAAGCGCTGGTCGGCTTCCTCGGCCAGCGTCTCGACGGCGGCGTTGGAGGTGCCCTCGGGGAGGCGGATGCGATAGAGCCAGCGCACCAGGCTGCCGGGCTGGACGAGGCCGGTCTCCTCCAGCGCCGCATCCGAGACGATCATCCGGGGGCCGAAATTGATGCCGTCGCTGAGGCGGTCCGGCTCGGCGGCGATGGTGTCGGCGATGCGCAGGCTGGCGCGGCCGAGGACCAGCGTGTCGCCCTTTTCAAGTCCGAGGCGCACCAGCAGCTCCGGCTCGACGACGGCGCCGTGGAGCCCGTCCTGCTGGGCAAGGGCCGCGTCCAGCGCTTCGCCGCCTGAAAGCTGCATCTCGCCATAGAGCGGGTAGGCGTTGTCGACGGCCTTCAGCTCGACGAGGGTCTGCTCGCCGCTGCTGGGCACGCGCGCCATGGCGCGCAAGGTGGCGATGCGCGAGAGATCGCCGAGGCTGTCGAGCCAGGCGAGTTCCTGCTCGTCTGCGGTGCGGTGGATCAGGCGCACCGACATGTCGCCGCCGAGGATCGAGGTGCCTTCGGCGGCAATGCCCTCTACAAGGGCGCGCGAGACCGAGGCGACGCCGGCAATCGCCGCAACACCGAGCGCAATGCAGGCGATGAAGACGTAGAAGCCCTTCAGCCCGCCGCGCATCTCGCGAAGCGCGAAGCGGAAGGCAAGACCGAGGGGCGGGCGGGCGCGGCGCTGCGAGGGGGCGGGCAGGACACCGTGCATGCTCACGCCTCCCCGGCGGCGGCGGGGACGGGCTCGAGCGTTTCGATATGGCCGGAGCGCACGCGGATGGTCTCGTCGCAGCGGCGGGCGAGCGCCGCGTCATGGGTGACCATGACCAGGGTCATGCCGCGTTCGCGGGTGGCGGAGAACATCAGGTCGACGATCTGGGCGCCGGTGGTCTCGTCGAGATTGCCGGTCGGCTCGTCGGCCAGCAGCAGGGGCGGGCGGGTGACGAGGGCGCGGGCGATGGCGACGCGCTGCTGCTCGCCGCCCGACATCTGCGAGGGATAGTGCGAGGTGCGCTCGGCAAGGCCGACGGCGGCCAGCTCCTCGCGCGCGGCCTCGAAGGCGCGGGGCACGCCGGCAAGCTCCAGCGGCACGGCGACGTTTTCCAGCGCCGTCATGTTGGGAATGAGGTGGAAGGACTGGAAGACGATGCCGACGGAGCGGCCGCGAAAGCGGGCGAGCTCGTCCTCCGACATGCCTGTCAGCTCCGATCCGCCGACCGTGACCGAGCCCTTGTCGGCGCGCTCCAGCCCCGCCATCACCATGAGAAGGGTGGATTTGCCGGAGCCCGACGGGCCGATGATGCCGACCCGGCGACCGGCGGCGATATCGAGGTCCACGCCCTTGAGAATGTGCACGCGGCCGGCGTCGCGGCCAAGGCTCAGATGAACGCCGGACAGGGAAACGATGGGGGGCGGGACTGTTCCGTCGGTCATGCTCTGCCTATATGAACGGGTCGAATTCGCAGCATGCCGCGCTGCACGCGTTCCTCGCGATATGGGAGGTTACGCAGGGAGCGTCCAGAGGATCAGCCGACATGATACGTTTCGTTACAGTTTTTATCGCCCTCGCCGGCATTTTTGCAGCGCAGCCCGCAAGGGCCGAGCCGCTGCGCATCCTGGCGCTGGGAGACAGCCTGACCGCAGGCTATCAGCTGCCTCCCGAGGCGGCCTTCCCGGTGCAGCTGGAGGCGGCGCTGAAGGCGCGGGGTCATGACGCAATCGTGATCAATGCCGGCGTTTCCGGCGACACCACGGCGGCGGGCCTTGCCCGTCTCGACTGGTCGCTGGGCGAGGGGGCGGATGCGGTGATCGTGGAACTCGGCGCCAATGACGCGCTGCGCGGGCTGCCGACGGCCTCGGCACGGGCGAACCTCGACAAGATCGTCGCGAGCCTGTCGGAGCGGGGCATCCCGGTGCTGCTCGCCGGCATCGCCGCGCCGCGCAACATGGGCGATGAATATGTCGCCGAGTTCGAGCGCATGTATGCGGAGATCGCGGCCGAGCATGACGCGATCCTTTATCCGAACTTCCTCGAAGGCATCCCGATCTCGGCCGAGACGGTGCTGCCCGACGGCATCCATCCGACGCAAAAGGGTGTTGCGATCATCGTCGAGGGCATCCTGCCCAAGGTGGAAGAGCTGATCGAGCGGGCCGCCGCCGCGCGCGGCTGAGGCGGGCTCCCGCCCCGGCCGGAGCCCTGTGCGGCGACCCGGCCGCAGGCGGTTGACGAGGCGCGCGCGAGCGGTCAAGGTCCCGCCACCCTCCTTAATTTCGACAGTTATCGCAGCAGAAAGATCCGCCCATGGAAAAGCGCCGTCTCGGACGCACGGACATTCATGTCTCCAGCTTGTCGCTCGGCACGATGACCTTCGGCGAGCAGAACACCGAAGCCGAGGGCCATGCCCAGCTCGACTTCTCGCTCGACCGGGGCATCAACCTCTTCGACGCCGCCGAGCTCTATCCGATCCCGCCCAAGGCCGAGACCCAGGGGCGCACCGAGGAAATCATCGGCACCTGGCTGAAGGCGCGCGGCAACCGCGACAAGGTGGTGATCGCCACCAAGGTGGTGGGCCGCACCGAGAACACCTGGTTCCGCAACGACGGCAGCGAGGGCCGGCTGACCCGCGCCCAGATCGAGGAAGCCGTCGACAAGAGCCTGAAGCGGCTGCAGAGCGACTATATCGACCTCTACCAGATCCACTGGCCGGACCGGAACGTCTCCGGCTTCGGCTCCAATCCGACGATCTGGAAGGAGCCCAAGCCCTGCGACGACGAGACGCCGATCGAGGTGACGCTGGAGACGATGGACCGGCTGGTGAAGGCCGGCAAGATCCGCCAGCTGGGCCTGTCGAACGAAAGCCCCTGGGGCACGATGCGTTTCCTGGAACTGGCCGAGCGCAACGGCTGGCCGCGGGTGGTGTCGATCCAGAACGCCTACAATCTGGTCAACCGCACCTTCGAGAGCGGGCTGGCCGAGATCGCGCACCGGGAGCAGGTGGGCCTGCTCGCCTATTCGGCGCTGGGCCAGGGGTATCTCACCGGCAAGTACCGCAACGGCGCGCTGCCGGCCGGTGCCCGCAAGACCCTGTTCGACCGGCTGCAGCGCTACGAGAAGCCGGGCGCGGAGGAGGCCATCAACGCCTATCTCGACCTTGCCGAGGAGCTCGGCGTGTCGCCCTCGCAGCTGGCCATCGCCTTCGCGCTGTCGCGCGGCTTCACCACCTCGGTGATCCTCGGCGCAACCTCGCTTGCGCAGCTGGAGCACGATCTGGGTGCGCTCGATCTGGAAATCTCCGAGGAGATCGAGGAGCGGATCAACACGCTCTACCAGCGCCACGGCAGCCCCTGCCCGTAAGCGCTGGGCGGGGCCGCGGCGCGAATCACGATCGGCTGCCCGGGCTGTCCAGCCCGGGCCGGCCACCCCGGCAAAAATGCCGGCACGAGGCGGAATGCGCTGGCAAATCAGCGCGTTCCGTTTTTGCTTGCGGTGCAGCGAAAAACCCGTCCTGATGAAGTCCTTCGGCGACAGCGGAGGGTTTGACCATGCCTCGACTGTTCACCGGGCTTGAGATTCCGGCCCAGACCGGCCTCATGCTCTCCCTGATACGCGGCGGCCTGCGCGGCGTCCGCTGGATCGATCCCGAGAACTATCACATCACCCTGCGCTTCATCGGCGACATCGACGACCGCATGGCCGACGAGGTGGCCGATGCGCTCGACCGCATCCGCCGCGATCCGGTGGAGATCCGGCTGACGGGGCTCGGCGCCTTCGCCAACGGCAAGCCGCATGCGGTCTTCGCAAGGGTGGAGCCGACCCCGGAGCTGATGGAGCTGCAGAGCGAACAGGAGCGCATCCTGCAGCGGCTGCGGCTGCCGGCGGAGCGGCGCAAATACGTGCCGCATGTGACGCTGGCGCGCTGCCGCACCTGCAGCAACCAGGATGTGGCGCGCTGGCTCGCCGAGCATGGCGACTTCTATTCCCAGAGCTTCACGGCGACGCGCTTCGTGCTGTTCTCCTCGCGCGCCAGCGTCGGCGGCGGGCCCTATCTGGTGGAGGAGGCCTATCCGCTCGACCGGCAGGGCGGCGGCTACGGCCTGCCCGACGGCCCGGCGCATTTCGCCGGCCAGCATCGCTGAGCAGGACGGGGCGCGGCGGACGCAGCGGCGCGGGGCCGCACTGGCCTTAAGTTGCAGTGCAACAAGTTCCGGCTTGCCTTTGGACACGGCGCTTGCGATACAGCCGCCAACATCCAAAGAGGAGCCCCCATCCATGCGTATCGACGCCGTTCCGATCGGAAAGAACCCGCCCGAGGACATCAATGTCATCATCGAGGTCTCGGTGGGCGGCGAGCCGATCAAGTACGAAATGGACAAGGAAGCCGGCGCCATGTACGTCGACCGCTTCCTCTACACGCCGATGCGCTACCCGGGCAATTACGGCTTCGTTCCCCATACGCTGTGCGGCGACGGCGACCCGGTCGACGTGATCGTGGCCAACCAGCGCCCGATCGTGCCGGGCGCGATCATGAACTGCCGCCCGATCGGCGTGCTGTTCATGGAAGACGAGGCGGGGCAGGACGAGAAGATTATCGCGGTTCCGTCCAACAAGCTGACGCGCCGCTACGAGAACGTCGTCCACTACGAGGACCTGCCGGACATCACCATCCAGCAGATCAAGCACTTCTTCGAGCACTACAAGGATCTGGAGCCGGGCAAGTGGGTGAAGATCACCGGCTTCGGCGGGCCGGACGAGGCCAAGCGCATCATCGAGGAATCGATCGAGCGGGCCAAGGCCTGAGCATCGCCTCGGCTTGAAAATTCAAGGCCGCGTCCCGCAAGGACGCGGCCTTTTGCGTTTTGAGCCGTTTGCGGATTCCGGGTGTCAGGCGCTGTCGCCGGTCTGGGCGCGGATGGCGCGCGCGACCTGTTGCGGGATCTCCAGATGCGGCATGTGGCCGACCCCGTCGAACACCTGAACGGCGATGTCGCCGGGCAGGCCGCGGGCGTGGGAAACCGGCAGCACCCGGTCCTGGGCGCCCCAGATCAGCCGCACCGGGGGGCCGAGCGCCGCGATCTCGGCAATCGGCAGGGTCTTCTGGTCCTTGCCGTCGAGCAGGGTCTCGACGATCTCGGTCAAGGTCTCGCAGACGCCGGGACGGGCGCGGGCCTCCGCCGCCTGCCGCACGACGAGACGCGGCAGGTCGAAGCCGAGGCCGAAGAACTGCTCCAGCAGAAGCTCCAGCTCCGCCGGTGCGCTCGCCGCCGCATAGCGGCGCAGCAGGGTCGAGTTGATCTCGCGCCCGAAGCCGCCGGGGCCGAGCAGGGTGAGGCTCGCCACCCGCTCCGGCGCCTTCAGCGCGATGAGGGCTGCGGCCGCCCCGCCCATGGAATGGCCGACGAGATGGACGCGGGTCAGCCCCAGCGCCTCCAGCGAGCCGAGCACGGCGCGCGAGGCGACGACGGCGCCGCCGATCTTCGGCCAGCCGAGGGCGCGGCCGTGGCCGGGCAGGTCGAAGGCCAGCGTGCGGCGGCTGCGCGACAGCTCGCCCTGCAGGGTGGCAAAGCCACGCGCATCGCCGCCGAACCCGTGCAGCAGCACCACCGGTTCCGGACTGTCCGGGCCGCTGGCGGTGACGGGCAGGATCGAGGGCGGCAATTCGGACATGGGCGTTGCTCCGCTAAGTGGTCTTTCGCCTCTTTTCGCATGCACAGCTTGAGGATGCGAGAGGGGAGGTGTGCCCGGCGGGGTCTTCGCAGGCACCGCGGACTTGACAGGCGCGGGACCGCGTCGCATGGACTTAAATCGATTGAAATGACCGGAGCGGGACCAACGTGAGCGAGCTTCTTTGCCTCGGCGAGCCGATGATCGAGTTCAACCAGACGGCGCCGGGCGGCCCCTATGTGCAAGGGTTCGGCGGCGACACGTCGAATGCGGCGATTGCCGCGGCCCGGCAGGGGGCGAGCGTCGGCTATGTCAGCGCCACGGGGCGCGACGTGTTCGGCGACCTGTTCGACGGGCTGTGGACGGGCGAGGGCGTCGATACCACCGGCGTGCTGCGGATGGCGCAGGCGCCGACGGGCATCTATTTCGTCACCCACGGGCCGTCGGGCCACACGTTCTCCTATCGCCGGAGCGGATCGGCGGCGAGCCTGATGCGCCCCGAGGACCTGCCGCTCGAGCTGCTGCGCAAGGCGAGGGTCCTGCACGTCTCGGCGATCAGCCAGGCGATTTCGGCGAGCGCCTGCGACACGGTGTTCGCGGCCATCGAGGAAGTGAAGGCGGCCGGCGGGCTGATCTCCTACGACACCAACCTGCGGCTGGCGCTGTGGCCGCTGGCGCGGGCACGGGCGGTGGTCGAGGCGACAGCGGCGATGGCCGACATCCTGCTGCCCGGTCTCGACGATGCGCGGCAGCTCACGGGACTGGAGAGCCCGCAGGAGATCGCCGACCACTACCGGGCGAAGGGCGCGGCACGAGTGGCGCTGACGCTCGGCGACAAGGGCGTGCTCTATGCAGGTCCGGAAGGGACCGAGACGATCGCCCCGCACGCGGTCGAGGCGGTGGACGCGACGGGCGCGGGCGATGCTTTCGACGGGGCGTTCCTGGCCGAGTTCCTTGCCGGCGGCGACGGACTGGCGGCGGCACGCCACGCCAATGCGGCGGCGGCGCTTGCCGTCTGCGGCTTCGGCGCTGTTGCCCCCCTGCCACATCGCGCCGATGTCCTTGCCCTGCTGGCCAATGAGCAGCAGCGCGGCGCCTGAGGCCCGTGTAAATTCGCCTCCGGTTTCGAATCAGCCGGCGGCGCGGATGGCGCATCCTGCCGGCATGGGGAGGCGATATGCGGATCTTTGCTGGACGGATCTTGACTGGGCTGGCCGGGCTGGTGCTGGCGGCAGCGGTGGCTGGCGGTGCGCCTGCCAAGGCGCAGACGGAGCGCTACTACGATCCGGTGAGCCGGAGCTGGCAGACCTACCGGATCACGCCGGAAGCCGCCGGCAAGATCGTGCGCGAGAAGTACAAGCGCACCGAGGTGCGTTACCGCACCGACAAGAAGCCGGGTTCGGTGATCGTCGATACGCGCGACCGCTATCTCTACTACGTGCTGCCGGGCGGCAAGGCGGTGCGCTACGGCATCGGCGTCGGGCGCGAGGGCTTTTCCTGGTCGGGCACCGAGAAGGTGACGCGCAAGGCCAAGTGGCCGGGCTGGACGCCGCCGCCGGAAATGATCGTCCGCGAGCGCAAGAACGGCCGCAAGCTGCCGAGCTTCATGCCCGGCGGGCCGAAGAACCCGATGGGCGCGCGCGCTCTCTATCTCGGGGCGACCGAATACCGCATCCACGGCACCAACGAGGACTGGTCGATCGGCCGGGCCGTGTCGTCGGGCTGCATCCGCATGCTCAACGAGGATGTCGAGGATCTCTACGAGCGGGTGTCCGTCGGGGCGCATGTCACGGTGATGTAAGGCGGGTTCGCCGCCAACATCGACCTTGCGACAGGTCTTTCAAGGGGCGCCGCGGCCGCAAGGTTCGGCGCCCTTTTTCTTTCGCTTGCGGGTGCGGGGCCGCTAGCGGCCCGGCGGCAGGCCGGTCGCCGGCCAGACTTGCGTCACGTCGGCCTGAACCGGGCGCTCGAGATAGGTCGACAGGACCACATAGCTTCGCGTTCCGCGAATCCCGGGCAGGACGTAGACCTGGGACAGGAAACGCTCAAGGGCCTGCGGGCTTTCCGTCCGCACCTTCAGGACGACGCAGGTGTCGCCCGCGACCGAGTGCATCTCCTCCACCTCCGGGAATGCGGCCAGTTGCATCATCGCCTGGCTCTTTCCCCAGCCGTCCGCATCCACATGTACGAAACTGAGCAGCGGCTTGCCGACGGCCGGGCCGTCGAGTATCGCCGCGGTCCGTGAGATGACCCCGCTGTCCCGCAGGCGCCTGATGCGTTCGTGCACGGCGGGAGGGGAGAGACCGACCGCCCGGCCGATCTCGGCGTAGGTCCGCTTCGCGTCCTCCGCCAGGACGGCTAATATTCTTCGGTCAAACCCATCAAGCGCCCGTGGAGAAGTCTTCTTCGGCGGAACGTTTTCTGTTTCTGACATAATTTCCGATTTTCCAGTTTACGCAGAATTGTGTTCGGCCAATCTCCTGAAAATAGAAAGGAGATTCATCATGAACAGCCAACTGATCAATCCCGTCGACGGCGTCTACGCGGCAGCACCCGACTATGCCCATGCGATCCGGCTGGAGGAGGCGAGGAGCCTTGTGTTCGTCAGCGGGACGATGGGGCTCGACCGCTCAGGACGCGCCCCTGCCACCCTTGCCGAGCAACTGGTTCTGGTCTGGGAGAACCTGCGGCGGATCCTTGCGACAGCGGGGATGACCCTGGACAACGTGGTCCGGGTCACGAGCTACCTGAGGGACGGTGCCTTTGCCGGGCCGAACAAGGATGCGCGCATCGCGGCGCTGGGCGGCCGTCCGGTGCCGACCACGGCCATCGTGGTGCAGACGCTGGAGGAGGACTGGCTGGTGGAAATCGAGGTGATTGCCGCTGCCTGACCGCGGCCCTCTCACACGGGCGCGTGCAGTTCCACCTCCTCGCCGAAGCCGGCGAGCCGGAAGCGGCCGAGCGGGGCGAAGGCGCCAGGGGCACGGGCGGCGATGTCGGCGGTGACGAGAAGTGGGCGCCCCAGCGTCTTGGTCATCGCCTCGATGCGCGCGGCGGCATTCACCGTGCGGCCGATGACCGAGAAGGTCAGCCGCTCGGGAATGCCGATATTGCCGAACATGACGTCGCCGGAGGAGAGCGCGATGCCGCAGTGAAGCGGGTGCTCGGTCGCCGCCTGGGCCTGCTCCAGCCGCGCCAGTACGGCATCGGCGGCCTGCAGGGCACGGGTGGCGGCAGCGTCGAACCCTCCCGCCTCGATGGGAAAGACGGCAAGCACCGCATCGCCGATGAAATCCAGCACCTCGCCGCCATGGGCCATCACCGTGCGCGCCGTCGCGTCGAAATAGGCGTTGAGGTGGATCATGTAGACGTCCGGGGCGAGCCGGTCGGCAAGGGCGGTTGAGCCGCGCAGGTCGGAGTAGAAGATCACCGCGTCGAGGCGTTCGCCGTCGCCATGGCGGATCAGGCCGGACAGCACACGGGACCCGGCGCGCGCGCCGAGATAGGTCTCGGCCAGGGTGCGGGCGATCCGCGACTGGATGGTCGCGCGGCAGGCCAGCGCCAGGCGGATCTGCAGATAGTCGAGCCCTTCCACCGCCTCATCGGAAAAGCCGCCTTCCGCCCGTGTCGACCAGGTGACGAGCATGCCGGAGGGTCCGAAATCCTTGGCGGTCGGCAGGTCGAAGGGCGTCGACAGGACGAGATAGTCGGTAAAGCCGTCGGCCTTCAGCGTTGCCAGGATCGGGAAATCGTCGGTCGCCGCATTGGCGCCGGCAAGATTGCGGCGCAGGCGCGTCTCGCGCGCCTCGAGCACGGCGCGGATGGGGCTGCGCAGCCAGTCGTCGGTTTCTTCCTCGTCGTGGCGATACTGCGCGAGCTGCGCCTCCCGGCCGGCCCGCCACAGGACCGATTCGGCCTCCACCAGCGGATGCAGGGTCGCCCAGGTGAGCATGGCACGCTCCACCGGCATGCCGGCGGCGACGAGGCGTTCGCAGAAGCCGGAGAACATCTCGCCGATGTCCGGCTGGCCGAGCGCCTCGCGGATCAGCCAGTCCTCGATTGCTTCAAGCGTCGGATTGGTTTTCAACGCCTCACCCTCCAGGACAGGCCTCTGGTCACAAAAAACGGCGGGCCGAGCAGCCCGCCGTTGTTTGCGTTGCGACCCGGATCCTTGCCAGAGTTCCTCAGGCAAGGGCTCCGTGGCAATGCTTGTATTTCTTGCCCGAGCCGCAGGGGCAGGCCTCGTTGCGGCCGACCTTGCCCCAGGTCGAGGGATTCTGCGGATCGCGCGGCGTTCCGGGGGCGGTGGCGAGGTAAGCCTCGTCGAACTCGTTCTCGCCGGTCAGTGGGTCGCGGTGCTCGGCATGCATCGGCGGCAAGTTGCCGTCGCCCGGCAGGCTGGGCGGCTGTTCCTGGACCAGCTCCACGCGCATCAGCTGCGCGGTGGTCGCCTGGCGCAGGTTGACCAGCATGCTCTCGAACAGGGTGAAGGCCTCGGTCTTGTACTCCTGCAGCGGATCGCGCTGGGCGTAGCCGCGGAAGCCGACCACCGAGCGCAGGTGATCGAGATTGGCCAGGTGCTCGCGCCACAGGTGGTCGAGGGTCTGCAGCAGCACGGCTTTCTCGACCTGGCGCATGATGTCGGGCGAGTACTGGCCGACCTTGCGGGCCATGGCCTCGTCGGCCGCCTTCTTCAGGCGCTCGGTGACCTCTTCCTCGGCGATGCCCTCTTCCTTGGCCCAGTCGGCGACCGGCAGGTCGAGGTTGAGCAGGCGTCGCACCTCGGCCTGCAGGCCTTCGGTGTCCCACTGCTCGGCATAGGCCTTCTCGGGGATGTGCTTGGCGACGAGATCCTCGATCACGTCGTGGCGCATGTCGGTCACCGCCTCGGCCACCGCCTCGCCGTCCATCAGCTCGATGCGCTGGTCGAACACGACCTTGCGCTGGTCGTTCATGACGTCGTCGAACTTCAGCAGGTTCTTGCGGATGTCGAAGTTGCGCGCCTCGACCTTCTGCTGCGCCTTGGCGAGCGCCCGGTTGATCCAGGGATGGACGATGGCCTCGCCCTCCTTGAGGCCGAGCTTCTGCATCATGCCGTCCATGCGGTCGGACCCGAAGATGCGCATCAGGTCGTCCTGCAGCGACAGGAAGAACTTGGAATGGCCGGGGTCGCCCTGACGGCCCGAGCGACCGCGCAGCTGGTTGTCGATGCGCCGGCTTTCGTGGCGCTCCGTGCCGATGACGTAGAGGCCGCCGCCGGCGAGCGCCTGCTGCTTGCGCTCCTCGACCTGGGCGCGGATCGCTGCCTCGCGGGCGTCGCGCTCGGGACCGGCCGGCATGTCGGCGAGCTCGTCCTCGATGCGCATGTCGGCATTGCCGCCGAGCTGGATGTCGGTGCCGCGGCCGGCCATGTTGGTGGCGATGGTGACGGCGCCCGGCAGGCCGGCCTGGGCGATGATCGAGGCTTCCTGCTCGTGGTAGCGGGCGTTCAGCACCGTGAAGATGCGCTCGGCATTGCCGGTGCCGGCGAACAGCGGCTCGAAGGCGGCCGGCGAGGAGACGTCGGCCTGCTTGTAGCCGGCGGCCTTGAGGCGGGCGGCGAGCAGCTCGGACTTCTCGATCGAGGTGGTGCCGACCAGCACCGGCTGGGCGCGCTTGCGGCAGTCCTCGATCAGCTCGATGATCGCGTTGTATTTCTCGTCGACGGTCCGGTAGACCTCGTCGTCATCGTCGATGCGCTTCACGCCGACATTGGTCGGGATGTCGACGACTTCCAGGCCGTAGATGTTGGCGAATTCCTCGGCCTCGGTCTGGGCGGTGCCGGTCATGCCGGCAAGCTTGGTGTAGAGGCGGAAATAGTTCTGGAAGGTGATCGAGGCCAGCGTCTGGTTCTCGGGCTGGATCTGCACCTTCTCCTTGGCCTCGAGCGCCTGGTGCAGGCCTTCCGAATAGCGGCGGCCCGGCATCATGCGGCCCGTGAACTCGTCGATGATGACGACCTCGCGGTTGCGCACGATGTAGTCCTTGTCGCGCTGGAACAGCTTGTGCGCCTTCAGCGCCTGCTGCAGGTGGTGGACGACCGAGACGTTTTCCACGTCATAGAGGCTGTCGCCCTTGAGCAGGCCCTGCTCGCGCAGGAGGCCTTCGAGCTTCTCGTTGCCGGCCTCGGTGAAGCTCGCCGAGCGCTGCTTCTCGTCGAGCTCGAAATCCTCCGCCGCAAGATGCGGGATCAGCGCGTCGACCGTGTTGTAGAACTCGCTGCGGTCCTCGAGCGGGCCGGAGATGATCAGCGGCGTGCGCGCCTCGTCGATCAGGATCGAGTCCACCTCGTCGACGATCGCGAAGTTGTGGCCGCGCTGGACCATCGACCCGCGCTCGTACTTCATGTTGTCGCGCAGGTAGTCGAAGCCGAACTCGTTGTTGGTGCCGTAGGTGACGTCGGCGGCGTAGGCGGCCTTGCGCTCCTCGTCGGTCAGCCCGTGGACGATGACGCCGACGGAAAGGCCGAGGAAGCGGTAGACGCGGCCCATCCATTCCGCGTCGCGGCTGGCGAGATAGTCGTTGACGGTGACGACGTGGACGCCCTTGCCCGTCAGCGCGTTGAGGTAGACCGGCAGGGTCGCGACCAGCGTCTTGCCCTCGCCGGTGCGCATCTCGGAGATCTGTCCGGCGTTGAGGACCATGCCGCCGATCAGCTGCACATCGTAGTGGCGCTGGCCGAGAACGCGGCGGGCGGCCTCGCGGACCGTGGCGAAGGCCGGCTCCAGCAGGCTGTCGAGCTTGGCGCCGTCGGCGAGCTGGCGGCGGAACATGTCCGTGCGGGCGCGGAGGTCGTCGTCGCTGAGGGCCCGGAGTTCGTCCTCCAGCGCGTTGATTGCCGTGACGCGGTTCCGCAGCTGCTTGACCAGGCGGTCATTGGCGGAACCGAAAAGCTTCTTGGCGAGTGCGCCGAGGCCGACCATGTGGCGGTCCTTATCGTTTGGTCAGGCCGCGCCGGGGCATCCTGTCCTGGCAGCAACCCGGATATCGGATTGACGGTACGGACATGCGCAGGCCTCACAACCGCCGCATTGCGGCGAGACGAACGCACGCTCGACTGGGAGCGTCCGGCCCTTCCAAGGGGGACGCTCGACAGATAAGAGGGGGTCCGGAGGTTGTCAACGTCGCGCAAACCGCTTGCCGGCGGGCGCGCAGGCAACCGGCGAGAGGCGGACTGCCGTAGAGGCGGCTGCCGGAACACAAGATGACAGGGAAACAGAGCATGACACGCTTTTTTGCCGCAACGGCGCGTCGCACCGCGCTTGCCGCGCTTCTGGCCGGCGGCCTGGTCGGTGGACTGGCCACTTCCGGTGCGCTGGCACAGGAGCCGGGCGACGTGGTTGCCAAGGTCGGCGACACCGAGGTGACCGAGGCGGACATCGCCTTCGCCTCGCAGGACTTCGCGGATCAGCTCTCCCAGGTGCCGCCGACCCAGTGGCGCAAGATTCTGACCGACGTGGTCGTCGACATGAACGTCCTTGCCAATGCGGCGCGCGAAGCCGGCATCCAGGACGAGGAGGCGTTCAAGCGCCAGGTCGAGTTCCTGACCATGCGCGCGCTGCGCAACGCCTATCTTGCCCGCGAGATCGAAGGCAAGATCACCGACCAGGCGGTGCAGGAAGCCTATGACAAGGAATTCGCCAATTTCGAGGGCGAGGACGAGCGCAAGGCCCGCCATATCCTGATGAAGACCAAGGAAGAGGCCGAGGCGGTGATCGCCGAGCTCGACGGCGGCGCCGATTTCGCCGAAGTGGCGAAGGCAAAGTCGACCGGCCCGTCCGGCCCCAATGGCGGCGACCTCGGCTTTTTCACCCGCGGCCGCATGGTCAAGGAATTCGAGGACGCGGCCTTCGCGCTCGAGGTCGGCGCCTATACCAAGGAGCCGGTGGAGACGCAGTTCGGCTGGCACGTGATCAAGGTCGAGGAGGCCCGCAAGCAGCCGGCGCCGGCGCTGGCCGATGTGCGCGACCAGTTGCGCCAGCAGCTGCTGCGCGCCCGCTATGCCGAGGTGCTGGCGGACCTGAAGGCCAAGACCAGCATCGAGGTGATGGTCGAGGAAACGCCGGCTGAGGCCGGCGAGGCTCCCGCGGAAGGCGGCGAGGCCCCTGCCGAGGCGCCGAAGGCCGAGTAAGCCGAGCGGGCCGTCAGGCCGGCCTTGCCGGCGCGGTGCGCCAGCTATCCACGAACAGGCAGACGGCCGCCCTCACGGCGGCCGTTTCCATGTCCAGCCGCCCGGTCAGCAGCCGGCACCAGGCGAAGCTGACCACCAGCTCGATGGCGAGGCGCGGGTCGACATGGGCGGCGATCTCGCCGCGCTGGCGGGCGCGCTCGATCATCTGCGACGACTGCGAAAAACGCTCCTCCATATAGGCGCCGAGCGCCTCGGCGGCGCTCTCATCGCTCTGGGCCTCGGCGATGACCGAACGGAAGACCGGGCCGGTCGGGGTGTCGCGCCAGTGACGGAACAGCGAGTCGAGAAAAGCCGTCAGGTCTTCCACCAGATCGCCCGTATCGGGCGCGACGACGCCGTGCTTCTGGCGGTGATAGACGTCGAGCAGCAGGGCCGCCTTGCTCGGCCACCAGCGATAGATCGTCGGCTTGCCGGCCCTGGCGCGGCGGGCGACCGCCTCGATGGAAAAGCGTGCATAGCCGTCTTCCGCGAGAATGTCGGCGGCCGCCTGGCGGATCGCATCGGCGCTTGCCGGATTGCGCCGTGCGCCGGTCGAGGGGCGGGCGAGGGGCGATCCGGTCCCGGCATCCGCCGCTTCGTCTTCCGCATTGTTGTCCCGCATCGCGTTTCCTCGAGTTTTCCGCCGTTCGGCCGCCTTTCCGCGGGGGCGGCGGGCAGCTCTGTCGTCGTATTCAGCCTTAGCACAGGCAGCCTTAGCACAGGGCTTGACGAAACGAAACGGCCCGTTTAGATAATGCGAAACGATACGGTCCGTTTCGTATATCGAGCGTTCAAACCACCCTGCAAGGCGTTCAGCCGAACCGCCAATCCAACAATCCGCTGAACCGCCAATCCACAGAGCCGACGCTGCAGCCGGAATGCGTCCGGGTGACTCCATCGCCTTCGGCCTGTCCCACCTCACCGGGAGATCCTCCGATGTCCGCACATTCCGCTTCCGCCGCGCCCGACAGCGCCGATGAGGCAGCAGGCCCCCGTCCGGCGCCGGCCGCCGCACCGCGCGTGCTGTCGCGTCCGCGTTTCGCTCTGCTGGTCTTTGCCGGCGTCTATCCGCTGGTGACCGCGCTGCTCTACCTGATTGCCCCGCTGACCCGCGGCTGGATGTTCTGGCAGCAGACGCTGGTGATCGTGCCGGTCGTGGTCGTGACCATGGTCTGGGGCCTCATCCCCTTCCTGCACCGGCGCTTTTCCGCCTTCCTGCATCCGGTTCGCAGGCCCTCGGCAGGATAGGACTTGCGCGAGCGGCGGCGATGGGGCAAGGCTCGCGGCAGTCTTTTGCGCCCGCTTTTCAAGGGAGTGTCCGATGTCCACGGCCGTCTCGCCGCTCGCCCCGAAATCCTATCCGGCACTGCCTGCGGTCGCGGGCGTGCGCTTCGCCACCGCGCAGGCCGGGATCAAGTACAAGGGCCGCACCGACGTCCTGATGGTGCTGCTCGACGAGGGCGCGGACGTTGCCGGCGTGTTCACCAAGTCGCGCTGCCCGTCGGCGGCGGTCGACTGGTGCCGCGACAATCTCGCCGGCGGACGTGCCCGGGCGCTGCTGGTCAATTCCGGCAATGCCAATGCCTTCACCGGACGCAAGGGCCGCGAGGCGACGGAGCTTTCGGCCCGCTATGTGGCGGAAGCCGCCGGCTGCGCCATGGGCGAGGTGTTTCTTGCCTCCACCGGCGTGATCGGCGAGCCGCTGCCGGCGGAAAAGTTTGCCGGCGTCGTCGACACGCTGGTCAGCGAGGCACAGGCCGGCGACTGGCAGGGCGCGGCGCGCGCCATCATGACGACGGACACGTTCCCCAAGGCCGCCTCGCGCAGCGTCGATCTCGGCGGCCGGAGCGTGACGCTCAACGGCATCGCCAAGGGCGCGGGCATGATCGCGCCGGACATGGCGACGATGCTCTCCTTCCTCTTCACCGATGCGCCGATTGCCGCGCCCGTCCTGCAGGAGCTGCTGTCGGAGCAGGTTGGCGGGACGTTCAACGCCATCACCATCGACGGCGACACCTCCACGTCCGACACCGTGCTGCTGTTCGCGACCGGGAAGGCCGGCGGCGAACGGGTCGAGCGGGCGGACGATCCCCGGCTTGCCGGCTTCCGCCAGGCCCTCGGCGAGCTGATGCGCGAGCTGGCGCAACTGATCGTCAAGGACGGCGAGGGCGCGCGCAAGTTCGTCTCCGTCACCGTGACGGGTGCGGAGAGCGACGCCTCGGCCAAGCGCATCGGCTTTTCCATCGCCAATTCGCCGCTGGTGAAGACCGCGATTGCCGGCGAGGACGCCAACTGGGGCCGCATCGTCATGGCGGTGGGCAAGGCCGGCGAGCCGGCCGACCGCGACCGGCTGGCGATCTGGTTCGGCGACGTGCGCGTCGCCGTCGACGGCGAGCGCGACCCGGGCTACTCGGAAGAGGCGGCCTCCGCCGCCATGCGCGAGGAAGAGATAGCGATCCGCGTCGATATCGGCCTGGCCGAGGGCACGGCGACGGTGTGGACCTGCGATCTCACCAAGGAATATGTCGCGATCAACGGCGACTACCGGTCCTGAGGCAGGTGCCTCGCATGCCGGATGATGCCCCGTCCCTGGACCTGGCGACGATCAAGGCGCTCGAGGAAGCCAATCTCAACGGCTTCCCGAGCGAGCGCAGCGTCGTCGACGGGGCCTGGGTCGCACGGCTTTCCCCCGGCAATCCGGCGCGGCGGGTGAATTCCCTCAACGTGATGGATCCGCGCGACGGCAGGGATGCACGGCAGCGGCTTGCCGAAATGCAGGTGCTGTTCGCCCGCAACGGCGTGCCCTTCCATCTGCGCCATACGCCCCTGACGCCAATGGCACTTGCGGAGATCGCCGACGACGAAGGCTGGACGCGCAGCGGCGAGACGGACGTTTGGGTGCGCGAACAGGGCGATCTCGAGGTCGGGGCCAATGCCGAAGAGGGCGCGGACGGCATCCGGTCCGTCGATCTCGATGCCTTCATCACGGCGTTCGGAACCATCGGCGGCACGCGGGCGGAAGCGGTGACGAGCGTAGCGCTGCAACGGCTTGCCGATGCGCTCAATCGGGTCGCCGTCGCGCGGCTGACATTCCTTGCCGAGGACCGGGACGGCGCGCCGCTCGGCGTGGTGCTGGCGGTCGCCGAGCGCGGCCTGCTCGGCATCTACGATCTGGCGGTGCGGCCCGAAGCCCGCCGGCAGGGGATCGGCGCCCGCCTCGTCGCCCGCTGTCTTGCCGAGGGCGCGGCGCGCGGTTGCCGGCTGGCCTGGCTGCAGGTGACGGCGGAAAACGGGCCTGCGCGGGCGCTCTATCGGGGCATGGGGTTTCGCCGCGGCTACGGCTATCACTACCGCCTGCCGCAGGAAGCTTCCGGCATGGTGAGCAAAACCTTGCAGCAGCGTCCCGAAACGGAACGGGGAAACGGATGAAACTTCTGCTAGTCGCGGCCTGCGCGCTGCTCGATGCCGACAACCGCGTGCTGATCGCCCAGCGACCCGAGGGCAAGGCGATGGCCGGCTTGTGGGAATTTCCCGGCGGCAAGGTCGAGCCGGGCGAGCGTCCGGAGGATGCGCTCATCCGCGAACTGGCGGAAGAGCTGGGCATCACGGTTAAGAAAGAGTGCCTCGCACCGCTCACATTCGCCAGTCACGCTTATGAGGAATTTCACCTGCTGATGCCACTTTTCGTATGCCGACGATGGTCGGGCACGGTGGCGGGCCGGGAAGGTCAGGCGATCAAGTGGGTGAGAGCGGTGAGGCTTCGGGACTACCCGATGCCTCCGGCGGACGAACCCCTGATTCCGCATCTGATCGATCTGGCCTGACAAGCGGAAGATCCGCAGCCGCCACCGTTGACGCAGTCAGCACGGGACGCGGCAGATGCAGGGACAGTTCGACAAGTTGCGCGATCGCAGCGACCAGTTCGCCGACCTCGCAGGCACCATGCGCCGCGACGAGGCGGGCGCCACCGCAATCGAATACGGCCTCATCATGGGGCTCGTCTCCTTCGCGATCATCGGCGCGCTGCTGAGCATCCAGGGCATTCTGGGCGACGACGTGTTCGGTGTGGTCGCCTCCGCCATCTCCAACATCTGATCGAGGCACGAAGCCGCAAGCCGCGGCTCGGCCGATCCCGACGCACCAAGACCCGCGCCGTCAGTCCGGCTGCGGGTCGTCGTTTTTCCGCTCCGCATCGATAACCGACAGGGCGTCGGCCAGGCTCGCCTTGGCAGAGCCCGGCTTCAGCGGCTTCTGCTGGCTTTCGTGCGGTGCCCATCCCGACAGCGAGACGAGATCGAACGTGGCGCGGATCCGCCCGTCCGGGTCGCCATGGCGCTGTGCATAGATCTCCGCGGCACGTGCAAGAGTGGCGCGCGACAGCGGCGTGCGGCTGCGGTCGGCAAGGATATTGGCCGCGCCCATTGCCCTGAGGTCGCGCATCAGGGCGAACATGTCGCCGTAGCGCACCGTCAGGCGGTCGACATCGGCGACCGGCAGGGCAAAGCCCGCCCGCTGCAGCAGGGCGCCGAGCGCCCGCGTGTCGGCGAAGGGAACGACATGGGGCGTCGCGCCGCCCAGCGTTTCCAACTCGGCCAGCATGAAGGCGTCCTTCAGCTCGAACAGGGTGTCGCCGCCGAGCAGGTTGGCAAGGAACAGGCCGTCCGGGCGCAGGGCCCGGCGGATCTGGATCAGCGCGCCGGGCAGGTCGTTGACGAGATGCAGCGACAGGGCCGAGGCGACGAGATCGAGCGAGCCGTCGGCAAAGGGCGGGAAGGCATCGTCGGCAACGAGCGCGGCGCCCGGCACCGAGCGGTCCTCGACCAGGAGGTCGGCGCGCAGCACGGTGCCGACGCGGCCCGAGGCGGCAAGGGCCGCCGAGACATGCCCGCGATGGCCGCCGAGATCGATGGCGAGCGGAAAATCGCGGCTCACCGCCGCCAGCCTTTCCCCAAGGTCCGTCGCAGCATTGGCCAGCAGGAAGTCCGCATCTCCCAAGGTGGCGGCAAGCCGCTCCAGCGCGCGTGCGCGCCGGCGGGCGAACAGGCGCCGGTCGAAGATCTCAGGTCGCTCGCTGTGTGACACGGCTGTTCCAGTCCTGTGCGGGGTGCCCGGCCGCCCGAGCGGCGGCGTGCCACAGGTAGCGCCGGGAGGGGCGAGGGATCAAGAGGCGGTGCGTTTGCGCCGGTGCGACGAGATCCGTTTCGCCTTTCGATTGCATTGCGCGCCGCTTGCGCGTTCACTTGTGCCCCTACGGCCTGAACAGCAAGGGCAGGGCGAGAGAATGGCGGGCGGTGAAGCGGCGGCAGATGGAGGCCGGACCGGCAGGCGGATCAGGTGGCCGCTCAGGGGGCAGGCTGTGGCGGGTGCCTTCGCTGCGGCCGGGCGGCGGGTGCTCGACCTGGTGTTGCCGCCGACCTGCCTTGCCTGCGATGCCATCGTCGGGCAGGAGGCGACGCTGTGCCCTTCGTGCTGGGAGCAGATGCCGTTCCTGGCGCCGCCCTGGTGCGAGCGTCTAGGCCTGCCCTTCGCCTATGATCTTGGTCCCGGCGCCCTGTCGCCGCAGGCAATCGCGCGGCCGCCGGCCTTCGACCGGCTGCGGGCCGTTGCGGCCTATGAGGGGCCGGCACGGGTGCTGGTGTCGCGGCTGAAATACTACGACCGGCCGGCAATGGCGGCGGCCATGGGCCAATGGATGGCGCGGGCGGGGAGCGAACTGCTTGCGCCGCGCGAGGAAGAGGCGGGGCCTCCCGTGATCGTGCCGGTGCCGCTGCACCGCCTTCGCCTGTGGAGCCGGCGCTACAACCAGTCCGGGCTGCTGGCGCGGGAGATGGGCCGCGCCCTTGGCCTCACGGTTGCGCCGCAGGCGCTGGTCCGGCGCAAGCGCACCCGGCAGCAGGTCGGGCTGGATGCAGCGGCGCGGGCGCGCAATGTCAGCGGGGCCTTCAGCGTGACGCCGCAGGGCTTGATGACGATTTCCGGCCGGCGGGTGGTGTTGGTCGACGACGTCTACACGACCGGCGCGACAGTCGGCGCGGCGACCCGCGCGCTGCTGCGCGAGGGGGCGACGGCGGTGGACGTGATGGTCTTCGCCCATGCCGGCGCGGACACGCCGCTCGGCTGACGACTTGCGGCGAAGGGGAAATGGTCAATATATGCAAGGGAGGACAACAGTGCCGGCTTCGCAAGGACGCAGTCGGCGCGCAAGCTTGGGGACGGCAGGACGGATATCATGGCAGTGGAGATCTACACCCGGCAGCTGTGCGGTTATTGCGCCATGGCAAAGCAGCTCCTGCAGAAGAAGGACGTGGCGTTTCGCGAGTATGACGCAACCTACAGCCCGGAGCTGCGCAAGGAGATGATCCAGCGCGCCAGCACCGGGCGCGGCGGCACGACGTTTCCGCAGATCTTCATCGGCGACACCCATGTAGGCGGCTGCGACGACCTGATGGCGCTGGAGCGTGCCGGCCGGCTCGACGCGCTGCTTGCGGCGAACTGAGCCAGAGACACGGAAACCGGGACACGGACAACAGGGCGAACGTCATGAGCAAGGCAACGGATGGAACCCTCGTCGCGGCCGTCATCCAGATGCGCAGCGGGCGGGATGTCGCGGCCAATATCGACGCGGCGTCGACGCTGATCCGGCAGGCGGCGGCAGAGGGCGCCACCTATATCCAGACGCCCGAGATGACCAACCTGCTGGAGCGCAGCCGGGAAGAGCTGTTCGTCAAGATCCGGGCCGAAAGGGAAGATCCCTCGGTGGCGGTCTTCGCGGCGCTGGCCGCCGAACTGCAGATCGTGCTGCATGTCGGCTCGCTGGCGATCCGCACGGGTGAAGACAAGGCTGCCAATCGCGGCTTCCTGTTCGGTACCGACGGGGCAACGCTTGCCCGCTACGACAAGATCCACATGTTCGACGTCGACCTGCCCAACGGCGAGAGCTGGCGCGAATCGGCGACCTATCAGCCGGGGGAGGAGGCGATCGTGGTGCCGGCCGCCGGCACGCTGATCGGCCTCGGCATCTGCTACGACATCCGCTTTCCGGCGCTGTTTCGCGCCCAGGCGGGGGCAGGGGCGCGGGTGCTCACCGCGCCGGCCGCCTTCACCCGGCAGACCGGCGAGGCGCATTGGCATGTGCTGCAGCGGGCGCGCGCCATCGAGAACGGCGCCTTCGTCGTCTCGGCCGCGCAAGGAGGCCGCCACGAGGACGGGCGCGAGACCTATGGCCACAGCCTCGTCGTCGCGCCCTGGGGCGAGGTGATCGCCGAGGTGGATGGCGACGCGCCGGGTTATGCGCTTGCCGTGCTCGATCCGGAGAAGGCCGACGACGCGCGTCGGCGGATCCCCGCCATCGCCAACCAGCGGTCCTTCACCCGCGTCGGCCCGTCGGGCGCGGCGTCCAGGACGGAGGCGGCCGAGTGATCCGCTATGCGCTGTCCTGCAAGGCCGGCCACGGGTTCGAAGGCTGGTTCCGGGGGCTCGAGGATTTCGAGAGGCAGAAGGCGGGCGGGCTGCTGTCCTGTCCCGTGTGCGGCGGCAGCGAGGTCGACAAGGCCTTGATGGCGCCGGCGGTGTCCACCTCGCGCCGCAAGGAGGCGCGGGCCGAGACGGTGGCGGCCTCCGTGCGGCAGGCGGCTGCGGCCGAGGGGGCAGAGCCTGCGCAGGTGCCGGCGATTGCCGCCCCGCGCTCGCCGGAACAGGCGGCGCTGATGGAAAAGCTGCGGGCCTTGCGGGCGGAGCTGACCGCCAATGCCGAGGATGTCGGCACGGCCTTTCCCGAAGAGGCGCGCAAGATCCACTACGGCGAGGCGGAAGCACGCGGCATCTATGGTGCCGCCTCGCGCGAGGATGTCGGCGAGCTGCTGGAGGAGGGCATCGCCGTGATGCCGCTGCCGGTGCTGCCCGAAGACCGCAACTGACGCTCTTCCGTCTTTTCTCCCTCTATCCGACGTTTCCAAGAGCGCCCAGCAGCGTGCGGGCCTGATCCGGCCCGTCGCCGGGCAATGCCGCGTCGATCTCCGCATGAACGGAGCGCCAGACCGGTACCGCGGCGATCAGGGCCGCGTGCCCCTTCTCGGTGAGGACCAGCAAGCGGCTGCGCCGATCCTTCGGATCGGGGCGCGAGGCGACCAGGCCGTTGCGCTCCAGCGGCTTCAGCGCTGCGGTCAGCGTGGTGCGGTCCATCGCCAGCAAGCGCGCGACCGGGCCGAGCGAGGGCGGCTCCGGCCGGTTGAGCGACATCAGCAATGAAAACTGACCGTTGGTGAGACCGAACGGTTTCAGCGCCTCGTCGAAGCGGCGTGCCAGCGCCCGCGCGGCCCGCTGTGCGTGCAGGCAGAGGCAGGTGTCGCGGACCTCGATGGTGGTCTCGAAGGGAAGCCTGTTTGACATGATCTAAATATGTTGATATCAACCTTTTTGTCAAGCGGAACCGGCCCTTCCGGATGCGCTTGTTCACAGACTTCGCAAGCATGGCGGCGGGCGCCGTGCGGGGGGCGAAACAAGGAGTTTTGCGTGACCAGAATGGTGTTTCTCAACCTGCCGGTGTCCGACCTGGATGCGGCTATCGGCTTTCAGAAGGCGCTGGGCGCGACGCAGGACATGCGGTTTTCCGACGATCGGACGGCGGCGATGGTCCATTCGGACAGCATCGTGGTGATGCTGCTGACGCATGCGCGGTTTGCGGACTTCACCGACAAGACCATCGTCGACGCCCGCGCTCAGGTGCAGGGTCTGTTCGCGCTGTCGGTCGGCAGCCGCGACGAGGTCGACGCCCTGGTGGCGGCCGGGGTCGCCGCCGGTGGGCGGGCAGACCCGGGCCCGGTGCAGGATCACGGCTTCATGTATGGCCGCAGCTGCGAAGACCCGAACGGCCACATCTTCGAGCTGTTCTGGATGGACCGGGCAGCGCTGGAACAAATGTAGCCCGCCGGCGGTTCGCCGGAACTTCCCCCAACGAGCAAGAGATCGGGAGATACGGACATGGTTGCAATGGGATATGTCGACGGCTTTGTGGTCGCGGTGCCGGCTGCCAACAAGGAAAGCTATCTGAAGCTCGCGGCGACGGTCGCCCCCTTGTTCCGCGAATTCGGCGCCACGCGGGTGGTGGAGTGCTGGGGCGACGACGTGCCGGACGGCAAGGTCACCGACTTCCGCGGAGCCGTGAAGGCGACGGAAGACGAGATCGTCGTGTTCAGCTGGATCGAATATCCATCCAAGGAAGTCCGCGACGCCGCCGTCCAGAAGATGATGAGCGATCCGCGCATGAAGGAGATGGGCGAGACCATGCCCTTCGACGGCAAGCGGATGATCTTCGGCGGCTTCGCGCCGATCCTCGACGCGTGAACTAGTTGGAGCATGTCCGCCGCATGCGCTTGCGGGCGGGCATGCTCCGGACGGCAGGACCGGGAGGATCCGATGGCAACCGTTATCCAGCATCTGTGGTTCCGGGCCGACATGGCCGGAGCGCTTGAAACCTATGTCCGACTGATCCCCGGATCGGCGGTCGAGTGGACGTCGGCGCTGCCGGCCGACTCGCCCTCCGGTCCGGCCGGCAGCGTCAAGATCGCCGCCTTCCGGCTCGGCGACCAGCGCTACCGCGCCATCGAGACGGAGGCGCCCTGGAGCTTCAACCACACGTTCTCGGTGATGATGGAATGCGAGGACCAGGCGGAGGTCGACCGCCTGTGGGACGGGCTCTCGGAGGGCGGCGAAATCCAGCAATGCGGCTGGCTGCGCGACCGCTGGGGCCTCTATTGGCAGATCACGCCGCGCCGCCTCACGGAATTGATGGGCGATCCGGACCCGGCGGTCGCCAAGCGCGTCGCCGAAGCCATGCTCACGATGGTGAAGCTGGACATTGCCGGGCTCGAGGCCGCGGCGGCCGGAAAGTAGAACGCGGCTGGCGGCCGCCGGTCAGGCGGCGAGCCAGGTCCGCATCAGGCCGGTGACGGCGTCCGGAGCCTCCAGCGTGGGAAGATGACCGGCGCCGGCCACCGGTTCCAGCTTGGCACGCGGGATCAGCTCCTGCATCTCGCGCGCAAGCTCGGGCGGCGTCAGCCGGTCGCCGTCGCCGACGACGATGGTCGTCGGGCAGGCGATGGCGCCGAGAAAGGGACGCGCGTCCGGCCGCGCGATGATGGCGCGTTGCTGCCGGACGAAGGCCTGCGGCCCGGTGGCGATCGCCATCTGGCCGACGAGCGCGCGCAGCGCGGCGTCTTCCTGCCGGTCCTCGTGGACGAAGAGCGGAAACAGCGAGGGCGTCACCTGGTCGAACTTGCCGCTTTCGGCCAAGGCGATCAGCCGGCCGCGGTTCTCGGTCTGCTGCTCTGTATCGGGGCGTGCGGAGGTGTCCAGCAGCATCAGCCGTTCGGGCGCCCGGCGCATGACCTCCATCGCGATGTAGCCGCCCATGGACAGGCCCGCGAGCGCAAAGCGCGGCGGCGCCTCGCCCAGCAACCGCGTGGCGATGGCCGCAATGGTCTCGTCCTGGCGATGGTCGGCGACCTGGACCTTGACCCCGTCGCCGGCCAACGCGCCTATCTGCGGCGCGAACAGCGCCTCGGTGCAAAGCAGGCCGGGAACGAGAACGAGAGGATCCATCGGCGGTGTCCTTGTGCTGCGGCGGATCAGGCCGGCCGCGAGAAGAGCATCATGTAGTTGACGTCGGTGTCGGAGGTTTCCTGCCAGCGGTCGCGCAGGGGATCGAAGGAGACGCCGCAGCGCTCCATTTCCCGCAGGCCGGCGGCCGTCAGAGGCTCCAGCAGCTCCTGCGGGCGCACCAGCTTCTCGTAGGTATGGGTGCCGCGGGGCAGCCAGCGCAGGACGACTTCCGCCCCGACGATCGCCAGCGCGTAGGCCTTCAGCGTGCGGTTGATCGTCGCGACGAACATCAGGCCGCCCGGCTTCACCAGCTGCGCGCAGGCATCGAGATAGAGCGGCACGTCTGCGACATGCTCGACCACTTCCATGTTGAGAACGACGTCGAACTGCTCGCCCGCCGCTGCCAGCGCCTCCGCCGTGGTGGCGCGGTAGTCGATGGCAAGGCCGGAGCTTGCGGCATGGATCTTCGCCACCTCGATATTGGTGGACGAGGCGTCGGCGCCGGTCACGTGAGCGCCGAGGCGCGCCATCGGCTCGCTGAGCAGGCCGCCGCCGCAGCCGATGTCGAGCAGGCGCAGGCCGGCAAAGGCATCGGGCGCCTTTTCGTCGCGGCCGAAGTGGGCGCTGACCTGGCGCTTGATATAGGCAAGGCGCACCGGATTGAACTTGTGCAGCGGACGGAACTTGCCCGCCGGGTTCCACCATTCGGCGGCCATGGCCGAGAAGCGGGCGACCTCGGCATCGTCGACTGTGGTGCCGGATCCGCCGGCGACGGTTTCTGCGGCGCTCATGCTGTTGTCCTTTCGGTTTTCCCCGAGAGGTTTGGTCGAGCGTCGCAGGCTCTTTGTCAAGCGTGGCAGTTGCGGCGGCGGGCCGCAGTCTGTATGGATGTCGCCCGATCCGGCCCGCTGTCCCGGCGGCCGACCTTCACCTTCTCGAAGACGACTCAACACAGCTCATGGCCCGTCTGGTTCTCAAGTTCGGCGGCACGTCCGTCGCAAATCTCGAACGCATCCGTAATGTGGCGCGGCATGTGAAACGGGAGGTCGATGCCGGCCACCAGGTGGCGGTGGTCGTCTCCGCCATGTCGGGCGAGACCAACAAGCTGGTCGGCCTGTGCCGCGAGGCATCGCTCCTGCACGATGCCCGCGAATACGACGCGGTCGTGTCCTCCGGCGAACAGGTGACGAGCGGCCTGCTGGCCATCGTGCTGCAGGACATGGGCGTGGAGGCCCGCTCCTGGCAGGGCTGGCAGATCCCGCTGAAGACGGACGCCCAGCACGGCGCCGCCCGCATCACCGACATCGACGGCGACAGGCTGATCGAGCGGCTGGAAAAGGGCCAGGTCGCCGTGGTCGCCGGTTTCCAGGGCGTGGCTCCCGACAACCGCATCGCGACGCTCGGGCGCGGCGGTTCCGACACCAGCGCGGTGGCGCTGGCCGCGGCGATCCGCGCCGACCGCTGCGACATCTACACGGACGTGGACGGCGTCTACACCACCGATCCGCGCATCGTGCCCCGTGCCCGGCGCCTGGAGCGCATCGCCTTCGAGGAAATGCTCGAGATGGCCTCGCTCGGTGCCAAGGTGCTGCAGGTGCGCTCGGTCGAGATGGCCATGGTTCACGGAGTGCGCACCTTCGTGCGCTCCAGCTTCGACGACCCGGATGCGCCGCAGCTCGGCGCGGGCGGCCTGCCGCCGGGCACACTCATCTGCGACGAGGACGAGATCGTGGAACAGCAAGTCGTAACCGGCATCGCCTTCGCGAAAGACGAGGCGCAGATTTCCATCCGCAACGTGGCCGACAAGCCCGGCGTTGCCAGCGCGGTGTTCGGCTCGCTGGCCGATGCCAACATCAATGTCGACATGATCGTCCAGAACATTTCGCCGGACGGGCGCACCACCGACATCACCTTCACGGTGCCGGAAAGCGACTACGACCGGGCCTTCGCGGTGCTGCGCGACAAGAAGGACCTGATCGGCTACCAGGCGATCGAGGGTGCGCGCGACGTGGTCAAGGTCTCGGTGATCGGCATGGGCATGCGCTCGCATGCGGGCATCGCCGCGCGCTGCTTCCAGGGCCTTGCCGAGAAGGGAATCAACATCCGCGCCATCACGACGTCGGAGATCAAGATCTCGGTTCTCATCGATTCCGCCTATACCGAGCTTGCGGTGCGGACTCTCCATTCGCTATACGGTCTGGACGGGTAAGCGATCCGCGGCACCTGCCGCCTCGCGACGCGGGCCTTCGGGCCCGCGGGCCCATGACGGTGGTGCGGAAAGGATCTGACGGGTGATGCGGAGCACTCTCGCAGGGCCCCGCGTGCTGTTGCGGCGCCTCCGCGAGGTCATGGCGGAGCCGATCAACGCACAGGAGCGGCTCGACAAGATCGTAGTCCTGATCGCGGCCAACGTGGTGGCCGAGGTCTGCTCGGTCTATATCCTGCGTGCCGACGGCGTCCTCGAGCTCTATGCCACCGAGGGCCTCAACCGCGATGCCGTCCACAAGACCAGCCTGAAGGTCGGCGAAGGCCTTGTCGGCCTCATCGCCGCCGATGCCCGCCCGCTCAACCTGCCGAACGCCCAGGCGCATCCCGCCTTCGCCTATCGCCCGGAAACGGGAGAGGAGGCCTACAACTCATTCCTCGGCGTGCCGATCCTGCGCGCCGGCCGGACGCTCGGCGTGCTCGTCGTCCAGAACCAGTCGCACCGGACCTATTTCGAGGACGAGGTGGAGGCGCTGCAGACCACGGCGATGGTGATCGCCGAGATGGTCGCCGCCGGCGAGCTGGAAGCCATCGTCCAGCAGGGCACCAAGCTCGACCTGACCCGGCCGATGCATTTCCAGGGCGTCGCCCTGTCCGACGGCGTCGGTCTCGGCCATGTGGTGCTGCACGAGCCGCGCGTCGTGGTCACCAATCTCATCGCCGAGGATGCGGGTGTCGAGCTGGAGCGTCTGGAGCGGGCGATCAACCGGCTGCGGATCTCGCTCGATGATCTGCTGAATTCCGGCGACTTCGCCCAGCATGGCGAACATCGCGACGTGCTCGAGGCATACCGGATGTTCGCCCATGACCGGGGCTGGATCCGGAAGATCGAGGAAGCGATCAACAACGGCCTGACCGCCGAGGCGGCGGTGGAGAAGGTGCAGTCGGACACGCGCGCGCGCATGCTGCGCCAGACCGACCCCTATCTGCGCGAGCGGCTGCACGATCTCGACGATCTTGCCCATCGCCTGATCCGCGAGCTGATGGGCCGCCAGCACGGGCCGCTGTCGGAGACCCTGCCGCAGGATGCGGTGATCATCGCCCGCAACATGGGCGCGGCGGAGCTGCTGGACTACGGCCGCGACCGGATCCGCGCCATCGCGCTGGAGGAGGGCGGTCCGACCAGCCATGTCACCATCGTCGCGAGGGCGCTCGGCATCGCGGCGGTGGGACTTGCGGACAATCTCGTCAGCCTGGCCGAGGCCGGCGATCCGGTCATCGTCGACGGCGAAAGCGGCCAGGTGCACCTGCGCCCGGCGCCCGATATCGAGAATGCCTATGCCGAGAAGGTCCGCTTCCGCGCCCGCCGGCAGGCCCAGTACCGGCGGCTGCGCAACAAGCCCTCGATCAGCCGCGACGGGGTCGACGTCTCGCTGCAGCTGAATGCCGGCCTGCTGGTCGATCTGCCGGCCGTCGCCGAATCGGGCGCGAGCGGCGTCGGCCTGTTCCGCACCGAGCTGCAGTTCATGGTCGCCTCCGCCTTTCCGCGGATGAGCGAGCAGCGCGACTATTACCGCCAGGTGCTGGATGCAGCGGGCGGACGGCCCGTCACCTTCCGCACGCTCGACATCGGCGGCGACAAGGTGCTGCCCTACCTGCGGGCGATCCAGGAGGAGAACCCGGCCATGGGCTGGCGGGCGATCCGCTTCGGGCTCGACCGGCCGGGCATCCTGCGCACCCAGGTCCGCGCCCTGTTGCATGCCGCGGCCGGCCGCGACCTGAAGCTGATGTTCCCGATGGTCACCGAAGTCGCCGAATTCCACCAGGCGCGCGGCGTGGTCGAGCGCGAGCTGAAGCACCTGCGCCGCCACGGCTATCCGGTTCCGGAACGGCTGATGCTCGGGGTGATGGTCGAGGTGCCCTCGCTCCTCTACCAGCTCGACGAGCTGTTCCAGGCGGTGGACTTCGTCTCGGTCGGCTCCAACGACCTGTTCCAGTTCTTCAGCGCGGTCGACCGGGGCAACACCCGGGTTGCCGGCCGTTTCGACACGATGAGCCCGGCCTTCCTGCGGGCGCTGAAGCATATCGTCGACAAGGCCAATGCCTATTCCACCCCGGTGACGCTGTGCGGCGAGATCGCCGGCCGGCCGCTGGAGGCAATGGCGCTGGCGGCGCTGGGCTATCGCAGCCTGTCGATGTCGGCATCCGCTCTCGGCCCGGTGAAGGCGATGGTCCGCACGCTCGATGTCGGCCGGCTGGCGGCGCGCCTGCTGCCGCGCCTCGACGAGCCGGCGGCTGCTGCCGATATCCGCGGCTTCCTGCGCGCCTTCTCGTCCGACACGGACGTCGCCTTGTAGCGAGGCTGCACGCCAGGCCTGCCTTGCCCGCAAGGGCCTTCCTTCCCGAATCGTGAGGATCGCAACGCCATGATCCCGGCGGAAAAACTGGATGCGCTGCTGTCGCGCGTCGCCGAACTCGAATACCGGATGAGCCAGAATCCGGACCCGCAAACCTATGTCCGCCTGTCCCGCGACTATGCCGGACTGGAGCCGCTGGCCGCCCGCATCACGGCCCTGCGCAAGGCGGAGGAGGAACTGGCCGGGGTCGAGGCGATGCTTGAGGACCCGGCCGCCGATGCGGAGATGCGAGAGCTGGCCGAGATCGAGCTCGGCGCCTTGCGCGAGCATGTCGAGGCGCTGGCGCAGGAGGTGCGCATCGGCTTCCTGCCCAAGGATGTGGCGGACGACCGTAACGTCATTCTCGAAGTGCGCGCAGGCACCGGCGGCGACGAGGCGGCGCTCTTTGCCGGCGATCTTTTCCGCATGTACCAGCGCTATGCGCAGTTGAAGGGCTGGAAGGTCGAGATCGTCTCGGCGAGCGAGGGTGAGGTCGGCGGCTTCAAGGAAGTGATCGCGTCCGTGACCGGCGACCAGGTCTTCGCCCGGCTGAAGTTCGAATCGGGCGTTCACCGGGTCCAGCGCGTGCCGGAGACGGAATCGGGCGGGCGCATCCACACGTCGGCCGCGACGGTGGCGGTGCTGCCGCAGGCCGAGGACGTCGATGTCCAGATCAACGATGCGGACCTGCGCATCGATACCTACCGCGCGTCGGGTGCAGGCGGGCAGCACGTCAACACCACCGACTCGGCCGTGCGCATCACCCATATGCCGACGGGAATCGTCGTCGCGGTGCAGGACGAGCGCTCGCAGCACAAGAACAAGGCCAAGGCCTTGCAGCTGCTGCGGGCCCGCATCTTCGACGAGGAGCGGGCAAGGCTGGCGAGCGAGCGGACGGAGGCGCGCCGGCTGCAGGTGGGATCGGGCGACCGGTCCGAGCGCATCCGCACCTACAATTTTCCGCAAGGGCGGGTGACCGACCACCGGATCGGCCTGACGCTCTACAAGCTTCCCGAAGTGATCAGCGGCGAGGCGCTGGACGAGGTGATCGAGCCGCTGGCGCTCGACCATCAGGCGACCCTGCTGGCGGCGGAAGGGCTGTGAGCTCGAACCCGCGCGACCGGCGGATCGGCACGGTCTGCCGCGAGGCGCGGGCGCGCCTTGCCGCGGCGGGCGTGGAGACGGCGGCGCTGGATGCGCGCCTTCTGGTCGCCGCTGCCGCCGGTGTCGAACCGGTCGTGCCCCTCACCGATCCCGACCGCGAGCTGACGGACGCGGTGCTGGCCCTGGCGGACAGCCACATCGCGCGGCGTGTCGCCGGCGAGCCGGTCGGCCGGATCCTGGGTGCGCGCGAATTCTGGGGGCTGACATTCGCCCTGTCGCGCGAGGTGCTGGAGCCGCGCCCCGACACCGAACGCCTGGTGGAAGCCGTCCTCGACTGGTGCGAGGGTGCGCAGGGGCGCGAGCATCCCTATCGCTTTGCGGACCTCGGCACCGGGAGCGGGGCCATCGCCATCGCCCTGCTCAGCGAGTTACCGAATGCGGTGGCCATTGCCACGGACATGGCGCCGGGCGCCCTGCTGACGGCCCGCGACAATGCCGTCCGGAACGGCGTCGGCGACAGGTTCCTGCCCTGCCGTGGCGATTTCGCCTCGATGCTGGCACCGGGCATGGATTTCCTTGTCTCGAATCCGCCCTATATTTCCCTTACGGAAGAAGTGCAGCTCTCCCGAGAGGTGAGGGAGCACGATCCCCGCGCCGCCCTGTTTGCCGGCGAAGATGGCCTGGATGCCTACCGGATGATCCTGCCTCAGGCGAAGGCGCTGCTTGCCCGATTCGCGCCGTTGTTTCTCGAAATCGGCGCATCGCAGGCGGTTGCCGTGGCCCGGCTGGCCAAAATTGCCGGTCTTGAGGATGTCCAGGTATTTCAAGATCTTGCAGGACAGGATCGGGTCGTGCGCGCGGCGTGTGTTGCAAAATAGCGGCAGATATGGCGCTTGTGAAAAAGACGCTTGGAAAACCGGGCGGAAAGGGCTAGGTTCACCTCGCCGAGACCCGACGGGGGTGGCGTTCGAAGCCACGGGTAGGCAGTACGATAGTTTTCGTTCCGGCCAGATCTCGCATCGCACGACGGAGCTAACCGTCGGAAAAGATGCCCGGTGGACCAGATGGTCCCGGGGTTGCTCGGCATCGGTCTGTTCAAGATGAACCCTTAAAATCCAGCGGGAATGAGCGACGTCAGTCGTATCGCGTCCCGCCGAAGGTCTGTCTTGATCGGCCCACGCAACACAGGCCTTGTGCAGTTGCGTTTCATGGCGCCGGTCACCGATGGTGGACCGGACTCCTGACCGGATTTGCCGGTCGCCGTTCTTGAGAGTTAACGGCAGAATGAGACCAGGAAATCAGAGCAACAACAACAAGCGCATCCGCGGCCGTGGTAACCGCAAGGGACCGAATCCGCTGTCGCGGACCTATGAGTCCAACGGTCCCGATGTGAAGATCCGCGGGACCGCGCACCATGTCGCCGAGAAGTACCAGCAGCTGGCGCGTGACGCCGCCGCTGCCGGCGACCGCGTGATGTCCGAGAATTATCTCCAGCACGCCGAGCATTACCTGCGCATCATTGCCGCAGCCCAGCAGAGCATGCATCAGCCGGTGGTCCTGCCGCGCGGCGATGAGGCCGAGGACGAGGCCGACGAGATCGAGGAGCGCAACGAGCGTGCAGAACGCGCCGAGCGCAACGACCGCGTCGAGCGGAGCGACCGCGGCGAGCGCAACGACCGCAGCGAGCGGAACGAGCGCCGCGACCGCGACCGGGATCGCGAGGCCGGAGCCTCTTCGGGCAAGCCGGTGATGCCGGTGGACGCACCGCAGCCCTTCGTCGACGACATTCCGGTGATCAACACCAAGTCGCTGCCCGGCGAGAGCGCCGACACCGACACCGGCGACGAGGCCGGCGAGGATGGCGACGACCGCAGCCGGCGCCGCGTGCGCGGTGCCCGCGGACGCGGCCTGCGCCGCAGTCGCTCCGCCCAGGGCGAGGGCGAGGGCGATGGTTCGGACGAGGCGGCGAACGGCAGTGCCGAGCCTGCCGCCGAGGCGGAGGCCCCGGCTGAAGCGACCGAAGAAAAGAAGCCGCGGGCCCGGCGCGCGCCGCGCAGCCGCAAGCCGGCGGACGCCGAAGCCGCCGCGAGCGAGGCGTGATCCGTCTCCGGCACGGCAGGTATGCCTGCCGCAGGGTTTGAAAAAGAAGGGCCGCAGCCGCACGCTGCGGCCCTTTTGCGTTGCCGCACCGCTATCCGCACTCTCCCCCTCTTTTGTGCTCGAAATGCAACACTATATGCTGGGTACGGTCCTTGAGGGGCCGTGCGGATGCCATGACGGGTCCGCATTCCGAAAAGGCTGCTTCGCTGCGGGGGGCGGCCGGATCTGGAGGTCATGATGGATTTCGAGAAATACACCGAGCGGGCGAGGGGCTTCGTCCAGTCGGCGCAGACCCAGGCGCTGGGACAGTCCCATCAGCAGTTCACGCCCGAACATCTTCTGAAGGTTTTGCTGGACGATCCCGAAGGGCTCGCGGCCGGTCTGATCGACCGGTCGGGTGGGCGCTCGCGCGATGTTCTGGCGGCCACCGAAAGGGCGCTCTCCGGTCTCCCGAAAGTCTCGGGCGGCGGCGGTCAGCTGTATCTGGCGCCGGCGCTGGCACAGGTGTTCGACCAAGCCGAGAAGCTCGCCGAGAAGGCGGGCGATTCCTATGTCACCGTCGAGCGGCTGCTCGTCGCGCTGGCAATCGTCAAGGACAGTGCGGCCGGCAAGGCGCTGGCCGATGGCGGCGTGACGGCGGTCCGGCTCAACGAGGCGATCAACGACCTGCGCAAGGGGCGCAAGGCCGACAGCGCCTCGGCGGAAGGGCAGTACGACGCGCTGAAGAAATATGCGCGCGACCTGACGCAGGTCGCCCGGGACGGCAAGCTCGACCCGGTGATCGGCCGTGACGACGAGATCCGGCGGACCATGCAGGTCCTGTCGCGCCGCACCAAGAACAACCCGGTGCTGATCGGCGACCCCGGCGTCGGCAAGACCGCCATCGCCGAAGGACTGGCGCTGCGGATCGTCAATGGCGACGTGCCCGAGAGCCTGAAGGACAAGAAGCTTCTTGCGCTCGACATGGGGTCGCTGATCGCCGGCGCGAAATATCGCGGCGAGTTCGAGGAGCGGCTCAAGGCCGTCCTGTCCGAGGTCCAGTCGGCCGCCGGCGGCATCATCCTGTTCATCGACGAGATGCACACGCTGGTGGGCGCGGGCAAGGCCGACGGCGCCATGGACGCCTCCAACCTCTTGAAGCCGGCGCTTGCGCGCGGCGAGCTGCACTGCGTCGGCGCCACGACCCTCGACGAATATCGCAAGTATGTGGAGAAGGACGCGGCGCTTGCCCGGCGCTTCCAGCCGATCTTCGTCGACGAGCCGACGGTGGAGGACACGATCTCCATCCTGCGCGGCATCAAGGACAAGTACGAGCTTCACCACGGGGTGCGAATCACCGATTCGGCCGTGGTTTCGGCCGCGACCCTGTCCAACCGCTACATCACGGACCGGTTCCTGCCGGACAAGGCGATCGACCTCATCGACGAGGCGGCGAGCCGCCTGCGCATGCAGGTCGACAGCAAGCCGGAGGAACTGGACGAACTCGACCGGCGGATCATCCAGCTGAAGATCGAGCGCGAGGCGCTGAAGAAGGAGACCGACCCGGCGGCCCGCGACCGGCTGGACAAGCTGGAGGGCGAGCTGGCGGACCTCGAAGAGGAGTCCGATGCCCTCACCACCCGCTGGCAGGGCGAGAAGGAGAAGCTGTCGTCCGAGCAGAAGCTCAAGGAGCAGCTGGAGCAGGCGCGCATCGACCTGGAGAAGGCGCAGCGTCGCGGCGACCTCGCCAAGGCGGGCGAGCTGGCCTATGGCGTCATTCCCGGGCTCGAGCGGACGCTCGCCGATGTCGAGGCCCGGGGCGGTGCCGACGGGGCGATGGTCGAGGAGGCCGTGACCACGGATCACGTGGCCCATGTCGTCTCTCGTTGGACCGGCATCCCGGTCGACAAGATGCTGGAAGGCGAGCGCGACAAGCTGCTGCGGATGGAAGACGAGCTGGCACGGCGCGTCATCGGCCAGCAGGAAGCGGTGCATGCGGTGTCGACCGCGGTCCGCCGTGCGCGCGCCGGCCTGCAGGACCCGAACCGGCCGATCGGCTCGTTCCTGTTCCTCGGGCCGACCGGCGTCGGCAAGACCGAGCTGACCAAGGCGCTGGCCGAGTTCCTGTTCGATGACGAGACGGCGATGGTCCGGCTCGACATGTCGGAATACATGGAGAAGCACTCGGTTTCCCGGCTGATCGGCGCACCTCCCGGCTATGTCGGCTATGAGGAGGGCGGCGCGCTGACCGAGGCGGTGCGGCGGCGGCCCTACCAGGTCGTGCTGTTCGACGAGATCGAAAAGGCGCATGGCGACGTGTTCAACGTGCTGCTGCAGGTGCTCGACGACGGACGGCTGACCGATGGTCAGGGCCGGACGGTCGACTTCCGCAACACGCTGATCGTCCTGACCTCGAACCTGGGTGCCGAATATCTGGTGGCCCAGCCGGAGGGCGAGGACTCCTCGGCGGTGCGGGACCAGGTGATGGCCGTGGTGCGCTCGTCGTTCCGCCCGGAATTCCTCAACCGGCTGGACGACCAGATCCTGTTCCACCGCCTGCAGCGCTCGCAGATGGCGGCGATCGTCGATATCCAGCTCAAGCGGCTGGAGAAGCTGCTGGCCGACCGCAAGATCACCCTGCGGCTCGATGCGAGCGCCCGCGACTGGCTGGCCGAGAAGGGCTACGACCCCGCCTATGGCGCAAGGCCGCTGAAGCGGGTGATCCAGCGCGAGGTGCAGGACCCGCTCGCCGAGATGATCCTCGGCGGACGCATCGCCGACGGCCAGACGGTCGAGGCGAGCGCAGGGTCCGACCGCCTGCTCTTCGAGGTGGGCAGTGCGGAAAGCGCCGCGGCCTGACCGGTCGCTTAAGGCGAAAAACAAAAGGCCCGGGCAGCGATGCCCGGGCCTTTTTGCGTTTTCTTGCCCGGCCTGATGTCGGGGCGGAGCCGTGGCTCAGTTGATGGCGGCGGCAGAGGCCGATGCGATCCGCGAGGGGCCGGCTGCGCGCTCGACCAAGGCATCGATGCGCTCGCGCTCGCGGTTGAAGGCTGCCAGCAGGTCGCCTTCCAGCACGCGGCCGCGCGGCAGGCGGATACGCATCGGGTTCACGAAGCGGCCGTTCACCTTGACCTCGTAGTGCAGGTGCGGACCGGTCGACAGGCCGGTGGAGCCGACATAGCCGATCACCTGGCCCTGGCGGACCTTGACGCCTTCGCGAATGCCGTCGGCGAAGCTGGTCTGGTGGCTGTAGGTGGTCTCGTAGCCGTTGGCGTGCTGGATCTCGATGCGCTGGCCGTAGCCGGAGACCCACCGCGCCTTGGTCACGACGCCGTTGCCCGCGGCCATGATCGGCGTGCCGCGCTGGGCCGACCAGTCGACGCCGCTGTGCAGCCGCATCACGCCGACGATCGGGTGACGGCGCATGCCGAAGCCGGAGCGGTACTGGCCGCCCGACAGCGGCTTGCGCATCAGGAACTTCTTCGCGCTCTTGCCGGTCTCGTCATAAAAGTCGACGAGGCCGTCGTCGGGCGTGCGGAAACGGTAGAAGCGGCGCGCCGTGCTGCGGGTGGTCAGCGCCGTATAGAGAATCTCGGCCGGTACGTTGTCGCTGTCCTGCTCGAGGCCGTAGAAGACCTCGAAGGAATCGCCCGGCTTGACCCGCGACTTGAAATCGACGTCGAAGGAGAAGATGCGTACCAGGTCGGAGATCATCTCCGGCTGCATCTCCTGTTCCAGGGCCGTCTGGTAGAGACTGTCGTAGATCGTCGGGGTGGTGCCGGCATAGCCGACACGGTCGGCCTCGGCAAAGGCATCTGCCAGGAACGTGTCGGGTGCCTGGGCGGCGACGAACTCGCCGGTGTCGGAGCGAGCGATGGTGGCGCGGTGCTCGGTATCGGCATAGAGGCTGACGCGCTGCGGCTGCAGGCGTCCGGTCTCGTCCGGGCTCGGGGCGAGCGCGATGCGCAGCCGCTGGCCGGTATCGAGCTTCTCGATGCCGAACTCGCGTACGAAGGCGTCGACGATGCTCGCCGCCTCTTCCTCCGTGGCGTAATTCGCCATCAGCTCTTCCTGGAAGCTCTCTTCGCCCGTCACCGGCACGATCTTCTCTTCCATGCCGGCATAGATGTCGGACGCTTCGCTCTTGGAGACGAAGGAAACGTTCTCCGGGGTGATCCGCACGGTGAGGCGCGACAGTTCCGGCTGCTGGGCGAGGTTGAAGTCGAAGCGGCCGGGATCGATGACCGGGCCGCTGGCCTCGCTTACCGAATTGCCCGACAGGAAGTGTGCCGACTGGCGCACGAACTGTTCGATCTCCATCTCGCCATAGCCGCTGTCGACGGTGGAGAGAGGATTGTCGACCGGAAAGTCCCGCGTGCTGATCGTCACTTCTCCCTCGACGCGGGCATCGTAGACCGCGTCGCTGACGGCGCGCGCCGGGATGACGTTGGCATCGGAAAAGAGCTGAAGCGGGTTGAAGGGAGGGATTTCCTCGGAGGCCTCGCGCGAGGCGCGGGTGGCCAGGGTGGCGGTCACCAGAGCGTAGGGACGCAGCTTGATGTGGTCCCGCCCGTCGATGCGGTTGAGAGTCGAGACCGGAATGACGTGCCGGTTGGAATATTGCGCGGCGGCGCGAATGACGCGATCGCCCTTGGCCGAACCGTTGCCGCCGACCACCCGGGAGGTCGTCGCCTCCGGCTGGTCGCCCCGGGAGGGGGCCGCAGAGACCTGATACTGCCCGTCGAGGGCCGCGAACAGGGCGCCGCCCATCAGGGTCACCGAGGTGAGGCCGGTCAGGACCGACCCGGTCAGCCAACGCAGGCTGACCCTGCGACGGTCCGGAAGCTGATCGCGTTCGTCATGGACCATGAGAGGCGGTTCGTCGCCAAGGTCCAGAGAGTTGCGGTGTGTCGCGCCGAGATGCATTCCGTCCTTCTCGTCGTGCTCGTCGGCCGCCGCCATCGCCTGTCGGCGCGGCAGCTGCCTTGATCTTCTTGCGGACCCGTGGGGCCCGTCCCTGCGTCCGGCAACCATGCGCCTGCCCCGGCGCCTGGCGCGATGCCTGTCCTGGTGGCCGGCGGGACAGTACCCGCAAACAGCCCGAACCTTTCAAAAGAATCCGCGCCTGGACATGTGCGGCGACCGGCTCTTCCCGCATCTGCGAGAGCGGTGCCGCGCCCGATATCCCGTTACGGCGCAGGCGGCATCATAGGAACCCCGAAGGACAAGAGCAATCTGGCGTATTTGTGACATGCCCTGCCACAATTGCCGAGGGGGTGTCGCATTCGG